>JBGOUV010000025.1:0-30580 GCA_041477815.1 Terriglobia bacterium | reverse complement strand
TCGCTACAGGGACGCAGCCGGCGGATGCCGGTGCGGATCACCTGGCTCGGTCCAGCGCTGAAGCTGCTGGCCAAGGATCATGCCTTGGAACTGCAGCCGACGGCGGCGGGGGTGGAGGGACGGTTCCTGAGAGGGGCCCAGAAGTTGGAGAGCTTTACAGTGGACTTTACGGGGAGCGCGGAGGAGTTGGCGCGGCGGTGGCTCCAGGTCGTCGCCGATACACCGTAGCGGCGAGGGGGCCCGCGCGGAGGGTCGCGACCGGAGGAGCTTCCAGGAGCGGGGTGGGACCGGTGTAGTCGCTCCAAGCTACCATCCAGTCGGTGTCGCGGGTGGGGCGTGAGAAGAGGCGGGAGCCGCTGACGCGGGCGTGCAGGCGGACGCGGAGGTAGTCGTCCGGCTCGGCCAGGGTCTCCACCAGGCGCCGGGCGGCCGCTTCCTGGCCGGCTCGGCTGGCACGGTCAAAGTAGGCCTGGAGGCCCTCCGCAGGCGGACCGGGACTTAGAATCAGGGCGCTCTCGGTGGGAGCGAGCGTGCGGTCGAGATACTGGGCGAGTTGGTAGGCGAGCTGCACACGGGGGTCGGAGGTTTCGCGTTTCACGTAGGCGGCGGCGCCGTAGACGCCGGCCAGGCAGGCGGTGGTTACCAGGAGTGTGCCGTAGCGGGGAAAGCGAGTGAGGCCCACGCCGGCCAGGAGGAGCGCGCCCGTCAGGAGGAGATGGACTTCACGGGAAGTGACGTAGCGCTCCGGGTCCGGGGGGACGCCGTGGGCGGAAAACGGAATGGCCGCGAGAAACAGGACCAGGAAGGCCAGCAAGAGACGCCAACGGGGGCTGCCCGGCAGACGCAGCGCTCCCAGGACGGCCAGGAGCAGGGTGATAATCGGGGTGAACTTGACGGTAATCCATCCTAAATAGACATAGCGCTGGAGGCGGGCCAGGGACTGGGGCCATTCGATGGCGTGCGTTCCGGCCGGGGTGACGCCGTAGTGGTAGAGCATCCACGCGAGAGGCGCCCAGGCGTAGAGGGCTAATGCGGCGATGGGACGGCGCTGGGACCGGGTGTAGTCGAAGGCCAGGACCGGGCAGGCGGCCCAGGCCTCATAGCGGGTGAGGCAGGCGAGTCCGAGGAGGAGGGAGGCGGCGGCAGGACGGTCGTTGAAGTGGAAGTGAAAAGCGCCGCACAGGGCGGCGAGCATCAGGATCTCCTGGTAGGGGACCGTAGAAACAGCCACGATGTAGGGATGTGTGGCGAAGAGCAAGGCGGTGAGCGGGTGGAGCTGCAAGTCGCGAGAGAGGGAATAGAAGGCTAGGCCGGCCAGGGCGCCGAGGAGGGCCATCCAGTAGCGGATGAGGAGAGGGTCGTCGGACAGGCGGCTGAGGAGAAAGATGGAGGTTTGCAGCGCCGGGAGCTGCTGGGAGATGATGATGCGGTCGTGGTGGGCCAGACGGGTGACGCTGTCGCCGCCGAAGATGGGAGGGTAGGCAAGGATAAGCGCTATGCGAAGGAGGAACCCCAGGCCGAGAAGAAGCAGCAGGTAGCGGCGCCGCATAGCTGGGATCATCGTAACCCAACGCCACAACCCGGGCTACAATGATGGGAGCAAGAGGTGCAGACAAGTGGCGAATGGCAGGCGCTCGCGCCCGGGTGTGGCTCTGGCGGCGCTGTTATGGCTGGCGATTGCGGGGCTGGCTCAAAGGGGGCGCTTTCGGGCGCGCGAGGACGACGAAACTCCCGCCGCCGCGCGGGAGGGCGAGTTCCACTTTATTCGCGTCGAGTATACCGACCTGCCGCAGTACCACCGGGGATGGGGATGGTCGTCGCGAGAGGGAACCGGTAACGGCTGGTGGCTGGTGGATTGGCCAGCCGCCGATAACCATTTCACTGAAGGCATCCGGCGGCTGACCGCGATCGACGCCGGAGATCCGCGCCACCTGCGCCTGACCGACGATCGGCTGTTTGACTATCCGTGGATCTACGCGACACAGACCGGCTGGTGGGACCTGAGCGACGCCGAAACCGCCCGGCTGCGGGAATACCTGCTCAGAGGCGGCTTCCTGGTGGTGGATGATTTTTGGGGACCGGAGCAGTGGGAATTGTTCCGGCGGACCATGAACCGCGTTTTCCCGAACCAGCCCATCCCGGACATCCTGCCGTCCGATGCGGTGATGCACGTTCTCTACGACATCGAGGAGAAGCACCGCACGTTCATTCCCGGTTCCCGCCATCTCTGGCGCGGTCCCGGCGGAACGATTCAGATCGTGCAGCCCGCGGGCACCACCCCGGCGTGGCGTGCTATGTATGACGAAAAGAATCACATGGTGGTGGCCGTGAACTTCAACACCGACGTCGCCGACGCCTGGGAGTTTGCCGACGTGCCGGAGTATCCGGAGCCCATGACCGCGCTAGCCTACCGCTACGGCATCAACTACATCATCTACGCGATGACTCACTAGTGACTATTATGTGGGGCGGGCGCCCGCGCCCGCAGCCCGACCCCCTGGTCGCGCCTGGCCACAAGGAGCGCTTCAGGACACCCCCACCGCCCCTAAGGCTCTGGAAGATACAATCCTCCGTGCCGGCATCGAACTTGCTATCCTTGCGGCCAGACGCGTATCGGCGCCTCTCTGATGCTCGAGCGCGGCCAAGCTGTACGCGACATAGTCTTCCGTCTGTTCCCTGCCGCCATCCTCACCGGCCCTGGAGTTCGGGGCCCAGTTCGACCCTGATTTTCTACAGCAGCACGAAGAAAAAGGGCAGGACTGTCTCCCTCCGCGAGAGTTCGCAGGAGTCGGTCACGCTAAAGCTAACGGCGGTCGGGGGCTCCACCCGGTAGCTGCCGGAACCCGCGTACGCGCCCCAGGAACTCATCGAGCGAAACCCGTGTTCCCTGCGCTACCCCGCCATCGCGCGCCACCGGCGCCTTCACCGCCTGGTCGCCCCGAATCTCCGCCAGCGGTTGCCGGCGGTGATCCCCCACCGTCCCATCCGCCTCGACAAAATACACACCTTGCCACAATCCCACCGTCGGCCCCAGCGGGGTTCCCGTGGTCTCCGCCAAAAACAACACGACCTGGTCCCCCACTTGGAACGGCGGGAATCCCGCGATCCACTGCCGGACGTCGTCGAGCGTACCGCCCGCCATCTCGAAGGTCAGAGTCCCCAGCGGCTCCCCTTGGAGATTCCGTGTCTCGGTTACCTCGATCCGGCTCTGAATGCTTCCCGTGGCTGCGTCTTTAGATGAGGTAATACGCTCGATCCGCCCCACCGCTACTCGGCTCGCCTGGGCGCTGATCTCCCGCAGGCTCATGGGGATGACCGTCGACGCGGCGAGCGTCCCGGCCGCCAGGCATAGGACCAACGTCACACCCCGGCTAGTGGGTTTTTCCGGTAGCATTCGGTAGTTCATCTTCATAACTAGTATCTTAATCATGGAACGGCCGCAGATGGAAACGAAAATACGCGTCCAGCTATTCTTATCGGTTGTTTTAGTCGTATCAGCCGCCGCAACCCCCACCCGGGCGGCGAGACTGCCTCCGCCGACCCGTTGCCCCGCGCCACTGCCAGCGTGAGACTCCTGCTCGACACCCAGCCTGCCGAGTCCTCTACGCCGGCGCCACGCCGGGATTCACTGGACTGCACGTGGTGGTGTCGAATAGATCCAAGGGGCCACCGAGACCGTTTGGAAGAGTACGACCGGAGGTATAATGGATCCCCGTATACTGTCAGGCTGCTTTGGTGTAATCTACAATGGCACGGAGGATAGCCCTATATGAGCTTGTCGCGCTGGTTTGTTGTCGCATTGGTAGCTAGTCTTTGCACTCTCCCAACCCCGTTACGCGCCATTCCAGTCTCCGGTGTCCTCAACATCACTGGCGACTTACAGCTTGGGTTTACATTCACCAATTTCCTATGCGACCTCGCGTCGCCAACACCATGCGCGGCGGCATACGGCAACGTTGCCAGCACCGGGCTAGGCACGGGCTCTTTCGCGCCGTACGCCAATCAAAAGGGGTTCATCCACAACTTGAACCACGCCTCCGGCCAGCCAATCAACGCCACCTTTTCGCTGGCAAATTTCCAGACCTTCGTATCATCGGCGAGCCTTCCTGTCTCGGACATTGCGCTGGACCTCACGTTCATCTACACAGGGATAGAAAGTCAGGCCCAGTGCGGTTCGCCGGCGGCGGTAGGACAGAGTTGCACCTTTGTGAGCGCGGCGCTCATAACTCCTAGTAATCCGTTGGGCCTCTCGCCGCTCAATTTCAACAACACTCAGACCGGCTCGACCGCTTCCTTTTCGGTCGCGGGCAACGCACGCCGGATCTCGACAGGCGAGGTAACTGCGTTCGTTGGCGCTTTCACCACGCAGTTCACGGTCCCCTTCCAATCCGTTCTAGCCACAATGTTTGCATCGGGTAACGTGAGCGCGGCCTACTCAGCGACGATCTCGACGCCAGTGATCAACCAAGCCGATCTCTCCATCACCAAGACCGATACTCCCGATCCGGTTACGGCCGGCGCCAATCTCACCTACACCGTCGCCATTACCAACAACGGACCCATTGACGCCGAGAGCGTATCCTTGAACGACTCCGTCCCGGCGAACACAACCTTTCTGTCGCTGACTTCGCCCTCCGGATGGACCTGCACGACTCCGCCGGTGGGCGGAACCGGCGCAATCACGTGTACGCGGGCGAGCCTGTCGGTAGGTCCTCCGGTCGCTTTCACCATCGTCGTCAAGGTCAATCCCGGCGTGTCGATCGGCAGCGTGATCACTGAGACCGCGACCGTGTCGAGTGCCACCACCGATCCAAATCCCGCCAACAACTCGGCTAACGCCGTCACCACGGTTAGTGGTTGTGGACCCCACACGACGCATTTGCATATCTCCACCGTGCCGCCCAGCCATTCCGGCAACGTTTCCCACGAGCACCACGGGCAGCACGGGCACACTGTGGTCAGGAACTGCCCACCGCACGCACCCGGCCACAGTGCCGGCTTTAAACCCGATCCGGGGGGCGAGCTATTCAGTCTGCCTTTCGCCGCCGAGCCGCAAGATTTTGCAGTGCTGGGCCGTGGCCAGGGAGACGCCGGCCCGGTCAAGCCTGGGGCTGCGTTCCAACTCTTCGGCTCCGTTGCCGGCGTGTTCCTGGGAGACCAGGACGCCAGCAACCTTACGCCGCCGCTTGCGGGGTCGCTACGTTACTACACTACCAGCCTGCCGGTGGTCCGAATCGGAGGATTGCCGGCGAAGGTCCTCTTCAGCGGGCTGGCTCCAGGTCTCCAGGGTGTCTGGCAAATCGAGATGCTGGTTCCCGAAGGAGCGCCGGTTGGCAAGCTGCCGGTCAGCGTCGCCTACGAAGGCGATGAGATGAGAGCAGAGGACGTAGTAGTGGAGTAAGCCGGTCGACAATTGGCCTTGACAATCTCCACGCACCGGGAGCGGCTCCGGCCATGGTGCTACGCCTGGTCCTGCGGCATTCCGTGATGCTGATCGCGGCGGGACTCGGAATCGGCTTGGCGCTGTCGCTCGTCGCGACGAAGCTGCTGGTGTCCCTGATCGAGATTCCGAACATCATCTTTTGGGATACCGGAGCCGCCGCTGCCGGTCTGTCGCTGGTGACGGCGGCGGCGCTGCTGGCCGCCTTTTCCCCCTCGCGCCGGGCCTCCCGCGTCGACCCGATGTCCACCCTGCGCGCGGAGTGACCTTCCCATCCTACCGGGTGTTCACCAGTTTGCCGTTCTCGTCCAGGTGCGGATAGGGCCCCCCGACTCGGAACCGGTCGAGGATAAAGTCATCATACTGCGGGGTCGGCTCCAGGTACCCGCCTTTGCGAAGGTGTTCTTTCACCGCGGCCTCGTTCAGCTCCACGCCTAGTCCGGGCGTGTCCGGCACGGTAATGTAGCCGCGGTCGACGATTGGTTTGGAGGGCCCGGTTACCAGATCTCCCCACCACGGAATATCGACGGCGTGGTTCTCCATTGCCAGCATGTCTTTCAAGGTCGCTGCCATATGTACTGACGCCAGGCAGCCCACCGGCGAACCCGCGAAGTGGATGGCGGTCTGCAGGCCGTGCATCGAAGCGTAGTCGCCAATGCGCTTGGTCTCGCGAATCCCGCCCGCAGTCAGCGGGTCCGGATGGATGATGTCAATGGCGCGGTGATCGATGAGGTCCTGAAAGCCCTCCTCCAAGCCGAACAGACTCTCGCCCGTAGCGATCGGGGTGGTGGTGGCTTCCTTCAGTTCTTTGTACCCGCGCCAGTCCTTGGGGGCATCGCCGCCCGGTCCCAAGTGGCCGATCTGAATCATGTCCTCGGCCCAGGCCAGGTTGTATTTCTCAAAGGCCCGCGCGTAGCGGATGCTGTCGTTGACCGTGAGTGGTCCGAAGTGGTCCGCGCCCAGCGGCGCCTCCCCGCCGATCGCATCGCGAACCGCCTGGATGTACTCACACAGATAGGCCAAACCTTTCTCGGTGGCCACTCTCTGATCGTTGACCGCCCCGGGCCGGTTGGCCACCATCCGGGTGCCGAGGTCCATCTTGAAGAAGGTGAAGCCCTGCGCCTTTCGTGCCTTCATTCGATCGGCGTAGATCTTGGGGTCGGGGCTCTCGTTGGTGTCGCAGTAGATGCGGATCCGGTCGCGGTATTTCGACCCGATCAGGCGCCACGCCGGCACTCCATACACCTTCCCGGCAATGTCGTGCAGCGCCATATCTACGGCGCTGTAACCCCCGCCCATGCGCTGATGGTTGGAGAAGATACGCAAGCGGTCCAGGATCGGCTCAATGGAAAGCGGGTTCTGGCCGACCAGGTGCGGCTTCAACACCATGGCGCTGCCTTCCCGGCCCGCATCCCGCGCTTCGCCCAGCCCATAGACGCCCTGGTTCGTGTCGATGCGGATGATCGGGTAGTCGTAATTCGATGCCACCAGAACAAACCGCATGTCGGTGATCTGGAGCCGGCTCGGCGAGGAGTTCCGGTTGAACCCTGGCCGGCTGCCGGCTTGCGCGCCAGCGCCGGATGCGGTCATTTTGAAGACTCCAGCAAACACTGCCGCCCGCTCCAGAAGCCTCCTGCGGCTGAAAGAAGACGGGATCGAGACAGACATTCGTACCTCCTCACCAACCACCTGCTGAGAGCTTAGCAGTGTCGGGGTCCAAATGGAAGCAGTATCTACTGTCTCGGCCTACGTTGGATTTCTACCTTTTGCGACCGTATTTGGATTCCTTCCCCGGATTGCATTGGGTGCTTTGCCCCAGGCGGCCTCCGCTTGCCTGCTAACCCTCCGTTTTGCAACGACTTCATGAATGGCGGGGAACGTGCTCCACATTCCCTTCTAGGAGAGGACCGCCCCATGAGCAGGCCCACTGTAACTATCGATGGCAACGAGGCCGCGGCCTACGTCGCGCACCAGATCAACGAAGTGATCGCCATCTACCCCATCACCCCGTCCTCGCCCATGGGCGAGTGGTCCGACCAGTGGTCGAGCGAAGGGAAGCGCAACATCTGGGGCGTGGCGCCGAGTGTCGTAGAAATGCAGAGTGAGGCCGGCGCCGCCGGAGCCCTTCACGGCGCTCTGCAGGCCGGGGCCCTGGCCACCACCTTTACCTCCTCCCAGGGTTTGCTCCTGATGATCCCCAACATGTTCAAGATCGCGGGCGAGCTGACCCCCACCGTGTTTCACGTCGCCGCCCGCGCCATCGCCGCCCAGGCGCTCTCCATCTTCGGGGACCACCAGGACGTGATGCTGGCCCGTCCCACCGGCTTCGCCCTGCTGGCCTCGGGCTCCGTCCAGGAAGTGATGGACTTCGCCCTGATCGCCCAGGCCGCCTCGCTCGAATCCCGGGTTCCCTTCCTGCACTTCTTCGACGGCTTCCGCACCAGTCACGAGGTGGCCAAGGTCGAGCAACTCACCCCGGACGACCTCCGCGCCATGATCGACGACGATCTCGTACTACGCCACCGCTCCCGCGCCCTCTCCCCCGACCACCCTGTCATTCGCGGCACCGCGCAGAACCCCGACGTCTATTTCCAGGCGCGCGAGACCGTCAATCCCTTCTACCTCGCCTGCCCCACCATAGTACAGAACGCCATGGACCGTTTCGCCGCCCTCACCGGGCGTCCCTACCACCTGTTTGACTATGTCGGAGCCCCGGACGCCGAGCGCGTCATCGTGGTCATGGGCTCGGGCGCCGAGGCCGTCCACGAGACCGTCGACTACCTCACCGCCCGAGGCGAGAAGATCGGGCTGGTGAAGGTTCGCCTCTATCGTCCCTTCCCGGTGGAGCAGTTCCTCCAGGCCCTCCCCCGCACCGTGCGCAGCATCGCCGTCCTCGACCGCACCAAGGAGCCCGGCGCCATCGGCGAGCCCCTCTACCTCGATGTAGTGACGGCCCTGCAGGAAGCTTGGGACTCGGGCCCCCTCCCCCGCGTCACCGGCGGACGCTACGGTCTGTCCTCCAAGGAGTTCACCCCGGCCATGGTCCAGGCCGTCTTCGCCGAGCTGGCCCGGCCGCGCCCCCGGAATCACTTCACCATCGGCATCCACGACGACGTCACCCACACCTCGCTCGACTTCGACCCCGCCTTCTCCACCGAAGACCCGGCCACCGTCCGCTGCCTGTTCTGGGGCCTCGGCGCCGACGGCACCGTGGGGGCGAACAAGAACTCCATCAAGATCATCGGCGAGGACACCCCCAACTATGCCCAGGGCTACTTCGTTTACGATTCCAAGAAATCCGGATCGGTCACGGTCTCCCATCTTCGCTTCGGCCCGCGCCCCATTCATTCTACCTACCTCATCAGCCGTGCCAACTTCGTCGCCTGCCACCAGATCACCTTCCTGGAGCGCCTCCCCGTCCTCGACGCCGCCGAGCCCGGCGCCACTTTCCTGCTCAACACCCCCTACGGCCCCGGCGAGGTGTGGAATCACCTCCCCCGCCGCGTCCAGGAGCAGATCCTCGACAAGAAGCTGAAGTTCTACGTGGTCGACGGCTACACGGTCGCCCGCGAGGCCGGCATGGGCTCGCGCATCAACACCATCATGCAGACCTGCTTCTTCGCCATTTCCGGCGTCCTGCCCCGCGACCAGGCCATCGCCGCTATCAAGAAGTCGATCGAGAAGACCTATGGCAAGCGGGGCGAGGCCGTGGTCCGCAAGAATTTCGCCGCCGTCGACGCCGCCCTGGACCGTCTCCACGAGGTTTCGGTCCCCGGCCAGGTAACCGCCCTCTTCGACATCCTTCCCGCCGTCTCTCCCCAGGCCCCGGAGTTCGTCCAGAGCGTCCTGGCCCGGATCATTTCCGGGCACGGCGATTCGCTCCCTGTGAGCGCACTGCCCATCGATGGTACGTTCCCGACCGGCACGGCTCAATGGGAGAAGCGCAACATCGCCCAGGACGTCCCCGTGTGGGACGAGGCGCTCTGCATCCAATGCGGCAAATGTGTGCTGATGTGCCCGCACGCCACCATCCGCAGCAAGGTATACGAGGCGGCGCTGCTAGCTGGCGCGCCGGAGGCCTTCCAGTCCGCCGCCGCCCGCTGGAAGGAGTTCGGCGACCAGCGCTACACACTTCAGGTCGCCGTCGAGGACTGCACCGGCTGCGCCCTCTGCGTCGCCGTATGTCCTGCCAAGAGCAAGACCAACGTCAAGCACAAGGCCATCAACATGGAACCCCAGGCCCCCCGGCGCGAATTCGAGCATGTCAACTGGGACTTCTTCCTCTCCCTGCCCGAGACCGACCGCCGCGTACTGAGCCTCGGCCAGGTGAAGGACGCCCAGCTCCTGCAGCCCCTGTTCGAGTTCTCGGGCGCCTGCGCCGGATGCGGTGAGACGCCCTACATCAAGCTCCTCACCCAGCTTTACGGCGACCGCGCCGTCATCGCCAACGCCACCGGCTGCTCGTCCATCTACGGCGGCAATCTCCCGACCACGCCCTACACCTCGAATCACGAAGGCCGCGGCCCCGCCTGGTCCAACTCGCTGTTTGAAGATAACGCCGAGTTCGGCCTGGGGATGCGCCTCAGTCTGGACCACCAGGCCGCCTATGCCCGTGACCTGCTGACTCGTCTGGCCGCCGGCATCGGCGCCCCGCTGGTCGAGGAACTGCTCCACGCCGGGCAGTCCAGCGAGGCCGGCATCGCCCAGCAGCGCGCCCGCGTCGAGGCCCTAAAGCAGCGGCTGGCCACCCTCCGCTCGCGAGAAGCCCGAGACCTCCTCTCGGTCGCTGACGCCCTGGTCGACAAGAGCGTCTGGATTGTCGGAGGCGACGGCTGGGCCTACGACATCGGCTACGGCGGCCTGGACCACGTTATCGCCTCCGGCCGCAACGTGAACATCCTGGTCCTGGACACGGAGGTCTACTCCAACACCGGCGGCCAGATGTCCAAAGCCACCCCGCGCGGCGCGGTGGCCAAGTTCGCGGCCGGCGGCAAACCCACCGCCAAGAAGGACCTGGCCCTGCTGGCCACCACTTACAGCAGCGTGTACGTCGCCCGCGTGGCCCTGGGCGCCAACGATACCCACGCCATCAAGGCCTTTCAGGAAGCCGCCGCCTGGCCCGGACCCGCCCTGATCCTGGCCTACTCCCACTGCATTGCCCACGGCTACGATATGATGTACGGAGCCGAGCAGCAGAAGAACGCGGTGCAGAGCGGCTACTGGCCCCTGTTCCGCTACAACCCCGCCCTCGCCGCCGAGGGCAAGAATCCCTTCCAGCTCGACTCCCGGCCGCCCTCCCTGCCGCTGGAGAAATACATCTACAACGAGACCCGCTACACCATGCTGGTCCACTCCAACCCCGAGGCAGCCCAGCGCCTGCTCCGGGAGGCCCAGCAGGACGTCCACGACCGCTGGCGCTCTTATGAATACTTAGCCGCCCAGGAGATGCACCCATGATCGACCTCCATACCTCCTACCTCGGTCTGACCCTGCGCTCGCCGCTGGTGGCCTCGGCCGGCCCCCTCTCCCAGGACCTCGACAACGTCCGCCGCATGGAGGACTCCGGCCTCGCCGCCGTGGTCCTGCACTCCCTGTTCGAAGAGCAGATCGAGCTCGAATCCAACACCCTGGACCGCTTCCTCTCCGGCTCTGCCGAGAGCTACGCCGAGGCCCTCACCTACTTCCCGGACATGACCACCTACAACATCGGCCCCGACGGCTACCTGGAGCACCTCCGCCGCCTCAAGCAGGCTGTCCGCATTCCCGTCATCGGCAGCCTCAACGGCATCTCCACCGGCGGCTGGACCCGTTACGCCCGGCTCATCGAGGAAGCCGGTGCCGACGCTCTGGAGCTGAATATCTATTATCTCCCCACCAATCCCGAGATCCCGGGCGCCCAGATCGAACGCGAATACGTCGACCTGGTCCGCCAGGTCCGCGCCGGCCTTCATATCCCGGTGGCGGTCAAGCTCAACTACTACTTTTCCTCGATTCCCCACATGGCCCGCCAGTTCGACGAGGCGGGCGCCAACGGACTGGTCCTGTTCAACCGCTTCTACCAGCCCGACTTCGATCTGGAGAGCCTGGAAGTGGTTCCCACGCTAACCCTCAGCAGTCCCTACGAGCTCCTCCTGCGCCTCCACTGGGTGGCCCTGCTCTACGGCCGCCTCCGGGCCGACCTGGCCATCACCGGCGGCGTCCACAGCGCCGCCGACGTCCTCAAGGCGATGATGGCCGGCGCCCGTGTCGCCATGATGACCTCCTGCCTGCTCCAGAACGGCATTCCCCACGCCCGCTACCTCGAGCAGGAGCTGTGCCGCTGGATGGAAGAACACGAGTACGAATCCATCCGCCAGATGCAGGGCTCGATGAGCTGCCAGTGCGTCTCCGACGCCACCGCCTTCGAGCGCGCCAACTACATGAAGGTCCTCTCCAGCGGGGGCCGGACAGGCCCCCGGCCTTGACCGCGCCCAGCCGCGGCCGTAAGAGAGTTCCACTTGGCCCCGGCAGCCACCACGATAGATGCAAATGTGGGGCGGCCCCCCCGGACCGCAGCCGGCTCCCCGGCCGGCCTGGTGCCTCTACTGGAGTTCGGCAGGCCGGGCCCGGGGGGCCACCCCGTTTACAGGGGAGCGGTTGCTTTTCACCTGCGAAAAGCCACTCCCGGACGGTCGCGCCTCAGCGGGCCATGTAGGTCTTGCTGAAATCGTTGCGGCTGTTGGTCACCGTGTATTTGCCGCTCTTCTCCACCGAGATCTTCACTCCGTGACCCTGGCACTCCGCGGTAGGAGTCAGGTTGGCGATGAGGGACTCGTCGGAATTCTGCCCCTTCGCGGCCACCTCCGAGAAGTGGATTTGCCAGACGTCCTGGAGGCCGGGAGACTGGCGCAGCGTCTCGAAGACCTCCGTGGCGCCGCCCTTGCGAGGGCCGTTATTCATAATCGCCACCTGCGGCCGAATGGCCCGCACCAGTTGCGGCGCGCTCGATTGATCGAGGCCGTGGTGCGTGACCTGGTACACCTCCACCGCACCGACCAGGTTCTGCGGCCAGGCCAACTCGTGCTCCTGGTTCCAGGTAAGATCGCCCAGATCCAGGAACTGAAACTTGCCGAACGTGAGCAGGAATCCCGCGCTCTGCGCATTATCGGTGGGGTCCGGCTGCTTCCGCCGGGCGTCCTGGCACAGCTCGGCGTTGGGTCCGCCGCCGTTGATGGGCCGCCTCAGCCTTTCACCGTGCGCGGCTACTACCTGCACCTCTACTCCCTTCAGGGGAATCCGGTCGCCCGGGCGAAGCGAAGTCCGCTTGCCGGCGGACAGCGCCTGGTAAGCCGTCCAGACCGCGCTCTTCTCCACCGCATCGCCGTGGTCGAAGAACTTGCCGAGCGGGATCATCTTGGAGAGCGACTGCAGGCCGCCGGCGTGGTCTCCGTGAAAGTGTGTGATCAAAACGTAGTCAATCTTCTTCAAACCGGCCTGGCCGGTGGCGGCTTCGTAAATCCGCTGGGCATCCCGATCATCCTGGCGGGGATTGCCGGTGTCGGCCAGCAAGGACTCCCCGGCCGGCGTGACGATCAAGGTGGCCGCCCCGCCCTCCACGTCGATGTAGTAGATGTCCACCGTAGTGGCGGCGCCGGCCGGAACCAGGCTGCACAGTACGAAGCCGGCAGGGGCCCAGAATCGCAGCATGCGATGTCCTCCTGACGGGGAAGATTCTATCACGCCGGCGTCTTCACCGCTCCGCCGGGACGTGTTCCTCGCCCCGCAGGGCCTCCGCGAAGGCGGCCATGACGCGGGCATCCAGTTCCTCGCTGTGTATCATTCCTATTTCTTTCAGGTATCGCTGATTGTGATAGATGGGGCTGCCGTGGTCGGGCACGGCTTCGCTCTCGAGCGCGCGCTGCAACTGCGCGATGCCGGCTTCCAGGGTCCAGCGGGCCTCGAATCCCAGCCGCCGGCGTATCTTGTCGAACGAGACGCGGTAATCGCGTCGGTCCTGATTCTCCACGTATTCCACCGCCGAGCCGGGGAAGACTTGGCGAATCTTCTCGGCCACCTGTGCCAGGGTGGCGTTCAGCCGGTTGTCCCCCAGGTTGAAGATCTCGCCGCTGACCGCGTCCAGGGGCGCCTCCAGAACGCCGCGCAGCCCCTCGGCGACGTCCTCCACGTGGAGGAAAGGACGCCACTGCTCGCCGTTATAGATAGTGATCTTGCGCTCGCGGTAGGCCTTGGCCACCAGCAGGTTTACCACCAGGTCGAAGCGGGGCCGCGGTGAATATCCGAATACTGTTGCAAATCTCAACACCACCGGATGGAAGTGCTCTCCACGCGCTTCGAGCAGGGCGCGTTCCGACTCCACCTTCGTCTCTCCGTACAGCGACAGGGGGGCCGGCTGGCAATGCTCGTCCATCAGTTGGTCCGACGCCCCATAGACGCTGCAGCTCGAGGCGAATAAGAACCGCTCCACGCCATATCCCTTGGCCACCTCGATCAGCATGCGCGTGGCCGCATAGTTGATCTCGCGGGCGCTTTGCCGGTCCTGGTCGCAGGCCGGATCCCCCACGATGGCAGCCAGGTGGACGATGGCGCCCACTCCTTTCACGGCTGCCACCACCGACTGAATGTTCCGGCAATCGCCGACTTGCAGCTCGAACCGCGGATCCGCTACCAGCTCCCGAATCGCCATGTCGCCATAGATCAGGCTGTCCAGCACGCGCACCCGGCGGCCGGCCGCGAGCAGCCTCCGGCACACCACGGACCCGATATAGCCGGCTCCGCCCACGACCAATACTGGCCGATCCTGCCCGGCCGGTCCGCCCTGGTCCCGAGCGCCCCGCGATTCCAGATCCAGCAGGCGGTTCTTGAGCCAGCGGCTCCCGAACACCCCGGCGTTGGCCAGCACCAGGAAGAGCAGCAGCGACTTCCGGGGCAGGCTGTCCGCCCGGTTCAGCAGGAAGTGGCCCAGCAGGTAGACCAGGCTGGCCATGGTCGTACCCGACACAATCAGGCGCCACTTGTAGCCGGTGACGTAAACTCGCGATCGCGTATAGAAGCCGCACAGCGAAAAGACCACCGGGAAAAGAAGCGAAAGCGGCAAGAAGCCTTCGACATAAACGCGCCCCAGCGCTTCCAACGAGGTGCTGGTCTGAGAGACCACCACCCCCAGCGAAACCACGAACGCCGACTGTATGATGGCAAAATCCGCTAGTACCCGTGGAATAACCTCACTCCACTTAGTCCGACTGAACCAAGTCTTCATGATGCTTCGTCTTGTAATCGGCCGTTCGGAGCGAAAGGCTGAGGCTCTTGAAAGGAAAGCCACCGCTCTGTCCCTGTGCCTCTGTGTTCAGCGGTAGTTCCGGCGCCGTTTTCTTTGCGACATCTTACGGATCACTCGGGACCAGCCGATAACTCCTCCGGAGAAAGTTCGCACGTATGCCCCTCACACTCGGCCGCGTACTGCATCGAAAAAGCAAAATGGTCAGCTTCCGCATGTCCCTGGACGACTACGAACGGGTACGCCTGTTCTGCACCTCCCAGGGCCAGCGCAGTGTATCCGACTTCGCCCGGCTGGCCGTGACCAGCACCCTGGAGCGACCAGGCAGCACGGCTCTCGCCTCCCGGGTGTCGGACGCGGAGGAACGTATCGACCTGCTGAACCACAAAGTTTCACGCCTCGCGGACCTGCTGGATCCTGCTCATGAATAGGCACTCTTTCTGGCCGGCCGTCGCCCTCGCCCTCGCCGCCTGGGGGCAAGCGCCGGAATTGTCCGGCAACCTTCCGGCGCAGAAGGTAGGGCCGGACGATCTGATTGGCGTCTCAGTCTACGGCGCTCCGGAGTTGTCGCGAACCATTCGGGTGGGCGCCGACGGCCGGATGAGCGTGCCGCTGGTGGACCGCAAGATCCCCGCCGCCGGTCTGATGCCGGCGCAACTGGAGATTGAGATCGCCGCCGCTCTGCAGGCCGCCCAGATTCTGGTGGATCCGAAGGTAGCGGTGACCGTGGTGGAGTACCGCAGCCGGCCCATCAGCGTAGCCGGGGCGGTGCTCCGGCCGCTGACATTTCAGGCCTTTGGCGGCGTCACGCTGCTGGACGCCCTGACCCGCGCCGAGGGCCTGAACCCGGAAGCCGGTCCCGAGATCCTGGTGAGCAAGGCGCAAAAAGGCCCGGACGGCGCCCCGACTACGCTGGTGCAGCGCATTGCGGTGAAGGGCCTGCTGGACGCCGCGGACCCCGACCTGAACCTGCGTCTCACCGGCGGCGAGGAGATCCGGGTTCCCGAGGCCGGTCGTATCTATATAGTAGGCAACGTGAGAAAACCCGGCGCTTTCCCCGTGCGGGACGCGGTCGAGAGCAGTGTCCTCCAGATCCTGGCCCTCTCCGAGGGGCTGCTGCCCTTTTCGAGCGACCACGCCTATATCTACCGCCGCGAGGGAGCGCTGGGGGGCAAGAACGAGATCCCTATCGAGCTCAAAAAGATCATCGACCGCAAGGCGCCCGACGTCACCCTGCTGGCCAACGACATCCTCTATGTCCCGGACAACAAGGGCCGGCGGGCCACCATTGGCTTGCTGGAGAAGCTTCTCATCTTCGGCAGCGCCGCCGGCGCCGCCGGCGTTTACGCGGGAACCAGGTAAAGGAGTCCTACATTGCGAGCGGAGCTGCCCCCCCCGGACCTGTCCCAACTCGGTGCTTTTCAGATCGTGCCGTATTCCCAAAGCGGCCCGGGGGTGGACCCGGAGACCCCCGGCGCCGGGCTCCCGGCCTCCCACTACCTCTGGGTACTGCGCCGGCACGTCTGGAAAATCTCGACCTTCGTGGTGCTGTCGGTGGTGGCCGCGCTGGTGATTTCCACCCGGCTTACGCCCATCTTCGAAGCCACGGCCACCGTCGACGTGGACCGCCAGGCCCCCAGCGGCGTGCTCGGACAGGAAGCCCAGCGGGTGGCCATGAGCAACGACTCCGACCAGTTTCTGGCCACCCAGGCCAAACTCATTCAGTCCGACTCGGTGCTGCGCCCGGTCACCCGGAAGTACAACCTGCTGGAGCACGAAGAGCAGTTTAGCCGCCTCCCGGGCGTCCAGCCGGACACCATCCGAAACGCGCCCGTGCTGCTGAAGAATCTGAAGATAAATCGTCCGTCGAATACCTATTTACTTCTGATTACCTATCGCTCCCCCGACCCGCGTCTGGCCGCCGACGTGGCCAACGGCATCGCCCGGTCTTACTTGGAGCACACCTACAACATCCGGATGCGCTCCTCGGCCAGCCTGTCGGCTTTCATGGAACAGCAACTGGAGGAGCTGCGGGCCAAGATGGAGCGCAGCTCGCTGGCCGTGGCCGCCTTCGAGCGCGAGTTGAACGTCATCAATCCGGAGGAGAAGACCAGCATTCTTTCGGCGCGCCTGCTGCAGCTCAACACCGAGCACACCAACGCCCAGACCGACCGGGTGCGCAAGCAGGCGGCCTTCGAGTCCGGCCGCGGCGGGGCCCTGGAGGCGGCGCAGGTGTCCGCTCAGGGCGAGTCGTTGAAGGGACTCTCCGAGCGCGTTAACGAGGCGCAGGAGAAATTTGCCGAGGTGAAGGGCTTCTTCGGAGCCAATCACCCCGAGTACCGCAAGGCCGCGGCCAAGCTGGCCGAGGTGCAGCGCCAGTTCGAGAGCACGCGTCAGAATGTAACTCGCCGCGTAGGTATGGAGTACCAGGAAAGCCTCGACCGCGAGCGCATGCTGGCCAAGGCGGTGGCCCAGACCAAGGTTGAATTCGACCGGCTGAACGCCCGCTCCTTCGAGTACAAGCAGGTGAAGAACGAGGCCGAAGCCGACAAGAAGCTCTATGAAGACCTGGTCCGCAAGATCCGCGAGGCCGGCATCAACGCCGGCTTCCAAAACAGCGCCATCCGGCTGGCCGATGAGGCCCGCCCGGCGGTGAAGCCGGTCTTTCCGAATGTGGCCCTGAATGTCCTGCTGGCTTTCCTGTTCTCGGCGGTGCTGGCGGTCGGCGTGGCCGTTTTGAGCGACGCGCTGGACCAGACCATCCGCGATTCCGCGCAGATCGGCCGGACGCTGCAGACGGAGGTGATCGGGATGCTCCCGGTGGTGAAGGGCCGCCGGTCGTTCTCCTACCTGCTGGCGGCGGGGGTGGCGTCGTCGAACACCGACCTGGCCAAGCCCTCGCAGAGCCTGGTCGACAAGAATGCCAGCGCCTCCAGTTTCGAGGAAGCCATGCAAACGCTGCGAAACTCGATCCTGCTCGCCGACTTCGACGGACGCCTGCGGTCGATTCTCCTAACCAGCTCCGGACCCGGCGAAGGCAAATCGACCGCCTCGCTGCACCTGGCCGTGGCCCACGCCCGCCAGCAGAAGACGGTGCTGATCATAGACGCCGACCTGCGCCGCCCCACGCTGCACAAGCACATCCACATCGACTCCAGCCGGGGACTGGCCAACGTCCTGGCCGGCGAGGCTACGGTCGACGAGGTCATCATTCAGAGCCAGACCCTGTCGCATCTCTACATGCTGCCGGCGGGCCCGCCCACCAACCGCGCCCCCGACCTGATGGGGTACGGCATGTCCGAAGTACTGGCTCAAGTCACCAGAAAGTACGACCTGGTGATCATTGACGGTCCGCCCCTGCTGGGCTTCGCCGAAACCCTGCAGATCGCCACCCTGGCCGACGGCGTCATCCTGCTGGCCCTGGCCGGAGAGACCAATCGCAAGGCGGTGGCCGCCGCCCTGGCCGTGTTGAAACGGCTGCGCGCCAACGTCCTGGGGCTGGTCCTGAACAAAGTGGATCACGTCAATCTCAGCTCCGGTTACAACATGTACAGCTACTATAAATACAGTGCGAAGTATTACCGGGCCACGGAGGCCGGATGAGCAGAGTGCTGGACGTGCTGCTGGCGGTTGCGGCGCTGGTGGCACTCTCGCCCCTGCTGGTGGCCGGCGCCATCGCCGTGCGGCTGTCCTCGCCGGGCCCGGCGCTGTTCCTCCAGTGGCGCCTGGGACGCGACGGGCTTCCATTTCGCCTCTACAAGTTTCGATCCATGTTCCAGGATGCTCCCGACCGGCGCAATGCCGACGGGTCGACCTGCAGCGCCGAGGACGATCCCCGCCTCACCCGGCTGGGGCGCTGGCTGCGCCGGACCAGCCTTGACGAACTGCCCCAGCTCTACAACGTGCTGCGGGGAGATATGGCCCTGGTCGGTCCGCGGCCGGACCTGGTGGATCAGTTGGCCTACTACACGGACCACGAACGCGTCAAGCTGGCGGTCCGGCCCGGCCTGACCGGCCTCGCCCAGATCAGCGGACGCAACAACATTTCCTGGCCGCGACGCAAGGCCCTGGACGTCGAGTACGTGGAGCGCCGTTCGCTGGGTCTGGACCTCGCCATCCTGTGGCGGACCGTCCCATACGTCTTGTTGCGGAAGGATATTAACAATGCAAATCCTTCCCACTGACGAAAACCCCCTGGCCCCCGGCGAGCTTGCCGCCATCGCCGGGCAGGCGCGGTTGTCCTACGAGCGCTACGGCGACGGCTGCGACCGGTCCCACTTGCAGGACGCCGCACTCCACGCCGTGCAGCGGTTGACCAGCGCGGCGGAAGCGCGAACCTTCGTCGCCCGCTGCGGGGACCGGATGGCCGGCGCGGCCTGCTGGGGCCCCCTTACCTGGGACAGCGAGGTATTCGGCTTTCCGGCGGCCCGCCTGCACTTCCTGCTGGCCAGCGTCGCGGGCCGGGAGGGACAGAGCGTGCAGGAAGCGCTCTGTGAGGCGCTCCTCGACGACGCCCGCCATGCCGGCATCCGGCACCTGACCGCCCGCGTCGACGCCGGCGACCTGGAAACCATCCAGGTCCTCGAAGCCGGCGGATTTCGCCTGCTCGACGGCCTCCAAACTTTTTCCCTCCCCCTCCGGTCGGCGCCGCGCCGCGACCGGGAGGGAGCGGTGATCCGCGGCTTTCAACCCTCCGACCTCGCTCCGGTCTGCGCCATCGCCCGTTCCGCCTACGCACTCGACCGCTTCCACGCCGATACGGCGCTCGGGCCCGGGGTGGCCGATCGGCTGCACGAAACCTGGGTCCGCAACTCCTGCCTGGGTCAGGCTGCCGACCATGTAGTGATTGCCGAGACCGGGGGCGCCGTGGCCGGATTCGTGACCTGCAAGCTGGACCGGGAGGCCGCCGCCGTTCTGGGCGGGCCGTTGGGCTCGATCGTCCTGGTGGCCACCGCCGCCGCCGCCCGCGGCCGGGGGTTGGCCCGTGCCGCCACCGGGGGCGCTCTCGATTGGTTCCAGGGCCAGGGTGCGGCCGTAGTCGAAGTCGGCACCCAACTGCGCAATATTCCGGCGGGGCGGCTGTACGAGTCCTGCGGCTTCCGGCTCCGGGGTGTCTCCCTCACCCTGCGGAGAATCCTGTGAGCGGGAAGTTTCTCCCGTATTGTCTCCCCTGGATTGGGGAGGAGGAGATCGCGGAGGTGGTGGACAGCCTGCGGTCCGGGTGGCTGACCACCGGGCCCAAGGTGAAGCGCTTCGAAGAAGATTTTCGGACCTATGTAGGGGCGGAACACGCTATCGCCGTCAGTTCTTGCACGGCCGCGCTGCACCTGGCGCTGGCGGTGTCTGGCGTGGGTCCGGGCGACGAGGTGATCGTTCCCACCTTGACCTTTTGCTCCACCGCTAACGTGGTGGTGCACCTGGGCGCCCGGCCCGTGCTGGTAGACGTGGACGATTCGCTGTTGCTCAGCGTGGCGGCTGTGGAGCGGGCCATCACGCCGCGCACTAAGGCCATCGTTCCGGTGCATTACGGGGGTCAGGCCTGCGACCTGGATCCGCTGCTCCACCTGGCCCGGGGCCGCGGCCTCGCCGTGATCGAGGACGCCGCTCACGCCGCCGGCGCCTCCTACGGGGGGCGCCGCATCGGGACGCACGGCGACATCGTAGCCTTCAGCTTTTACGCCACCAAGAACATGACCACCGGCGAGGGCGGCATGATCACCACCAACCAGGCGGCTTTGGCCGCGCGGATGCGCCTGCTGTCTCTGCACGGTATGAGCAAGGACGCCTGGAACCGCTATGCCGAGGCGGGCTCCTGGTTCTACGAAGTGATGGAGCCTGGTTATAAGTACAATATGACCGATATCCAGGCGGGTCTGGGCCTCCACCAGCTCCGGCGTCTGGACGGATTCATCCGCCGTCGCCGGGAGATCGCGCGCCGTTACGCCGAGTGCTTCGCCTCGCTCCCCGAGCTCGGCCTGCCGCGCGAGCTGCCCGGCCGCGATCATATCTATCACCTGTATCCTGTGCAACTGGACCTGGAGCGGCTGAACATCGATCGTCGGGGCTTTATCGAGGCGCTGCACGCCGCCGGGATTGGCGCCAGCGTGCACTTCCTGCCGGTGCACCTGCATCCCTATTACCGGCGGACCGGCGGGTATGGTCCGGAGGCGTTTCCGGTGGCCCAGCGTATTTATCAGGGGTTGGTGTCGCTGCCCCTCTATCCCCGCATGACGGAGGCCGACGTCGCCGCGGTCACGCTCGCGGTACGCCGGGTGGTGCTGGCCCACCGGAGGTGACTGCCGCCATGACTCCCCGCGCCCGAGCGCTGCTTTTCGCGTCGCTGGCCGCCGTCACGCTCACCACTTGGCGCGAGGGACTGTGGAGCGTGACCCTGGTGCTGGTGGCGGTGCTGGCGGCGTCGGCTATACTGCTGCTCGGCCGCCGGCCCCTCCGCGGGTCGCCCGCTCCGGTGCGGGTCCTGGAGTGGGTACTGCTGAGCGTGGCGGCCTGGGGATTGGTACAGGCCTTTACCGGGCTGACCGTCTACCGCCATCAGACCCTCGCCGCCGCCGCTTACTGGACGGCCCTTGCCGCCGTCTTCTGGCTGAGCGGCAAGCTGTTTTTCGGCGCCGATCCCGAGGCCGGACGCATGCAGTGGTTGCTGGGCTTGGCCTGCGGGGTGGCGCTGTTGTGCGTGGTTCAGAGATACACCTCCCAGGGGAAGTTTCTGTGGCGGTTCGACACCGGATACCTGGACATCTACGGGCCCTTCGCCAGCTACATGGACTACGCGGCATTTGTGGAGCTGATCTTCCCCTGGGCCGTGCTCCGGAGTCTGGAGCGGTCGCCGCGGCGGTGGCTTTATGCCGGCGCGGCGGTTCTGCTGTTGGCTTCGGTGGTCATGTCCGCTTCCCGCGCCGGGGTGGCGCTGCTGGTTGGAGAATTTCTCGCCGTCCTCGCCCTTACCATGCGGAAGCAGCCCGGGGAGCGCAAGCGTCTGCTGGCGTGCGGCGCCCTCCTCGCCGCGGCCGGCGCCCTTCTCAGTTTCGCCGCCGGTTGGGACCGGCTGTGGGTGCGCCTGCATCAAGACGACCCCTACGCGCTGCGCCGCAACATGGCCCGCAGCGCTCTGGCCATGATCCGCGAGCGTCCCTGGGCCGGCTTCGGATTAGGGAATTTTCCAGTCGCCTATCCCGCCTATGCCTACTACGACGATGGCACCAGGGTGAATCATGCCCACAACGACTGGGCGGAGTGGGCGGTGGAAGGAGGGCTGCCCCTGGCGGCGGCGATGCTGGCCGTGCTGGGGCTCTCGATCGGTCCGGCGGTGCGCACCATCTGGGGGCTGGGCCCGATCTTCGTCTTTGCGCACGCCCTGGTGGATTACCCCTTCCGGCGTCTGGGCGTGGCGGTCTGGATTTTCTTCGTGCTGGCGGCGGTGGTGAACACCGGCCGCCGAGCGGCGGTGGCGCGATGACCAGCGCCGAAATGGTCCTGGAGCGCCCGGCGCGGGCGGCGCCGCAGTCTCTGCGGGTGAGCTTCGTTTGGGCGCTGGCCGGCAACGTCTGCTATGCGGCGGCGCAGTGGGCGGCCATCGTCCTGCTCGCCCGGCGCAGCGATCCGGCCACGGTGGGGCGGTTCGCCTTGGCCTTGGCCATCGTCTCTCCGATCCTGATGCTCACCAACCTCCAGTTGCGGACCGTCCAGGCCACCGACACGGGCGGGCGCTACCGCCTGGGTCACTATGTGGCCCTGCGTCTCATGGGCACGGCCGTCTTCTTGCTGGCCGTCGCCGCCGCCGCCCGGGCCGGCGGATACGACGCGCCCACGGTCGCTCTACTCGCCGCCGTCGCCCTCATGAAGGCCGCGGAATCCTTCAGCGATGCCATCTACGGCCGCCTCCACGCGCAGGAGCGCCTGGACCGGATCGCCCAATCCCAAATCCTGAAGGCCGTGCTGTCGGTCGTGGCCATGACGGGCGTGATCGTGTGGACCGGGTCCTCGACGGCCGCCATTGCCGTTCTGGCCCCGGTGTTCTGGCTTACCCTGCTCACGTTTGACTTGACCTTGGTAGCCGGACATTGGCTGCCCTTGTGGGACCCCGCCCGACTCGGCGAGCTCGTCCGGATCTCCCTGCCCCTGGGGTTCACGCTGCTGCTGGTTTCTGTGAATGCAAACTTGCCGCGCTATTTTCTGCAGCACCATCGTGGTGTTGCGGAGGTGGGAGTCTTCTCGGCGCTCGCGTACGTGACCGTTTCGGCCAACCTGCTGGTGATGGCCCTGGGCCAGGCGGTGGCGCCCCGCATGGCGCAGGCCGCGGTCACGGATCTGAAGACCTACCTGCGGCTAAGCGCCAGGATGTTCGCGCTGGCGGCGGCGGTCGGCGGCGCCGGCGTGCTGGTGGCCGTCCTGGCCGGCCGGCCGCTGCTCGGCCTGCTCTACGGCGCCAACTACGCCCGCGAGAGCCGGCTGTTCGTCTGGTTGATGTTCTCCGGACTGGTGTCGCTGCTGGCCAGCGCGGCAGGCTATTCGCTGACCTCGGCGCGCCTGTTCCGCCCCCAGTTTCCTATTCTGCTGGTAGTGTGCGCGGTGACGGCCGCGGGCTGCGCGTGGCTGGTTCCGGGCCGCGGCGTTCAAGGCGCGGCGCTGGCGCAGGCCGCCGGTTACGCCGTCCAACTGGGGGCGTGTCTGGCCTATCTGGCCTTCGCGTTTCGGGGCGGGCTGTGGGGGGCGCCACGACCCCGGGTCTCACCATAAAGTCGCCGTGTCAGGCCGCGAATTTCTCTTAGAGACTCGCCGCCAAGGAGTGGGAGTCGCGGCCTTGCCCAGCGACCCGCTCGAGCAGCTGTCGGGCGAGGCGCTGCTGCTGGAAGAGGGCTCGCTCTATCCGGCCCTGCACCGGCCGGTCAAGCCGGACGACGCCCTCCATCGAGCTGGACGACGGCTGGTCGATGAAACCAAGTGTTTTCGCCAATGACCAGACAGCCGGGAAAGCCGCTGCCGTGATCGACTACCAGACCGGCCTCGCCGGCGTCCGCGGGGAGCCGGAAGACGCGCTTGGCCGTGACGGATTCCTGCGGCTGGAGAAGGATATCCAGCGGGACCTCGGAAGCGTCGGGAAGGGGGTCGTAGCGCCGGCCGCGCGCGTCCAGGAGGTAGACGCTGACGCCCTTCTCGCGTTGAGCGCGGCGCTGGGCCCGGCTGAAGAGCCGGAGCGTCACGGCATAAGAGACGGCCGAGTTCAGAGGGGTCCGTTGCACGTCTTCCACGGCCAGGCACCAATCGTCGGAGCACTGCGGATCACCCACTCGCAACACGCGGCGCGGTGTGGCCAGCGATACCACAACTACGATGGCCAGGTAGATCGCGGCGCCAATGGACCATCCACGGAGAAGGCCCCGCGCACGCCGCCGACGCCCCCCAAGACCTGAAATTGCGGCCGCCGTGAGGGTGACCATGCTGGCCAACAACAGCGCGATGAACAGCAAGTCGAAGAGGTCCACGGTAGTTTCTGTAAAGCCCTTTGTATTGTAGAGCAAAGCGCTTGCTCCTGCAAGTGGAAATGCTGAAAAATCGGCGGCTGGGTAGAGGCTGAGCCAGTGCAGCAGCGATCTGGCGAACCCGGCGTGCGACTTCGGCAGGAGTGAATTACACTTGACAGCTCCCCAACACCCGTGCTAGCGTTCGGACCATAACGGAGGGGGAAGTTGGGTCGAACCCTGGTTGAAGGACACCCCGCCTGGGAGGCACGAAAATGACTACTCGATGGGTCTGGACCGTTCTGCTGGTTTCTCTTCTCGCCGCCCCTGCCGCTTATGGACAGCTCGGTGTGGCGACCATCACCGGCCGCATCACCGACCCCTCCGGCGCCGTAGTGGGCGGTGCGGCGATCGTGGTCACCAACCTCGACACCAACTCCGCCTACAACACCGTGGCCAACGGCGAAGGCATATTCCGCGTCCCCTCCCTGCAGCCCGGACCCTACCGGGTCACCGTGGAGGCGGCTGGGTTCAAGCGGTTCGTTCGCGACAACCTGGATCTGCGCGCCGGGTTCACGCTTCCGGTGGACGCCACGCTGGAGGTAGGCGCGGTATCCGAGCAGGTGCGGGTATCCGCCGAAACGCCCTTGCTGGAGACCGAGACCTCGGCGCCCGGCACCGCGCTGAAGGGCGAGAACCTTTACAATCTCCCGCTGTTCCAGCGCCAGGTGACCAACATCCTCCGGCTGGTGCCTGGAATCTCCTACCAGGGAACCAGCATGGGCATCGGCGGCGGCCACGTGGCCGGCCTGCGCGACACCGCCATCGGCGTGTTTGAGGACGGAGCCATCTCCAACAACCCGCTGGGCAGCACCGGGCTTGTGCTCCCCATCCTCAACAATGTCGAGGACGTCAAAGTACTCACCACTACCCTGCCGGCCGAATACGGCAACGCCGCCGGCGGCGTGGTCGACATCGTGCGAAAGGGCGGGACTAACGAGATTCATGGACTGGCTTCCGGCTACGGCCGCTCGCGCCGGATGCAACACCGGCTCTTCTTGGACCTTTTCAAGAACTCGCAAGCCCAGCCCGGCTACCCCAACGGCGTGCCCACCTTCTTCCTGCTTCCCGACGCCAGCGTGGGCGGCCCGGTGGTTTTACCGAAGGTTTACAACGGCCGCAACAAGACGTTCTTTTTCTTCGGCTGGCAGAAGCTCATCGAGAAGAAGGAGGCGCAGGCCTACAGCAACGCTCCCACGCCGGACATGAAGACCGGCGATTTTTCCTTCGGCGGCGTGGGCAACCAACTGTGGGACCCGGCCACCACCCGGCAACTCCCCAACGGAAGCTGGGTACGCGACCCGCTGCCGAACCGTATTGTTCCGCTGAGCCGTTACGATCCCGTAGCTGCCAAGATCATCGCCATCGATCCCTGGGTCGCGCCCAACCGCGTCACCACCCCCAATGCCAACGGACCGGTCGAGAACATCATTTATGGCGAGAAGTCGCGCACGTTCAACGAGCAGTACAACGGACGCATCGATCACCAGTTCCGCCAAAACGTGAGGCTGAACGGGTCCTGGACGTACGCTCACAGCAACGGCGCGGGCCGGCCGCCGCGCAACATCCGCAACCTGGATTTCGATGCCGCTGACGGCCCCACCACGCCCTCCAACAACCAGAACTACTCGGTCGGGATGAACTGGATCATTAACCCGACCACCATCAGCTCGACCCGCGTGGGGTATCTGCGGTTCTTCTCGGAGCGCTTCGTACCTTCCTCTGGCAAGAACTACCCCTCCCTGCTCGGAATCCCCAACATCTCGAACGATTTGCTGCCCTCCTTCGGCATTTCGGGCAGCGGCGGCCTCACCGGGGCCGGCAATGCCGGGCTTCCCGAGTCGGTCTACGGTTTGGCCGTCAGCGGACCGTTCAAGCGGGCCAACGAGACCCTCTCGCTGCGCACCGATCTCACCAAGATCCATGGTTCGCACGCTTTCAAGATGGGCTACCAGGTATTGCGTTATCGCCTCAACTCCTTCACCCTGAACTACCCCAGCGGAGACTTCCGCTTCGACCTCATGACCGCCGATGTGCAGGCCAACGGGCAGCCGGTCCCGCGCACCGGCAACAGCTTTGCCGGCTTCCTTCTGGGCTACGTGCGCCAGGCCCAATTCACCCGTTCCCTGGCCAACTGGTACCCCCGCTCGGGATCCAATGCCTTCTATTTCCAGGACGACTGGAAGTTTTCGCCCACCCTGACCCTCAACTTGGGCGTGCGCTACACGAACGAGAGCCCGTTTGCCACCAAGTACGATCAGGAAACGAATTTTGATCCCAAGGCCATTGACCCGCTCACCGGGAGGGTCGGCGGGCTGATTCACCCGACGGGCGCACTCAGCGGCCGCGACAACAACAACTTTCAGCCGCGGATTGGACTGGCTTGGCATCCCTGGCAGAAGTGGGTCTTCCGCGGCGGGTTCGCTCTCAGCACGGTTGATGTCAAGTATTCGCAGCAAAACTCCCAGTTCCAGGAGTACGAAGCTCTGGCCAACTACCAGCAGAATCCGGGCGATCCGCGTCCCATCTACCGCATCAGCCAGATACCTGCGCAACCGGCGTTCAACGTCCGGCCCGACGGCACCTCGCCGTTCCTGGGGACGAACTACAGCGCGCGCAACGCGCAGTATTACGACCCCAACCTGCGGAACCCTTACGCCATGAACTGGAACTTCACCGTCCAGCGCGAGCTGCGGACCCACTACCTGGTCGAGTTCTCTTACCAAGGCTCCGCCGGCGTCGGGCTGATTAATAACTGGGAATACAACACGTTCCCGATTGATTTCGCCGCCAATGATCCGGCGTTGCGGGCGGCGGCCTTTGCGGCCTCGCAAAACTACCGGCCGTTCCCGCAGTTCGGCAGCATCACCATGCGGTCGAATTTCGGACATTCCTCGTATCATGGCGGTTCGGTCAAGGTGGAAAAGCGGTATTCGAAGGGCGTGAACTTCGTGAGCTTCTACACGTTCTCGAAGTCCATCGACGAACAAAGCAACGACAATGATGGCTCGGGCGTCGCCCCCATCAATAATCGCAGCCTGGAGAAAGCGCGCTCGAACTACGATCGCAAGCACCACCTGGTCGGCAGCGTGGTCTGGGAATTGCCCCTGGGGAAGGGCAAGCGATTCCTCAATCGCGGGGGCGTCTGGGACCGCATTTTCAGCGGGTACGAGATTGCCTACGTGCAGACCCTCGATAGCGGCAACCCGCTGAACTTCGACTTCACCGCCAGCCCCTTCAACTACTACCCCACGTTCGCCGGCAGCCGCCGTCCTAATTCCGTTCGTCCGGACCCGCAGTTGCGGGACAACTACCGCGACATGGGCCCGGACCGCTTCAGCGCGCCGGGTATCAATTCCGTCATGGACATCGGGTACTTCGGGTATCCGGCGGCCTTTACGCCGGGCAATCTGGGCCGCAACGTGGTCACGGGAATCCCGCTCATCGTGGGTCAGATTTCGGCCCAGAAGAACATCCAGATCACCGAGCGCTTCAAGTTCCAGGTGCGCTGGGATTTCCAGAACTTCATGAAGACCTGGACCTTCCTGAACCCCACGACCACCGTGGACCTCCAGAATCCCAGTACGTTCGGCAAGGTCCGCGCGGAGGCCCGCACCGCCGAGTGGGGCGGCCAGCCCATCATGCACCTGACTCTGGCGCTGACTTTTTAGCTGGTGCATAATGTGTGTGTGGATCCATGGACCTCCTCCCTAACCCGCCGCCGGGCGCTGCGCCACCTGGCAACCTTTCTGGCCGGCTCCCCCCTGCTCCGAGGACAGCAGGATACCTTCCGGGACCATAGCCGCATTCCCGGCCTCCACGAGCTGGTCACCGCCTTTGACTTCGAGCCGGTGGCCCACGCCAAGATCCCGCGCGACGCTTACGATTACACCGCCCTCGGAGTGGAGGGCGAGTTTACGCTGCGGCGCAACCGGCAGGCGTTTGAGTGGGTCGAGCTGCTGCCCAAAGCGGTCGTCGCCGCGGGCGCGGTCAGCACGGCGACCGAGATCCTCGGGACCAAAATGGCCTTCCCGATCCTGGTCGCTCCCAGCGCCGGCCACGGCCAACTGCATCCGGATGGCGAGATGGCCACTCACCGGGGGGCCACTGCGGCCTCCAACACCACCATGATCGTGAGCGTCAATTCCAGCTTCCCTATCGAAAAGACCGCCGCCGCGGCCACCGGCCCCCTATGGCATCAACACTACCCTAGAGGGCCGGAGGTGGAAGACAACCGGGAGTTGCTGGAGCGCGCTCAGGCGGCGGGCTGCCGCGCCATCGTCCTGACGGTGGACAACCAGATCGGCACGGGGGTCCGCGAGCGGTCCATGCATGACCGCAATATGAGCCTGCGCGCCGGTCCCCCTCCTCCCGGCGCCTACCGCCGCCCCGGCGGACGAGGGGTTCAGGCCGCCAATCCTTATCGCGTCTCCGGCGGGTATCCGTATCTCGATTGGGCGTGGCTGGAAAAGGTCCGCCCCTTTATCAAGGTTCCGCTGCTGATCAAGGCCATCCTTAGCGCCGAGGACGCCCGGCTGTGCGTGGAGCGCGGACTGGACGGAATCGTGATCTCCAATCACGGCGGCCGCAATGCGGATTACCACCCCTCCACAATGGAAGTGTTGCCCGAGATTGTAGACGCCGTGCAGGGCCGCATTCCGGTGCTGATCGACAGCGGATTTCGCCGGGGCGCCGATGTCCTGAAGGCTTTGGCGCTGGGCGCCACGGCGGTTTGCCTGGGCCGGGTGGCCCGGTGGGGCGTCGCCGCCTACGGTCCGCCCGGACTGCAGCGCATCCTGGAGATCGTTCAGAACGAGTTGGTTCTGGCCATGGCGCACACGGGGCGTCCCACGCTGGCGTCTATTGATCGAACCCTGGTCCGGACGGATTTCCCATGAGCACCAGACGGCAGCTCCTGGCGATGTTCGCATCGCTGTTGCGGGCTCAGGACCCACCGAAACTGGTGGGAGAGCCGCCCGGCCGCATCGCGCCCCGAGGGGAGCTGGTCAACACCTTCGAATTCGAGGCCATGGCGCAGCGCAAGCTGGACAGCGCTACCTACAACGCGATTGCCAGCGGCGACCGCACCGCCCTGGACCGGATCACTTTCCGGCCGCGCGCGCTGGTCAACGTAATGAACCTGGACCTGACCGTCGAACTGTTCGGCGAGAAGATGTTCGCGCCGATTCTGGTAGGCCCGGCTTCGCGGCAGCAGCGAGTCCACCCCGAGGGGGAGCTGGCCACGGTGCGCGGCGCCTCCGCGGCCAAAGCGGTGACGGTGATCAGCAGCCGCTCCAGTGCTTCCCTGGATCAGATTGCCGCCCAGGCCAAGACCAGCCTGTGGTACCAGGTGTTCCCCGAGCCGGACCTCTCTGCCGTCCGGACCCGTGTACAGCAGGCGGTGCAGGCGGGCTGCAAGGCGGTCTGTTTGACCGTCGGCACGCCCCAGCGTCCCACTGGAAATCCCGGCCTGGACTGGAACGGGATCGACCGCCTCCGGCAGGGGCTCAGCGCTCCAGTACTGCTGAAGGGTATCATGACCCCGGAGGAAGCCCGGACGGCGGTCCAGAGGGGCGCGCACGGGATCATCGTGTCCAATCACGGCGGGCGCTTCGTACCCGGACTGGCGGCCCCGATCGACGTCCTCGCTTCGATTGTGGACGCGGTGGGCGGCAAGGCGCCGGTGCTCATCGACGGCGGCTTCCGCCGGGGCACCGACATCATCAAGGCCCTGGCCCTGGGAGCCCAGGCCGTTCTGATTACGCGTCCCATACTCTGGGGCCTGGCCGCCTACGGAGCCGACGGTGTTCAAACCGTGGTGGAGATGCTCCAGACCGAGATGGCCCGCAACATGGGCCTGGCCGGCAAGCCGAACCTGAAGGCGCTGGACCGCAGTATGCTCCGCATCCACCGGCGGTAGTCTCAATCCGGCTCCACCGAAGGGCGACCGTAAGCAAGCTCGTTCCCTAACCCGGACGAGCCGGAACCAAACAGGGTCGGATTCAGCGAAGATGAGTCGTGGCCCTGATCACGGAGCGGTACGCGGACAAGATGGCTGGGGTGTTGGGCTGCTTTGACCGGCTGATCATAACCGGAACGCTGCCGACATTGTGCTACGCCGGGGTATGATGAACGCCAACGCCGATCTTTGGAGTCTTCCCGCGGATACGGCCGAGGCCCGGCCGACCGGCGAAATCCAGCGGCTGACTCAGGACGCCGCCGCGGACGTCATGCCCTCGGTCTCGGCGGACGGAACCAAGCTGGCCTTCGCCTCCAACCGCTCCGGGTCCTTCGACATCTGGCTCAAGGACCTGGTGAGCGGTAAAG
>JBGOUV010000596.1:0-2671 GCA_041477815.1 Terriglobia bacterium | reverse complement strand
GATCCGGTACTCCGGCCTCGCCCGGAGCCGTGCATAGGTCAACTATAAGGCCCGCGACGCCAAGCTGGGCCGCCTGGCAGCCCTCAAGATCTTGTCCGCCCAGTCGGTCGCCCACCCCGGACGCAAGGAGCGCTTCGTTCAGGAAGCCCGCGCGGCCAGCGCCCTGAACCATCCCAATATCATCACGATCTACGAAATCGACGCGGCCGAGGGCGTGGACTTCATTGCCATGGAGTTCGTCGATGGCAAAACATTGGATCAGCTTATCGGCCGCAAGGGCCTGCCGCTGGCAGAGGCGCTGCGCTACGCCGTCCAGATCGCCGACGCGCTGGCCTCGGCTCACGCCGCCGGCATCGTCCACCGGGACCTGAAGCCGGCCAACCTGATGGTGACCGAGAAGGGCCTGGTGAAGGTCCTGGATTTCGGGCTGGCCAAGCTCACCGAGACGATCGACAGCGAAGACGACGGTCTGACCTTGACGGCGGCCGGGGCGCCGCGGACCGAGGAAGGAACGGTGGTGGGCACGGCCTCCTACATGTCGCCCGAGCAGGCCGAGGCGAAGAAGGTGGACACGCGGTCGGACATCTTCTCTTTCGGCGCGGTGCTCTACGAGATGGTCACGGGGCGCAAGGCGTTCGCGGGCGAATCGCGGGTGGCGACGCTCTCGGCGGTGTTGCGGGAGGAGCCGAAGCCGGTGAGTGAGGTGGCGGAGACTACGCCGGCGGAATTGGAGCGGATCATTGGCCGTTGTCTGCGGAAGGATCCGGCGCGGCGGTTTCAGACCATGGCTGACCTGAAGGTGGCGCTGGAGGAGGTGAAGGAGGAGTCGGCTTCGGGGGAGGGGGCTCGGACCGCGGCGAGGTCCGCTCCCTCACGGTCGCGGTTCGGTGTGGTTGCGGCGGCGGTGGTGGGGGTGATCGCGGCGGTCCTGGCCCTCTGGTGGGTGGTGCGGCGGCCGCCGGCGCCCGTGGCCCTGGAGATCACCCGGCTCACCAGCGAGACCGGAGTCGCCACCACCCCCGCCATTTCCGCGGATGGGAAGCTTCTGGCCTACGCTTCCGATCGCGCCGGGGACGGCAACCTCGAGATCTATGTCCAGCAGATTCCCGGAGGGCAGCCTCTGCGTCTCACCAATCACCCGGCCAACGACACGGATCCCGCCTTCTCCCCCGACTCCCGCTCGATCGCCTTTTACTCCGCCCGCGACGGTGGCGGGCTCTATGTGATGCCCTCCCTCGGGGGCGACGCGCGCTTGCTGGTGGCCGGCGGACGGCGGCCGCGGTACTCCCCCGACGGCGCCTGGATTGCCTACTACACGGGGGAGTTCCAAGGGGGCCGCTCCTACATCCTTCCGGCGGCAGGTGGTCCCCCGCTCCCGGTGGCGCCCAGCCTGACGTCGGCGGCGATGCCGGTCTGGTCGCCTGACGGCAAGCGCGTCTTGGTCGCGGGCATGCTGGATCGGCGGGTGGATTGGTGGGCCGCTCCCCGTCCCGATCTCGGCTCTGCGGAGCCACCGGTGAAGACCGGCGCCTTTCCGCTGTTTGCCGCCCAGAATCTCCTCTCCCAGGGTCCGGAGATCGCGCCGGGAGACTGGAGAGGCAGCGAGGTTCTGTTTTCAACCATCGCGGGGCCCTTCCAGGACATGAGCCTGTGGCGCTTGGCGGTCTCTCCGAGCTCCGGAAAGGCTACCGGGAAACCGCAGCGGCTGACGGCTGGGGCGGGACACTCGTACTCTCCCTATACGGCTGCGGACGGAAGCTTCGTTTTCACGCTGATGAACGCCAACGCCGATCTTTGGAGTCTTCCCGCGGATACGGCCGAGGCCCGGCCGACCGGCGAAGTCCAGCGGCTGACTCAGGACGCCGCCGCGGACGTCATGCCCTCGGTCTCGGCGGACGGAACCAAGCTGGCCTTCGCCTCCAACCGCTCCGGGTCCTTCGACATCTGGCTCAAGGACCTGGTGAGCGGTAAAGAGTCGGCCCTGACGGCTACCCCGGGGCCCGAAGTCTTCCCGGTCCTCTCGGCGGACGGCTCCCGGGTGGCCTACTTGAGTCCAGGTCTACTGGGGCTCAGTGTGTACACCATCGCTGCCGCCGGCGGGGCTCCCCAGAAGGCCTGCGACAGCTGCGGCCTCCCCAGGAGCTGGACTTCCGACAAGACCGGCCTTCTTCTGGGTAGCGGCCGCTTGCTCTCGCTCGACACCAAAGAGCAAGTCCCGGTGATGAAGACCTCCAAACTCCGGCCCTTCGATTCCAGTCTCTCCCCCGACGATCGCTGGGTCGCCCTCCTCACTTACGGCCAAGGATCGGCGACCTCGCTGTTTGTCGCGCCGCTGCGCCGCGAGGGGGTGGCGGAGGAAAGCGAGTGGATCGCGGTCACCGACGGATCGGCCGATGACGGCGTGCCTCGCTGGTCCCCGGACGGCAACCGGCTGTATTTCTTTTCGGAGCGGGACGGTTCCCGGTGCCTCTGGACCCTGCGGCTGGACCCCCTCACGCGCCGCCCCCTCTCGCCGCCCGCCCCGTTCCAACACTTTCACAGCACCCGTCGCCCGGCGGGATTACTCGAAGTCGGGAGGGAAGTCGTGGTCCCCTCCGTGGCCCGCGATAAAGTGGTGTTCTTGCTAGGCGACATCACCAGCAATATCTGGATGGCCCGAGCGCCGCAGTAG
>JBGOUV010000115.1:0-16655 GCA_041477815.1 Terriglobia bacterium | reverse complement strand
TGCCGGTCTTGCTCCGGGCCACACGCTGCAACTGGCGCTTCTCTTCCGGGGTCAGTTCGAGAACCGCTATGGGTCGGGACATGGACCCAGGATAGCAGGGCTGGGATATTATTTCAAGCTTTTTCAATTACAGAACACTAGTTCTCTTCGCAATCGTCGCCTCCGCCCAAGCCCCTCCCGACCCAGGCCAGACCCTGTTCACCGCACACTGCGCGGTCTGCCATGGCGCTTTTGGCGACGGCGGCTCCGGACCCGACCTGACCAACCCCGCCTGGCAGGCGGAAACTTCCGAGGAGGTCCTGGACCGCGTGGTGCGGGAAGGCGTCCGCGGCACGGCCATGCCGGCCTTTGCCGACAAGCTGGACGCGGCCGCCCGGCAGGCGGTCCTTCGTCACCTGCGCTCCCTGGCCGAGCTGGCGATGCAGTCTACCACCGACCGGCGGGCCCCGCGCCTCGACGTTTCCCCCGCCCGGCTCCTGGCCGCCGGCGAAGACCCTGCCAACTGGCTCCACTACGGCCGCGACTATGGCCACCAGCGGTTCAGCCCGCTGGAGCAGATCACGCGCGACAATGTCCGGAACCTCGTCCCGGTGTGGACCTTCCAAACCGGCACGCCCGACGGACTGCAAGCCACGCCTCTGGTCGCGGACGGCGTCCTGTATCTCAGCACCTCCTGGAACCACGTCTTCGCCATCGACGCCCGCACCGGCGCGGAGCTGTGGCACCACCGCCGGCGTCTGCCCGAGAAGATGAAGTACTGCTGCGGCCCGGTGAACCGCGGCGTGGCCCTCCGGGGCGGATTGCTCTACATGGGCACTCTGGATGCCCACCTGGTGGCGCTCGACGCCCGCACCGGCCGCGTCCGCTGGGACGTCGAGATCGGCCGGGTCGAAGACAACCTCAGCGCCACCGCCGCTCCGCTGGTGGCCGGCGACAAGGTCCTGATCGGAGTCGGCGGCGGCGATTACCCCAGCCGCGGCTTTCTCGACGCCTATCACGCCGAAACCGGCCGCCGGCTGTGGCGTTTCTATACCATCCCCGGGCCGGGCGAGAAAGGCGTCGAAAGCTGGAGCGGCGAGTCCCACCGGACCGGGGGCGCCGCCACCTGGATGACCGGCTCCTACGATCCCGCGCTCCATCTGGTGTATTGGGGCACTGGCAATCCCTATCCCGACTATGACGGCGAGGCGCGCGAGGGCGACAATCTCTACGCCAACTCCGTGGTCGCCCTGGACGCCGACAGCGGACGCCTCCGGTGGCACTATCAGTTCACACCGCACGACGTTTGGGACTACGACGGGGTCAACGAGATGTTGCTGGCCGACCTGACCGTCGCCGGCCGCGCCGTCAAAGCCCTCCTCCACGCCGACCGCAACGGTCACTTCTACGCCCTGGACCGCGCCACCGGCCGCTTTCTCTACGCCCAGCCGTTCGTCCGCGTCACCTGGGCCCAGGGCTTCACCCCGGCCGGCCGCCCCATCGTCAACCCGGCCGCCCTTCCCACCTACGAAGGCGTCACTGTCTGCCCCGGCGCCGCCGGGGGCAAAGAGTGGAACGCCATGTCCTACAGCCCGCCGACCGGGCTGGTCTATGTACCGGCGATAGAGAACTGCGCGGTGTTTTCCAACTATGGAGTCCAGGCGCGCGGCCGGAACCTGCCGCCTCGGCCGAGCGGCTTCCGCTACCTGCCGGGCCAAGCCTACGGGAAGATGATGGCCCTGCGCGCCGCGACCGGCGAGAAGGTGTGGGAAGTGCGGACCCGCACCCCGCTGGGCGGCGGCGTCCTGTCCACGGCGGGCGGGCTCGTTTTTACCGGCGACGCCGAAGGCAACTTCGCCGCCCACGACGCCTCCGACGGCCGCGTCCTATGGTCGTTTCAAACCGGTTCGGGCCTGCGCGCCGCCCCCATCAGCTTCCAACTCGACGGACGCCAGTACATCGCCATCGCCTCCGGCATGGCCGGCGCGGTGCGTGGCTACACGGGCGCCGGCGCTCCCTGGATGAAGGACTTCCGCTCGGGCGACACCCTCTACGTCTTTGCCCTACACGAACTGCGACCGTAAGCAGGTGTACGAATGGAGGGCTGGTGGCGGAGATTCCGGCGCGGTGCTAACCTGAGTGCCATGAGGCGTCTAAACTTGTTGGTCCTCCTGATGCCGGTGCCGCTCTTCCCGGCCGAAATGGTCCGCGTGGTCACGGTCAGCCAGGAGAAGCTCTCCGGCCAGGATCTGGTGGACCAGACCCTGGAACGGCTGGAGTCGGCGGCCTCCTATCAGCCCGACATAGCCTGCCTGCCCGAGACGTTCACCCGCGGGGCGGCGGAAGCGGTCTCGGGTCCCACCACCGAGCGGCTGGGCGCCTGGGCGCGGCGGCACGGCTCCTACGTCCTGTTCGGGCTGAAGACCCAGCGCGATGGCCGCGCCTACAACTCCGCGCTGCTGCTCGACCGGCAGGGACGCCTGGCCGGCTCTTTCGACAAGATGCACCCCACCGAGAAGGAGCTGGAGCAAGGCATCCAGCCCGGCGGCACGGAACCGCCGGTGTTCGACACCGACTTCGGCCGCATCGGGGTCCAGATCTGTTTCGACGTCAACTGGTGGGACAACTGGAAGCGCTTGAAGGAGAAGGGCGCCCGCATCGTGTTCTTCCCGGCGGCGTATCCGGCGGCGCGACAAACGGCGGCGATCGCCCTGGCCAACCAGTTCTACGTGGTGTCCTCGACCTGGAGCCGGCCGGCCCGCATCTACGACATCACCGGGGAAACACTGGCCGTTACCGGTCATTTCCAATACTGGGCGGGCGCTACCCTGCCGATCGGCAAGAGGCTGTTCGAAGTTGACTTCAACGCCCCCAAGGTGCCCGCCATCCTGCGCAAGTACGGCCCGCGGGTGGAAGTGAACTGGCTGCACGACGACGACTGGTTCACCCTCGCTTCGCGGGATCCGGAATTGAATACGGAGGCGGTGATCCGGGAGTTCGGGTTGACGCCGCTGGAGGCCTACCGGGTAAGGGCCGGACAGGCGGTGGAGAAGGCGCGGCGGTAGGACAAGCCGTCACCCGGCGTCCAGGCCGGCCTGGGCCGCTCGGTGGCGCTCCAGACGTGCGGCAGCGCTTCCAACCCGCCGCCCGGCAGCGTCCGGCAGAACTGCTCCAGCCGGTAGCCGGTTCGTCCGGTTTCGTCGGCGACTTCGAGCCAACGCCCGTCGGACACGGCGCGACTCCCCACCCGAAACACCCACTGGTCACCGGCCCTGGGCCACTGGCCACTGCTCATCCACAGGCTCCCGCCTTCGCGCGGGGCAATGAGATAGGAGGCGGGTTCGTGCCCGGAGACGATGAGATTCCGTAAGGTCTCCAGCAGCGCCAGCATGGTCGAGAAAGCCGGAGTGGGCGCGTCGGGGCGGCAGGAATGGTTGAGGATTGCGACGGGCCTCTCGACCGGGCTGTTCGAACCCGCCACTATGTGGCAGATACCCCTCTCGGGGTGTGGGATCAGGCCACGGTTCGCGTCCATGCCCGTTCTTATCGGTCGGGCGCCGCCAACTTCAGGAAAAAGAATCTACCGCCAGGACGTACTCCTGCACCGGCCTGCCGCCGATCAGGTGCTCCTGGATAATCCGCTCCAAGACCTCCGGTGTGCAGTTGTAGTACCAGACGCCATCGGGGTAAACCACGGCAATCGGACCCTGCTCGCAGATCCGCAGGCAGTTCGCCTTAGTCCGATAAATCACCGCCGGGCCGCCGGTCAGACCCAGCTCGGCCAGGCGCCTCTTGAGATACTCCCACGATGCGAGTCCGGCCTCGCGCGGGGCGCACTGCGGCTTGGTCTGGTCGGCGCACAGGAAGATATGACGCCGGAGGCGGCCGATCCCCAGGTTGGCGGCAATCTCCGCCCACTCAGCCAACCTTCAACTCCTGGCTGATAATCTCGCGAATGGAGTAGATGGGACGATTCTGGCTCTCGAAGTAGGTGCGCATCAGGACCTCTCCGATCAGCCCCGTACACACCAGTTGGATCCCGGTGAGGACCAGCATGGCGCCGCCAATCAGGAGCGGCCCGTGATCCACCATCAGGTGGTGGCCGCGGAGGAGTTTGTCGATCACTAGCACGGCCAGCAACACCGTACCCAGCCCGCCGCACAAGAAGCCCACCGTCCCAAAGAAATGCATCGGCCGGGTGAAGTACTTCAGCAGGAACCGAATGGTCAGGATGTCGAAGACGACCTTGAACGTGCGGCCCAGCCCGTAATGCGAGGCGCCGTCGGCTCTCTCTACATTTCTGATAGGCACCTCGGCGATCTGCGCCCCGCTCCAGCTGGCCAGCGCGGGGATGAAGCGGTGCAGCTCGCCGTAGAGCCTGATGTCCTTGATGATCTCCCGCCGGTAGGCCTTGAAGGTGGTCCCGAAGTCGTGCAACGCCACGCCGGAGGCCTGGCGCATGAGCCAGTTGGCGATGCGGGAAGGAATCTTGCGGGTGAGGGCGTTGTCCACGCGCTCCTTGCGCCAGCCGCTGGCGATGTCACAGCCCTTCTCGATCGCCTCCAGCAAGGCGGGCAGGTCGGCGGGATCGTGTTGCAGGTCGCCGTCCATGGCCACGATGATCTCGCCTTGGGCCAGCTCGAAGCCGGCCGCCAGCGCCGCCGTCTGGCCGAAGTTTCGCCGCAGCCGGATTACCTTCAACCGGGCGTCGGTTTCGACCAGGCTCCGCAGCAGCTCCAGGCTCCCATCGTTCGAGGCGTCGTCCACCATCAGGATCTCGAAGGGACGCGGCCGGGTCTCCAGGACCTTCACCAACTGGTCGTAGAGCGGCAGAATACTCTTCTCCTCGTTGTGGATGGGGATAACAATCGAAACCGAAACCGGCTCCATATGCGAATTCTAGCAAATCCACGAACCGCGCGCGGGAGCTGTCGGCGCACCGTTATAGTCGCGGTGGGGCGCTGCCCAGCAACCCCACGATTTGCCGGGCCATCGCGGCCGGATCTTCGGCCTGCGTAATAGGCCGCCCGACGACAATGTAGTCGGCTCCGTCCTCGACGGCCTGCCGGGGCGTGGCGATCCTTACCTGGTCCTGCGCCTCCGCCCCGGGCAGCCGGATTCCGGGTGTGAGGATCACAAAGTCCGCCCCCAGCTCCGCCCGCAGCAAGGACACCTCCGTGGGAGCGGCCACGACGCCATCCAGCCCGGCTTCCTGAGCCAGCTGGGCCAGCTTCACCACCAGCCGCTCGAGCGGCTCGGAGAACCCCACCCGGGCCAGATCCCGCGCCCCCAGGCTGGTCAGGACGGTCACCCCCAACACCCGGACGCCGCTCCCCCGGGCCGCCTGCGCCGCCGCCTGCATCATCGCCACCCCGCCCGAGGCGTGGACGTTCACCAGGCTCACCCCCAGCCGCACCGCCGACTCCACCGCTCCCGCTACCGTGTTGGGAATGTCGTGGAATTTCAAATCCAGGAAGACCTTCTCGCCCCACCCCACGATCTCCCGCACCAGGTCCGGCCCTGCCGCGGTGAATAGCTGCTTGCCAATCTTGAACATCCCCACTTCGCCGCGCAGCCGGCCGGCCATCTCGACCGCCGCCGCACGCCCGGGAAAATCCAGGGCTACCACCAACCGGTCACGCGCCGCGGGCAGGGGAGGCGTTACCACACTTCCCTCATTCTACAGCATTACGCGCGGTCTTTCGCCCTCCGCTGCCTCCGAGCAAGATGGTGAATCCTTCCTGGCGGAAGTGGTGGTCCGCGGTGAGGGCCTCGCGGATCTGGAGCCTCCTCATCGTAGCCATCGAAATACAGTCTGTGAGGCTATATCCCTTGTCGCGCCGGCGGATGTAAAGCTCCAAGCCCTGAAGGAACGAGTCGTGGGATTGCTCAATCAACTGGATCTTCGGAGACGAGAGAGTCTTAAGCACCATATCACAGGCACGATGGCGGAACCCGGAGCCCTTGCTGCAGAACGCGTTCAGGAACTCTGTGAGGATCTCTTCGGTCGTAACCAGTCCAGTTTCCCCGAGCTTGTGGTGTGCGGCGCTGGCGGATTCGGCCAACCGGTCATCCGGGTTGAGAATGGCGATCCAGTAGGCGGTAGCGACAGGTGCACACACTGTTCGGCAACCAGATGGGAGGGCGCAAGAGCTACAACCCCAAGAACAAGGGGAAGAGGAGCTACCAGCCGATCCTGACGTTTCTGGCCGAGACGCGGGAATACGTCAGCGGTGAACTGCGCCAGGGGGATCACCCTACGGGCGCGCAGATCGCCCGGCATCTGGAGAGCGTGTTCGCGGCCCTGCCGCCGCAGGTGCAGACGATTTTTGCCCGGGACCTTCGACCCGCCCCCGGCGCTGGCAAGCCTCCTCCCCGACGCGGTTGCCGCCGCCGGCCAGTACATGTCCCAGCGCCGCCGCGATTTCGACCAGAACCTCCGTGACCGTCTGGACAAAGAGATCCGCCGGTTGGCCCACCTTCGCGAGCGCCAGCAAATGGTGCTCGATCTCGACATGCCGGAGGGCGACCATCTCATCGGCGCCCTGCGCAGCCGCAAGGAGCAGCGGCGGCGGCGTATCGAGGAGGTCTTCCGCAGCTATCAGAACTGGGCTGAGGAGACCCTCACCACGGAGAACCAGCCCTTCCTCCGTGTCGCTGCCGTCTTCGTCGGATAACCGCCATGCCGCTCGACCTGACCGGAATCGGCAACGAAAACCAGTTCTATAGCGACCACTACCTCAAGAATGATTGGGCCAGTATGTTCCCGTTGCTGGATCAGCGGTTGACCCCGGCGCTTAGCACGCGGTTGCTTTTGCTCAACTGCCTCACCCACAGCTACGCCGGTCTCTGGCGTGAGTGCTGGGAACCGGAGTTCCGAATGCTCCGCTGGGCTAAGGACGATCCACGGCTTGACCCGTGCAGGTTCGCTAACCTCTCCCCCGACTGGACCTGGCACACGCCGCTCCGTACGGACTTCGAGCGCCGCCAAGCGCTGCTCGAAATCGATGTGCTCGTCGCCCAGGCCCTGAGCCTTACTCTCGACGAGCTCCTCACCATCTATCGCATCCAGTTCCCGGTCTTCCGCCAGTACGAGCGCAACACCTTCTACGACCGCAACGGGCGCATCGTCTTTCTCGACGGCGACAAAGCGTATGGGCTTCCTCCTGGTGGGAGTCTCGCGGCCCCATCTCATCAAGCTGCTGGAGTCGGGAGAATTTCCATACCACAAGGTCGGCTCGCACCGTCGCATCTACCTGAAGGATGTGATCGCCTACCAGAAGCGGCGGGACGCCGCACGGAAGGCGGCGCTGAACCTGCTGGCCAGGGAGGCATTCGAGGCCGGATTGTATGACCGAACCGGGATTCCCGAGGGCGGCGAAGAAGAATGAGAGCCGACTTTCGCGTCGTGCTCGACTCCTGTTTGCTGATCCCGATGCCGCTGGCGGACACGCTGCTGGGCATGGCGGAGCATCCGAGGCTGTACCTGCCGAAGTGGTCTCGTCACATCATGGAGGAAGTCACGCGGAACCTGGTCGAGAAGTGGGCTATGCCTTCCGACAAGGCCGGCCGCCGCGAGGAAGAACTCCGCAAGCATTTCCCCGAAGCGTGGGTGGAAGGGTATGAGCCGTTGGCGGATCTCATGACCAACCACCCGAAAGACCGGCACGTTTTGGCGGCTGCGGTTCGCTCGGCCGCCGAGCTGATCGTCACCTACAACCGGCGTCACTTCGCCGCCGCGTCGCTGGAGCCGTGGCAGGTCGAAGTCCAGGGCCCTTCCAGGTTTCTGCGGGGCCTGTGCGATCTGGAGCCCGGCCTGTTTGTGCACAAGTTGCACGAACAGGCCGCGGCCGTCGGTATGTCGCTCGAAGACTTGCTGGACCGGCTCAGCAGGAATGTTCCTGGCCTGGTGCGGTACTTCTGCGAGGAACAAGGACTCGAGGCGCTTGCGGAATGATTCCCTCGGTCGTCAGCGGGCAGGTGCAGCGCGGGGTCGAGGACTTCCTCCGCACCACGTTCCCCATCACCAATCCATTTTTCTCCCAGGCGCTCGAGCGGCTGCTGGCGGCTCCCGGGGCGCTGTTCCGCGGTCCGTTCCTTTCCATCAAGCTGCCCTTTGTGCCGGCCCGCGAAAGAGCGGCGCTTCTTCCCGGAGATCCTGCCGGAAGACTTCCGCCCCTATCGCCACCAGGAGCAGGCCTTCGAGCGGCTCGACTGGCGCGCCGGCCAATCGACCCTCATCGCCACCGGCACCGGCTCCGGCAAAACGGAGTGCTTTCTCTTCCCCATCCTCGATTACTGCCGGGGGAACCGCGGCCGCAAGGGCATCAAGGCCATCCTGATCTATCCGATGAACGCGCTGGCCACCGACCAGGCCAAGCGGCTGGCCGGCATGATCTGGCGCCATCCCGACCTGCAAGGGCAGGTCACGGCCGGGCTGTATCTCGGCGAGATCCCCCAGCAGCCGGTGAAGACGATGACCGAGGAAGACGTCATCACCGACCGCGATGTCTTGCGCCAGTCGCCGCCTGATATATTGCTCACCAATTACAAGATGCTCGACTACCTGCTGGTTCGCCCGCGCGACTTCCGGCTGTGGCGCAACAATGACCCGGAAACGCTGCGGTACCTCGTGGTTGACGAGCTCCACACTTTCGATGGGGCGCAAGGGGCGGATCTGGCCTGCCTGATCCGCCGCGTCAAGGAGCGGCTCAAGACGCCGCCCGGCCGCCTGTGCTGCGCCGGCACTTCGGCCACGCTGGGACAGGGCGAAAACCAGGCCACCCCGCAAGATCTGCTGGACTTCGCCCGGCAGGTCTTCGGGGAGCCCTTTGCCGAAGACAGCATTGTCGGGGAGTCGCTGCTCACGACGGATGAGTTCCTGCGCGGCTGCCTGGTGACGCGGTCCCAGCCGCCCGGGCCCGAGGACAGCGAGTACCTCAACCCGCTGGGCTCCGAGAGCGCCGAGGCCTATGTCCGGGCGCAGCACAAGCTGTGGCTGGGCGCCGAGATCGCCGACTTCGTCGCTCCGGAGTGGCGGGGCCGGCTCGGCGAGCATCTCAAGAGCCATGGCTTCTTCCGGAACCTGCTGACGCTGCTCGGCAACCGCGCGGTGGCGGTGGACGAGCTGGAAGGCGCGATCCGCAAACAGTTGCCGGGGTTCGGCGGGTCGGAGGAGCGCTACCTGCGGAACCTGCTGGCGAGCTTCCTTACGCTCGTCTCCGAGGCGTGGACGCGGTCGGGCGACCGGTGGATCCCGCTGGTCCAGGTGCGCTACCAGCTCTGGCTCCGCGAACTGCGGCGGATGGTGGCTCCGGTAGCGCGAGAGCCCGCGCTGGCATTGGCCGATGACCTGAAGCCCGAGCAGTTGAAGCACAGCCTCCCGGTGATCCATTGCCCCGAGTGCGGCCTCACCGGCTGGGGCGGCACGATGCGGGATGCCGATACCCGCCTGAACCCGGACCTTCCCACCTTCTATAACAGCTTCTTCTCGTACTCGTCTCATGTCGTGTTTCTGTTTCCAGAGACGATGCGAAGCCGGGACCGGCAAGCCGTGTTCCCGACGTGGCTTTGCAGCCGCTGCTTGAGCAAGCAGACCATGACCGAGCCGGGGGAGTGCGGCCACTGTGGGGCGAACCTCGAGGAGCTCATCCCGTTCTGGGCGCCGGAGACCAGCAGGACGGTCAAGCTGGCGAACGGTCACGAGCGGCGCGAGGGTCTCCACGATTGCCCGAGCTGCACCGGCCACAACTCGCTGACGATCCTCGGGTCGCGCGCGGCCAGCCTGATGAGCGTGATCGTCGCACAGCTCTTCACCTCGCCCTTCAACGAAGACAAAAAGCTGCTGGCATTCTCCGACTCGGTGCAGGACGCTTCCCACCGCTCGGGCTTCTTCTCCGCCCGGACCTACACGTTCAATCTGCGGGCGGCGATCCAAAAGGGTGGTGCAGGCCCAGGGTGGGCAGGCGCCGTTCGACGGGTTGACCGGGCTGTTTCTCGATCACTGGAAGCGGGAGCTTCCGGAGCCGGAGTTCGTCGCCACCTTCCTCCCGCCGGACATGGGCTGGCTCGATGATTACGAGTACCTGCGCGCGAAGAGTGTCCTGCCGGCCGGCTCGGACCTGATGAGGCGTCTCGAATTGCGCCTCGATTGGGAGATCTGGAGCGAGTACACCTTCGACTGCCGCATTGGCCGGACGCTCGAGAAAACCGGCGCTTCAACCATCGAGCCGGAGCCGCAGAAGTTAGGGCGGCCCGACCCGTACCCCCCACCCCCAAAACCTGCGCCGTTGTGTGCGCGGGCGCCCGCGTGATACCCCTCAGAAGGTTATAGAGATTGATGCTCCCCCCTAGGTATAGACACTGACAAATATCTACTGAATCATGCAGGCGCGCGCAGCTCGATGAACTCTACTCCCCAGGGCTTCTGTCCCAGATCGAGGCGCGCGACCGTCACCGGCAATCGGAATCGCCGAGGGCCGGCACTTCCAGGATTGAGATACAGGACGCCGTCGCGTTCCGTGCGGTCTGGCTTGTGCGAGTGCCGCTCACGACGATTTGGAATCCGGCGGCAGCCGGGTCCAGGTCCAGCTCCTGGATGTCGTGCAGGACATAGATCACCGCAGCGGCTTTGACAACTGCCGCCGTTGCTAGCCGCGACGCCCACGCTCGCGGATCGACGTTCCCCCTTACGGCAACAACAGCAGCTAAGGCCGTCATACTAGTCGGTCCCGCAGACAGACGCCAAACTACTTCGTGATCTTCTGAAAGTAGATATTGGAGTCCCGCGACCGCGCGTTGATTAGCGCGGGCGGATCAGTTGTCGGATCAGCGTCCTCCGAGCCATTGGCCGTCGGGTTGATGTCGTGGTTATCAGTCCACACCAAGAAAGCATCGGTCGGATTCGCGACCACGGCTGTGTAGTCGCCGATAAAAGGACTGATTGCCTTGATGGAGCCGAACAAGTTCGGGTTGAACGATTGGCTGGTAACCTTCAACTCGGTCCCGAACGCCAGAGGGCCAGCTGCGCCGGTGTTGGCCTGGTTGTAGAACACATCCATGCCGGTACATCCGGCGCCCGTGGTAGCGCCCGGCGGGCACTGGCCACTGACCGGGCCATTAGAATTGAAACTCGGCTCGCTGCGGCTGTCAAACCAGATGACCGACAGCTTACCTCCGGACGCTGCCAAGAAGGGCATGATCTGGTGGCCGAAGAGAGAATGCGGGGTGACGGGCGTTTCCCAGGTGGCGCCGTTGGTCTTGGATCGGCTGACCATCACGTCCGCTCCGGTCGCGGAACTCTTGTCCACCCATGCGACGTACACGCCGTTAGCGTCGGCAGCCAGGAACGAATCAGTGAAAGTACGGAAGACGGGGGGGGTGCGCGAGGCGTTCTGGCGAAAGTCCACAAATGTGGCTACCCGGACGGCCTTGCCGAAGGAAGCGCCGCCGTCCGTGGAACGAGCCACAAAAATAGCGCTGTCCCTGGGGTTGGATTGGCGAGGGTTGTAATCGAAGGTCCTCCAGGAGACATACACATCGCCGTTCGGCGCCACGGTCAGGTTGCAGCCCTGCATGTTTTGGTCGGCGAAAAGGTCGGCGATAGTGAACGAGTCCCCATGGTCCGTGGATCGCGCCACCTTCAGGTGGTTTTGGGAACCGGTAAACCGGGCCCAGCAGATATAAATGTTGCCATCAAATTCGGACCCCGTGTTGTCCACGGTCAGGGCCTCTTTGTCCTCTTGACGGCCGAGGCCCACCGTGCCGCGTTCCACTACCACGGTCTTGTCGTAGGCCACGCCGGCTGGCACTCCACTGCTGAAGACCACGTTGTACCGCGCGACCGCAATGACGTTAGTGTCCGCCGGACTAAAATCCGGCTGGCCCGGCGGCGTGCGCTGGAAAGCGATGAAGGAGTAAAACAGGTTATTGAAGTTGTCAAATGAGAGCCAAGGGTCGCTGGCCGCCTCATTCCCCTGAACGGGCGAGCTCAGTCCGACGGCGGAGGTGTCGCCGGGGAAACCTGGGACCAACGACTCGGAGTCAAAGGACGTGCCTCCGTTGGTCGAGACGGCGAGGCCCTGCCAGGCGTCGTCGGAGAGGGACAGCGTACGAACATCGTTCATCCCGACCGCGATCAGGTTGGAGAACTCCGGATGCACCGCGATCGAGGGCTCATTCTGCTGGAGCACGTCGGCCGGAACCGAAGAAGGGAAGTACGGATCCGCGGGGAACAGATCCTGGGTTGTGACACGCACGTTGGACCCGACAAGAGATTGGCCGTCAACCGTAGCGACTGCGGCCAGGAATAGAGGGATCACGAAAAACCGCATGAGAACCTCCGAAAATACTACCCTCAGTTTGCACCGTTTCATCCCAGCAAAGCAAGCGGGATCCTCGGTTACCCTGTATGGCGGACAGACAATCAGAAGGCATGCCGCTGCGCCGGCTGGTCCGTGATCACCAGGCTTTGCTTGAAGAACGTCTAAGCCTTCCCCAAGTCGTTCCGCTGCAACCAAGAATCGCCCAGCAAATCGAGAGCCTACTCCGGCGGTGTTGACGCGCTCGGCAGAGGTCGCCGGCAAGGAGCAGGAAGCTCATGCTGTGGCATTCGTTGAGTAGTCTAGCACATTGCTCCTTCAGCAGAGCGCATCATCTCTACTAAGACGGACTCGAATCGCGTTGCCCGCCACGATCTTACATACTCGCCGGGCTCCCGCTGGATCGAAACCACCGCTCAACGGCCTCCCGCCAATATCCCGGATCTGGCCGCATCGACACCCGCGCTCGGCAGGTCTCACGGTCGGTGTCGAGGGTCACCAGGTTGGCAGCGAGTCTGCCAACCAAGATGGACAACTTAACCCGGTCGGGCTCGGTACTGATTACCCACATTCTTGCTGGCGTGTCGAGCGCTTCGGCCCGCTGGATCATAGCCCGCATCGCGTCGTAGCATAGCCAGTGGGCAGCGTCCTGGTCTGCGGGCGGTCTAGCGTGTTGTGGCGCACCCGTGATGTCCTGCATGACGGCATCGTAGTCGAGCAGAAGGTCGGTCGGTTGCCGGTGCTGGTCCACGTAATGGTTCTTTCCCGCTCCCGGTGGACCGGACACGACTGTGACGGTTGGCCTCACGCTGTTGCCTAGCCTGTGTCTGCACTCCCTGGTTGTCTTGGCGCCGTGACACGGAATACAAGCTGACTGGAGGTTATCCCAGCACAGCCGCAGTTCCGGGTGCTCCGCGATGGGCAGGATGTGGTCTACCTGCCGGGCGAGTCGTTGCACTGCGCTGAGTCCGAGGCAATGCGATTGGATCTCACAGTACGGGTTCTCTGCCAGTTTGGCTGCCCGTAGCCGCTCCCAGGCGCGGTCGTAACCCCGGTCGCGTGCCGTGCCCCGACTCTCGGCGCACTGCCGCTCTGCTTGCCGGCGGTGTCCCTCGCATCGGCCGCTCGTTACCAGCTCTCCGCATCCGGGATACGAGCAGGGGCGCAACGCTGCCGCTGGCATCACGCACCGGTTCCGGCCGCCGCTGCCGGTCTGGTTCCCTCGCTCCCCGCGTCGCGCGGCGGCACTTCTCCGCGGCGGACACGCTTTAGGGCCCAGACTCGGTAGCCGCTGTCCAGGTGCTGGCGGAAGCTGTATCGCGTGCCCCCCAGATCGCCGGCCAGCGTCGGGCTTGGTTCACCGGGGCCGACGAAGAGAATCGCCCGATTGATGTGCCCCTTCCGGTGGCGGACGACGCAGGCAACCAGTCCGGCCGATTGAAGCCGCGCCAGTCGCTCCTCGCTCGCCGTGCAGTACAGGCTTCCGTCGGCGCGGTACACGGGGATTGATGCGTTCACAGTTTTGGGCACACGACTCCCCAGGTCTTGAAGCTGCGGGAAGGAGATTTGGGAGCGTCCCGGCGCTCAAGTGAGAATGCAGGGCATCTCACGTGGACGCTTTGATAGCGTTCCTCTTCTCAGTAGCACCAGCCGCTGTCCAGTCGTCAACAGAAGCCAGTGTGCCTCTAAGAGAAGACTCCAATAGAGATAACCGTCCCGAAACGTGCTAGCATGCCGCAAGGAAGGCTGCTCTTTGGCTGCACTGAGACCATGACCCGCCGCCACCTGCTTGCGTCGCTGCTACCCGCCGCACTGGCCGCCTCGCCTCCCCTGCGACTGGCCCGGATCGAGACGCTCCACTTCCCCAAAGGCCGCGATTCGGCTCCCTTCTGGCCGCACTGGACCTGGATTCGCCTCACCACTACCTCCGGCCTGCAGGCGGTCGGGGAGACTTACCCCCGCACGGCCCAGGAAGCCGAGATGGTCCATTCCCTGCTCGCCCCCATGCTGCGCCACCGCGACCTGCGGGACATCGAGCGGATCTGGACCGACCTCTACCAGGCCTTCGATTTCCAGATCTCCGGCGGCACCGAGATGCGCATCCTGAGCGCGCTCGATCTGGCACTGTGGGACCTGCTCGGCAAGTCGCTCGACGCTCCCGTCTACCGCCTGCTCGGCGGCCAGTCGAACCCTACCGTGCGTCTCTACAACACCTGCTTCCCGCACCGCCACGACTTCCTCACCGACCCCGACAAGATCCTCCAAGAAGTCCGCGACCAGTACGGGATCACCGCCATCAAAATCTGGCCCTTCGATGGGGCCGGGCGGCGCAACGGCGGCCAGTTCATCACCCCAGCCCAAATCGACGAGGCGCTGGTTCCAGTGCGCAAACTACGCGACGCCTTCGGCTCCTCCATCGAGATCCTGATCGAATTCCACTCGCTCTGGAATCTGCCCGCCGCCATCCGCATTGCCCGAGCGCTCGAAACCTATCAGCCGATGTGGCTCGAAGACATGCTGCTGCCGGGCAACTTCCTCCAGTACCGCCAGCTCGCCGAAGCCACGTCTCTGCCCCTGATCGCCGGCGAGCGCATGGCCGGACGTCTTCCGTTTCAGCAGTTGCTCGAGGCTCGTGCGCTCAAGTACGTGATGTTCGACGTCTGCTGGTGCGGTGGCGTCAGCGAGGCCCGCAAGATCGCCGCGATGGCGGCGGCGCAGCATCTGCCCGTTGCGCCGCACACCGCCGGAGGCCCGCTGCTGTTCTACGCCTCGACGCACCTCACCACGGCGCTCGCCAATGTATGGATTCAGGAAAGCTGCCAGCGCTTCTATGAGCACGACTGGCCGTTGCTGCTCGAAAACCCGCTGCTCCCGAAGAACGGCGCCATCGCCGCGCCAGATCTGCCCGGCTTCGGCATGCGCATCAGGCCCGAGATCTGGTCGCACCCGGCGGCGCAACTGCGCACCACCACTTACTAGCTCCAGCAGTCGCCGCCGGTAGCGCGTAAAGAAGGTCCGGAAGGCAGGTGGCCCGGCTTGGATCAGCTAACCCGCATCGCGCATAAACCGGCGAAGTAAGGCGCCGTTGGGAGACACCATGCCATCGAAGATCACCTGGATCGCCGTCCTCGCGGCGGCGTTGACCGCCTGCTCGCCATCGGGCCAGCGCGCGGCGGCCCCCCCGCGCCTCGAGTTCAGCCGCATGCTGGTTCACTGGCGGCAGTACATCGACCCCGGCTATCTCGCGTTCATCGACGAGGCCCAGCCGGAGGTGGTCCAGGCGGGCTTCTATGGTGTGGACTTCTGGGCTCTCGCGCACGTGCCCAAGGCGGTGAAGGGCGCCACCGCCGCCACCCACGCTGTGGACGGAGATCTCAAAGCCAGCGGACAGTTTCTCGAAAACCTCAATCGGGAGCTGCATAAACGCGGTGTGAAGGTGATCGGGCACATCGACACCACCTACCACGTCACGGGCCTCATCGACGGACCCCAGGGTCCTCGCGAAGGGTTCTTCCAGTTCTACAACGAGCTTTGGGACGAGAAGGAACTGGGCCCGAAACCCGTGCGGGATCCGCTCGAGCTCCTCCAGCGGAAGGCCGATGGCAGTCCCTATTCGATCCAACTCGACGGGTTTTCACCCTGGCCCATCTTTCACGGCTGCCTGAACAATCCGAACTGGCGCAAGGTCATGAAGGCGTTCGTCAAGCGCGGCATTGAACGCGGAGTGGACGGCTTTGTGATCAATTACTTCTACACGAACGGGTGCATGTGCCAGTACTGCGTCCGTGGGTTCAAGGATCATTTGCGCGAGCGTTATTCGCCCGCCGAGTTGCGAAAGCAGTTCGGCATCGAGAACCTCGAGACGCATCCGTTCGCCGAAATCAATGGCTGGTACAAGGCCAATGAGATGACGCCGCTGCGGCTGGAAGGGCAGCGCTTCTCCGACATCTCGCGAAAAAGGGCCTTCGACGACATCTTCATCGCCTACGGCCGTTCCCTCAAGCCCGACCTCATCCTGGCCCAATGGCTGCATAGCTACCAGCCCCTGCCGCGCAACGACGAACGGTTCATGTTGCCGCCCGATCTTTGGGCCAAGGGCGAAGACTATCTGTGGTACTGCGTCGGCAAGAACGAGCCGACCCTGCAGATGCGCTACATGCGCGGAGCGGGCGGCGGCCGCCCCTTCAGCGTCTGCCACTACGAGAGCGTCAAGATCCGCGCGTCCCTGGCGGAGCTGGCCGCAAACGGCGGCGCCCCGATGACCCGCTACGCCAATTTCAACGATCCGGAATCGCGCCAGGAGCTGGTGCGCTTCTTCCGGTTCATGAAGCGGCATGACGATGTCTACCACGCGAG
>JBGOUV010000137.1:0-15564 GCA_041477815.1 Terriglobia bacterium | reverse complement strand
GGCGGGCGTTATCACGGCGCTGGTGGTCCAGGATCCGTTTCAGATCGGCTACCGGGCGGTGGGCACGCTGGTGGAGAAACTCCAAGGGGGTACGCCGGCCAAGCGCATCGACTGCGCAGCGGCGGTGATTACGGCCGCCGATCTGGAGAAGCCGGAGGTGATGCGCCTGGTGCGGCCGCCCCTGGAGAAGTACCTGCGATAATAGAGGTGCGAGGAGAATCCCAGCCATGAGCCCGCTTCTCGATCGGATTTCCATTGACCCCAAGGTGTGTTTCGGCAAGCCCTGCGTCCGTGGGACACGTATCCGGGTGTCCCTGATCCTGGACCTTCTGGCTAACGGCGCGACGATCGAGGAGTTACTAGCAGAGTATCCGCAGCTAAGCGAAGAAGACATCCGAGCGGCCATCGCGTACGGAGCCGAGATGGCGAGGGAACGGTACGTGGAGGTCTTGCAGACGACCGAATGAGGTTCAAGCTGGATCGTAGAAGTACACCGCATTCGCGTGCATGATGTGGAGACCGATGACGGCTAGGAGCCCGTGCGAACCAACCGCTGGCCTACGCGCGCGGCTCGGCGCCGTGGCGGTGTTCCTGACCATGGTCTCCTGCCGCTGGACGGGCGTACCGGAGCCGCCGCCCCCGGAGCTTCCCAAGCTGGCGGTGGAGCGATTTGTGCCGGCGGCGCGGGACCCGGTCCAGAAGGCCTATGCAGAAGCGCAGGCCGCTCCCCAGGACGCCGGAGCGAACGGGCGGCTGGGCATGGTGCTCCATGCCTATGACCAGTTTGGAGCGGCCGAGAGGTGTTACCGGCGGGCGCGGGCGTTGCAGCCGAAGGAGTTGCGGTGGGCCTATTTGCTGGGGGCGGCGCAGGCCTCGGCGGGAAAGAATCTCGAGGCTGCCGAGAGTCTGCGGGCGGCGATCCGGCTGGACGGCGAGTACCTGCCGGCGCGCGTGAAGCTGGTGGAGGTGCTGCTGGCGCTGGGGGAGCTGCGCGAGAGCGTCGAGATGTCCGGGGCGGTGGCGGCGAAGCATCCGGAGTCGGCGGTGGCGCACTACGGGGCCGGCCGGGCGCGGGCCGCGCTGGGCGACGTGGCCGGGGCCATCGAGCACTACCGGAAAGCCTGTGAGCTGGCGCCGCGGTTCGGGTCGGCGCACTATGGGCTGGCACAGGCGTATCAGAAGCTGGGCGAGTCCGGGCCGGCGCAGCAGGAGATGGCGCTCTACCGGAAAGATCCGCTGGGAGGGCCGCCGGCGCCGGATGCCTTGCTGGACGAGGTAAGGGCGCTCAACCAGAGCGCACTCTATCATCTGAAGCGAGCGGTGCGTCTGGAGGCGGACGGAAAGATGCAGGAGTCGATCGCCGAGCACGAACAGGCGGTGGCCCAGGATCCGAGCATGGTCCAGGCCCGGGCGAACCTGATCACGCTCTACGCCAAGGCGGGGAATCCGGCCAAGGCCGAGGAGCACTACCGGGCCATCGTGGCGCTCGACCCCAACCTGGGCGAGAGCCACTACAACTACGGCGTCCTGCTGTTCGAACAGAAGCGGTACCGGGAAGCGGGGGAGGCGTTCCGCAAGGCGCTGGAGATCAACCCGAACTACCCCGAAGTCCACGGCAACCTGGGATTCCTGGCGATGCTGGAGGGCAAGCTGGATCTGGCGGAGCGACACTATCGGGCGGCGCTGGAGAGCCGGCCCAATTACCGGCTGGCGCATTTTCAGTTGGGGCGGCTGCTGCTGAACCGGGGGCGAACCGAGGAAGCCATCGCCCACTTCCAGCAGACCCTGGGCGAGGAGGGACCGGCCGCCGCCGGGTACCTCTATGCGATGGGCGCGGCTTGTGCGCGGGCGGGGCGGCGGTCGCAGGCGGTGGGGTACTTGCGGGAGGCGCGTTCCAAGGCGTCGGAGATGGGGCAGGGGGAGATTTTGGGGAGTATTGAGAGGGATTTGCGGGTGGTGGAGGGGGGGAGATGAAAGGCAAATCAAAAGGCAAGAGGCAAAGATTAAGAATCAAAAATACTTGCCGATGGATGGTTGCCTTTGGCTTTGCCTTTTTCCTGGGCTGCTCGGGCCCGCGCCAGCAGGCGAAGAGCACGCCGCCCCTCTTTCGCGAGGTGGCCGCGGAAACGGGGCTGGCGTTCACCCACTTCACCGGCGCCACCGGAAAGTATTACATGCCTGAGATCATGGGGGCCGGGGTGGCGCTGTTCGATTACGACGGGGACGGGGATCTGGACGTGTACCTCATCCAGGGGACGATGCTGGAGGGGGGGAAGAAGCCGTCGGAGGCGAAGTTTCCGCCACCGGCGGGATGGAAGCCGGGCAACCGTCTGTTTCGCAATGAGCTGATCCCGAGCGGGCAGTTGCGATTCACCGACGTCACCGAGCAGGCGGGCGTGGGGCACGTCGGGTATGGCATGGGCGTGGCGGTGGGGGACTACAACAACGACGGGTATCCGGACCTCTACGTCACGGGCTACGGGTCGAATGTCCTGTACCGGAACAACGGCAACGGCACATTTACCGACGTCACCAAGCAGGCCGGAGTGGGCGACGGGCGCTGGAGCGCCAGCGCCGCCTGGCTGGATTACAACCGCGACGGCTACCTGGACCTGTATGTAACCAACTACCTGGACTTCACGCTGCGCGGGAACAAGGATTGCTTCGATCCGGCCGGGGAGCGGGACTACTGTACTCCTAAGGCGTACCAGCCGTCGCCGGACCGGCTGTTCCGCAACGACGGCAACGGGAAGTTCACCGACGTGACGGTGGCGGCGGGCATCGGGGCGGCGGTGGGGCCGGGGCTGGGCGTGGTGGCGGCGGACTTCAACGGGGACGGTTGGGTGGATATCTACGTGGCCAACGACGGCGCCGCCAACCTGCTGTGGATCAACCGGGGCGACGGGACCTTCGAGGAGAAGGGGCTGATGTCGGGCGCCGCCTACAGCGCCGACGGGGTGGCCCGGGCGGGTATGGGCGTCGCCGCGGAGGACTTCGACGGCGACGGCGCCCCGGACGTGCTGGTCACCAACCTGGCCCGCGAGGGCAGCACGCTCTACCGCAACGACGGCAAGGGAAACTTTTCCGACGCTTCGATGGAGCTGGGGGTACATCATCCGAGTTTGCAGTTCACCGGGTTCGGGGTCGGTTGGTTTGACTACGACAATGACGGTCTGCTGGATCTGTTCGCCGCCAACGGCGGGGTGACCATCGTGGAGGCGCTGCGCGGGACGCCGTACCCCTTCCAGCAGCGCAACCAGCTTTTCCACCACGAGGCGGACGGCAAGCTGCGCGACGTGACCGGCCAGGCGGGACCGGCGCTGGAGCTGGCGGAGGTAGGCCGGGCGGCGGCGTTCGGCGATATTGATAATGATGGTGATGTCGATATCCTGGTGACCAACAATAACGGTCCGGTCCGGCTCCTGCTCAACGGGGCAGGCTCGCGAAAGCATTGGTTGCAGGTGCGGGTGGAGGGGGTCCGGTCGAATCGCGACGGAATGGGGGCCAAGGTGGTGGTCCTGCGGGCGGGGGAGAAGCCGCTCGTCCGGCGGGTCCATACCGATGGGAGCTACCTGGCCGCCAGCGACGTTCGGGTGCATTTTGGGCTGGGCGATAAGCCGGAGGTGCAGGCCGTGGTGGTGGAGTGGCCGGACGGGTCGAAGGAGAGGTGGGAGAAGATCCAGGCGGACCGGGTGGTGGTGCTGAAGCAGGGAACCGGTGGTAAACTCTGAAGGTACGAGACAGGCTTGAGATGGAAAATCGCGAACTGGCCCCTTTTCGGAATTACCGCTGGATCGTTGCGGACCCAGAACTACTGGGGGGTAAACTAGCCATCCGGGGCACCAGGTTCTCCGTTTCGTTTGTCCTGTCCTGTCTGGCGGAGGGCATGAGCGTCGAGGAGATTGAGGAGACCTACGGTTCGTTTCCGCACGAAGCGGTCCCCGAGGTCATGAAAGTCGCATCGGAACTGCTGGACGCTCCGAATGTGGCTGCTTGACGTGAACATGCCGCTGCGGGTGGCCGCGACCCTGGGCAAGTTCGGCATTCGGGCGCACCCGGCGGAATCGCGCGGTTGGAACGCTCTCACGATTGGCGAATTGGTAGGGGCGGCGGTGCAGGCCGGTTTCACCGCCGTGCTGACGCGAGACCGACTCTCCAGCGAGTCCGCCGCGCGGGCTCTAAAGCGCTTTCCTCAGTTCAGCGTGATCCTGATCACCATCCCTCAGCTTCGGGGACCGCAGCTCCTGGAAGAGTTCGAGCGTGCTTGGGAGCGAAGTCCGATTCGCCCAGTTCCTGGGACGGCCCAGTCCTGGCCGTCTCCCTGATCGGCCGCCTCTTGCAAACGGGCGCAATCTGAACTCGGTCATCCCTATGGCCTCGCCGCCACAGGTGACGGGGCCGGGCTAACAATAACCCTACTCCAGTCGCAGCAGCCAGCGGGCGGCGTTGCGGATGAGGCGCTGGGTCATGGGGTGGTTGAGGGCCTCCGGCGTATGTCCGGGGGATAGATAGCAGAAGCGCCCTTTCCCCATTTCCCGCCACCAGCCGGCGGGGGCTTCCAGGTTGTCGCGGGCGATGTTGCGCATCAGCAGGTGTTCCTCGTCCAGCGAGTACTTGGAAGTGTGCTGCTCGTCGAAGATCTCGTAATCCTCCACGCCCGCGGTGATGGGGTGGTGCGGGTTGGTGATGCGGATGGTGAAGGTGTAGGGCTTGGGGTGGCCGCCGAAATCGCCGCCAAAGAGCTGGTAGTAGAGGCCGCCGGGCGGATAGGCGGTGTGGGCGTTGTGCATGGCCAGGACGCCGCCGCCGTTTTGGACGAAATCCCAGACCGCTTTCTGCTGCTCGTCGGTCATCCAGTGGGCCTGCGGCTTGGTATAGCCCTGGGGCCAGTAGCGGCCGTTGCGGGCCATGATGAGCAACTGGTGCTGGGCGAGCGAGGCGCGGTTGAGCGCGGTGACTTCCTCAATAAACGTGGCGGGGAGGTTCTCGTGCAGCAGGGCCGCGGCGAGACCGTCGCGCATCAGGACCGGGCTGTGGTAGCGGTCGCCGACCACCACCAGGGCGCGGGGCCGCTGGGCGGAGCCGTAGGGTTTGGAGACCTGGCTGGGCATATCGGCCGCCGCGAGCGGGCCGGCTACTAGCAAGACAAACAGGATGTTTCGCATCGGTTTCACCTCAGAAAAGGAACTTCAGGCCGAACTGGAGCTGGCGGCCGACGGTTTGAGAACTGGAGAGCCTGCCGAAGGCGGGGTCGCCGACGGTGAGGGCCGCGGTCCGGGCGCTCGGCAGCTCGAAGGTCGGGGTGTTGCTCAGGTTAAAGGCCTCGGCGCGGAATTGCAGGGTGGTTTTATCGGTGGTGCGGAAACTCTTGAACAGCGACAGATCCAGGTTGCGGGAGCTGGGGCCGCGGAGAATGTTGCGGCCGGCATTGCCGTAAGTGCGGACGGCAGCGCCTCGGAAATCGGGTGTGGTCGGAGGCACCGTAAAGGCCCGCGGGTTGAAGAACTGGTCAAAGCCGGGATTCGACACCAGCACGGACTCGCCCAGGACGCGATTGGGCCGGTTGAGCGTGGTGAAAGTCGGCGGGGTGCTGGCCACGCGGATGTCGCTGGGAAAACCGGAGCGCAGGGTGAGGATGCCGTTGACTTGCCAGCCGCCGAGGAGGCGCCCCTTGATGGGAAGCTCGTACAGCGCGCTGAGGGATAGCTTCTGGGGGATGTCGGTGGGGGCGAGACCGCGCTCGCCCTTGGGGTTGAAGGGGTCCATGGGCCGGGTGGAACCTTCCTGGTCGAACTGGCTCGACCCGGAGTCGCCGCTCTGCGTGCTCTTGGAGATGGTGTAGTTGGTGAGGAAGGTCAGCCCCCGGGAGAAGCGGCGCTCCACGCGCAGATTGAAGGACTGATACCAACTGTTCACAACGGCGCGGTCGATGGAGATGGTCTGCTCGACGTAGGGGAAGGGACGGTCCTGCTGGCGGTTGCGGCCGGCCAGCGCGTCCTCGAAGCGGACCGAGTTCGCCTCCATCCGTTGGACCCAGCGCAGGCCACGCGCGCCGGCATAGGAAGCCTCCACCAGCAGTCCGGGGGTGAACTCGTACTGCAGAGACAGATTGGCCTGGTGGAGCGTGGGGAAACGGGAATTGTCGATGTCGGAGGCCATGAACTGGACGGCGAGCGGGCGGGTGGCGTCGTAGCGGCTGAAATTGGGATCGAGGGAGGACTCGACGGCGAAGGGGCTGTTGAAGCGGAACAGCGGCGTGACCGTGCGCTGCGGGGTCACCGGGGGCGTGGTGACGATCCGAAAGTTCAGCGGGGTGTTGGCCAGCTCGGTGACGTGGCGGTTCTGCTCGCGCTGGCTGAAGAAGATGCCGTAACCGCCTCGGACCACGAACCTCGGCGTGGCCTGGTAGGCGAATCCGAAGCGGGGGGCGAGGTTCTTGTGATGGCCTCTCACGATGGCCCGGGAGAACCCGTCCTTCCCGGGCACGCGGTAGATGCCCCGGCGGCCCAGGCTGGAAAGACTGTCGGGATCGAAGACGCCGCCGCGGTCGAGCGCGTCGACGGGCTGGGTGTAGAGGTCGTAGCGGAGACCGAGGTTGAGGGTCAGGCGGCGCGTGATCTTCCAATCGTCCTGCAGGTAGCCGCCGCCGTAGAGGTCGCGCTGGCGGGACCAGTCAATTTGATTCTCGCCTTCGGCTCGGGCGGGGAACCCGAGGAGGAAATCGGCGTAGGGGAGTCCGGTCTCCTGGGTCACGGAGGCGTTGGAGGTGAATGTGGCGCCGAAGTACACCGTGGCACGGGTGGGGTAGCCGGGCAGATGGTCGAAGCGGAAGCGGCGGATCTCTACGCCGGTCTTCATAGTGTGGTTTCCGGCGATGATGCTGACGTGGTCGGCCCACTGGAAGGAGTTCTCGAAGGTGGGGTTGGAGCCGGCGGCGCCGAAGCCCGTGAACTGCGCCTGGCCGAACGAATCGCCGGAGAAACTCCAACCAATACTGGGAAAACCGATGAGGGGGCCGGACTGGAGCCCGTTCTTGGCGGCAAAAGCGATGGACTCGTCCAGCTTGAGGGCGATCTGGGAGGAGTTGGAGCGGTTGTACCCGAAACGAAACTCGTTTACCAGGTTGGGGCGGAAGATGTGAATGTCGCTGAGGACGAAGTTGCGGGTATTGAAGAAGCTGGTCTGCGGGCTATAGATGAACGCGCCCTGATTGGGCTGCGCCTGTTGGGAGACCGACCCTCGGAACATCAGGTTGTTGTTCTCCCGCAGGCGGTGGTCGATGCGGAAGTCGCCCTGGGTGCGATTCAACTCCCGGGGCGAAGTGGCCAGGAAGTTCCGCGAGGCCGATTCCTGGGCGCCGACATTGGGCAGCGGGAGGAGTTTCTGCACCTCCAGGACGGTGGGATCCAGGCGGCCGGAGGGGATGACCTGGTTGGGAAACAGCTCGGCCCGCACCACGCCGGTAGCGGGATCGAGGCTGCGGCTCGCCGGGTCGTAGATGCGGCGCGTGGAGCGGGAGAAGTCGCCGGAGCGGAAGGAGGCCGGGGCCACGTCGGAGAGCGAAGAGCCGGCGGCCTGGCGGATGCGCGTGGCCTCCAGGTCGCCGAAGAAAAACGTCCGGTTGCGGCCGTTGTAACCGGGGACCACCAGGGGTCCGCCGAAGGTGCCGCCAAATTGATTTTGCCGAAACTTGGCCTTGGGGCGGCCGGCAAAGTTGGAGACGAAGTTATTGGCGTCGAGCCTGTCGTTGCGGAGAAACTCGAAGGCCGAGCCGTGGAACTCGTTCGCTCCGGACTTGATGGTGACGTTCATCGTATAGCCCGCCGAGTGGCCGTATTCGGCGGCGAAGTTGTTGGTCTTCACCTTGAATTCCTGGACGGCATCGACGGAGGGAATGTACGAGACGCCATTGCGTCCGACGTTGCCGGCGAAGTTCCGGATGTTGTCGTCAATGCCGTCGAGGAGGATGTCGTTGGCGGAGTGACGGCCGCCCCCGGCGATGAAGGGAAGATTCGTGGCCAGTCCCCGAAAGGGAGTGGTGCCGCCGGCCAGCAGTCCCAGGAGGAACGGATTGCGGCCGTTGAGCGGCAGTTCGATAATCCGGCGGTTCTCGATGACCTGGCCGAGCGACGCGGTTTGGGCATCGAGCAGCGGGGACGCCGACTGCACCACCACGGTCTCGGTGACAGCGCCGGGCTGGAGGCTGATGCGGAGGACGGCGGTCTGGTCCACCTGAAGCTGGATGCCGTTCAGCACCTTCTTCTGGAAGCCGCGTATCTCCGCCGAAACCTGGTATTCGCCCAGAGGCATGAAGGCGGCGTCAAAGTCCCCACGGTCGTTGGTATTGACCACGCGGGTAACGCCCCGCTCGACGTTGGTGAGGGTGACGGTGGCGCCGGGGATTACGGCTTCGGTGGAATCGACCACGGTGCCGCGTATGTTGCCCGTGGCCACCTGAGACTGGAGGGAGCCGGCGCTGGCCAGCAGGATCAGAAACAGACTTGCCCAGCGTATAGGCGCGCTCATAGTACCCCCTTTATGGAACGCGAGGACTGCTGGGAGTGAAGATACCGCCAGACGGGGCGCGTGTCAAGAGGAGGGTTCAGCCCGGGGCCCTTGCCAACCATAGGCCATTTGGAATAACGTCATCCCCATGGGCTACACACGTCACCTGAGCCGTCGCGAAATCCTGAACGCCATACCGGTCCTCGGAGCCGGGAGCCTGCTGCTCCCCCTGCGCGCCCAGAGGCCGGATACCCGGGCGCCGGGCATCATCAAAGGGGCGCTCCTCGACGGCGCCACGGGACGGCCGGCGGCAGCCAAGCTCCGCGTGTTCGAGACCGGTACCGGCGAGGCCTACTTCCCAGCGGGCGCGATCCGAACGCGGCCGCAGCGGAACCACTACTTCTACGCGCGTGGGGCCTACGAGGTCGCGGTCCCGCCGGGGCGGTACCGGGTCGAGGCGGTGCGGGGCATCGGGCACGAGGTTGGGGTGGCCGAGACCGAGGTTGGGTCCGGGCTCATCCATGTGCACGACATCCGCATCCCCGTGCTGCGCGATTTGCACCCGGCCGGGTGGTATTCTGGCAACACTCATACACACTATCACTTGGACATTGACGAGGACCACGACGACCGGCTGCGGCTGGTACCGCCGGCTGAGGCGCTGGATGTCAGCGTGATCAGCTACCTGATCCGGACCGACTCGCCGTATATCACCAACCGCTACCCGATCGGACGGTTGCCGCAGTTCACGCGCGACGGGACTCTGATCGACATGGGCGAGGAGGCGCGGAACAACAGGGGCTTTGTGGACTTCGGGTACGGGCACTGCCTGTTTCTGAACATTCCGCGGCTGGTGGAGCCGGCGTCCACCGGGTTGCTGTCTGCCGATGGCAAGGCGCCGGACTTTCCTACGCTCTCCATGCTGTGCGCCGAGGCCCGGAGGATCGGCGGGACCACGGTGTGGTGTCACAACGGCGCGGGCATGGAGTTGCCGGTGGCGGCCGCGCTCGGGCACGTGGACGCCTACAACCTCGGCGACGGCCTGGAGGCCGACTACGCCCGCTACTACGGGTTGCTGAACTGCGGGTTCCGGATGCCGGCATCCTCCGGCACCGACTGGTGGATCTACGACCACAACCGGGTCTATGTACAGGTGGAAGGCGGCTTCACCTACGAGAGCTGGATCGCGGGATTGCGGGCGGGCAGGACGTTCGTTACCAATGGGCCGCTGCTGGAGCTGGCTGTGAACGGGCGCGGTCCGGGGGCGACGGTGGAGGTTGCCTCGCCCCTGAAGGTGCGGGCGCGGGCCGTGTCGCGGCTGCCGTTCGACCGGCTGGAAATTGTCCAGGACGGCGAGGTGGTGGCCGAGCAGGTCGCTATCGGGGGGCGGGAGGCGACGCTGGAGCGCGAGATCCCGGTGGAGCAGGGCGGCTGGCTCGCCGCCCGGGTCCGGTCCGGGGCCAAGACCTATGCCAACCACACCGTCTTCGCCCACACCAGTCCGGTGTATTATCGGGTGTCCGGGACGCCGCACCGGCTGGCCCGCGCGGCCGGGGCCTTCGTCGACGAGATCGAGGCGTCGATGCGGTACATCCGCAAAAACTACAAGTTCGCCAGCCAGGCCGACCAGGCCCTGGCCCTGGGACGATTCGAGGAAGGAAGAAAGGTTTACGCCAAACTGTCATGATTCAGGTACGAGCACTGACTACACAGGAAGATTTTGAGCGGTGTGCGGATTTCGGGCACCAAGTCTACCAGGGCAATCCCTGGTGGCGGGCTCCGCAGCGCGAACACCATATCGCCGAGGTTTCGGGGCTGGTGGCGCAGGCCGCCTATTGCGACATCCAGACGTTCGGGGTGGAGCGCGACGGCCGGCTCGCCGCCACCGTGACGGCGGTGATCGATCGCGGGTACCAGGAGCGGTGGCAGGAGCCGCTGGGGCACCTGGTCCTGTTCGAGGCGCTTCCGGACCGGAACGACGAAGCGGTGGAGTTGCTGGGGGCGGCCTGCCGCTGGCTCGCCGAACGCGGGTGCCGCGCCGCGCGGTTGGGCTTTCTGCCGGGGTGGCAGTTGCCCCTTACCGTGGATGCCTATGAGGAAGTTCCGACCATTTTTCATACCTATAATCCACCTTACTACCACAGCTACGTGAAGAATGCGGGGTTTCGGACCGAGCAGGGGCTGGTGGAGTACCGGGTGCGGTTCAACGCGGAGCTGGCGGCACGGTATCGGGAGATGGCGGGGAGGGTGAGCCCGCGGGCGTGGGACTTCGAGCGCCTGGCCGAGGAGACAGCACTGTTCACGCAACTGAATGCCGAGACGTTCGCGCAACACTGGGGGATGCCGGCCTTCCCGCAGGCGGTCATGGAAGGCTTGACCCTCGGATTGCAGGACTTCCTGGTTCCGGAGTTTTGCCGGTTCGCGGAGGTGAATGGAGAGCCGGCTGGGTTTGTTTACTCGCTGCCGGATTTGAACCAGCCCGGGGCGGGCCACGGGGTGCTGTTGATCATTGGGGTGAAGAGCGCGTATCGGGGGCAGGGGATCAACCTGGCCCTGGCCGCCTCCAGCTACCTGGCCATGATCGAGCGTGGCTACACAAGTGCAAGCTATACAGTGGTGCTGGATGACAACTGGCCTTCGCGGCGGACGGTGGAGAAGCTGGGCTGCCGGGTGGAGCGGAACTTTGTGACCTACCGCAAGGACTTTCCCGGCACCTAACGGAGTTGGAGTCAGCCACGTGAAACTGATCCGGGAGATTGCGGACAAGCTGGAAGTGTCCGATGAGTATCTGGAGTACTACGGGAAGTATACGGCCAAGCTGCGGTTGGAGCTCTTGGAGCGGCCGGCGCGGGGGAAGCTGATCCTGGTGACGGCTATTACTCCTACCAGTCGCGGCGAGGGCAAGACAGTCGTATCGATCGGCTTGGCCCAGGCGATCGAGCGGAGCGGGCGGCGTGCCATTGTCACCCTGCGGGAGCCGTCGCTGGGGCCGGTGTTTGGACTGAAAGGCGGCGCCACCGGAGGCGGACAGGCGCAGGTGGAGCCCAGCCAGATCATCAATCTGCACTTCAACGGGGACTTCCACGCCGTCACCGCCGCGCACAACCTGCTGGCGGCCATGATCGATTCGCACCTGCACCACAGCAACGGGCGGCGGCTGGACGTGGACAACCTGTTCTGGCCGCGGGCCATCGACATGAACGACCGGGCGCTGCGGCACGTCATCGTCGGACTGGGCGGCAAAGTCAACGGGGTACCCCGCGAGACGGGGTTCGTCATCACGGCCGCGTCGGAGGTGATGGCCATCCTGGCCCTGGCTGCCGGGCGCGACGATCTGCGCCGGCGGCTCGGGGAGATCGTCGTCGGCTACGACCTGGAGGGCAAAGTAGTGCGGGCCCGCGACCTGGAGGCCACCGGGGCCATGATGGTGCTGCTGAACGAAGCCATCATGCCGAGCCTGGTGCAGACCACCGAGCACACGCCGGCCCTGGTGCACGCCGGCCCCTTCGCCAACATCGCCCACGGGACGTCCAGCGTGATCGCCCAGAAGATGGGCCTGGCCCTGGCCGACTACGTCGTCAATGAGACCGGTTTTGGGGCCGATCTAGGAGCGGAAAAGTACTTCGACCTGGTGATGCCGCAGGCGGGGCTGAAGCCGGCGGCGGCGGTGCTGATCGCGTCGGTCCGGGCGCTGGTGGAACAGGGGGGAGGAAATATCGAGCGGGGCTTGACCAACCTGGCGCGGCACATTGAGAACCTGCAGAAGTTCCGCGTGCCGGTGGTGGTGGCGGTGAACCGGTTTGGCGGCGAGACGGCAGAGCAAGTCGAGACGGTGCAGAGCCACTGTCGCGGGGTGGGGGTGGAGAGCGCTGTGGCGGACGTCTACGCGGAGGGTGGCGCCGGCGGCCGGGAACTGGCGGAGAAGGTGGTGGCCGCGGCCGACGCCGCCGATCCGAGCCAGGTGCGGTCGCTGTACGGGTCCGAGCTCAGCATCCTGGAGAAGATCGAGCGGGTGGCCCGGGAAATCTATGGGGCGGGCGGTGTGTATGTGGAGTCGGAGCCGCGCCGGAAGCTGGCGCGGCTGGCGGAGCAGGGGTTCGGGCGGCTGCCCGTTTGCATTGCCAAGACGCAGTCGTCGTTCTCGGACAACCCTAAGCTGCTGGGGGCGCCCTCGGGCTGGACCCTTACAGTCACCGACGCGCACCTGGCGGCAGGGGCGGGGTTTGTAGTGGTGATTGCGGGGAATATGCTGCTGATGCCGGGGTTGGGGAAGTCGCCGCAGGCCGTCCGGATGGACGTGGACGAGCGCGGGAACATCAGGGGGGTGGAATAAGGCAGCCCCTTGGCTTGATCCTGGAGTCCACGGTGCGCTCTGACTCTGGGGTGAAAGCGACGCGAGAAAGCCGGCCAGGGGGCCGGCTGCGGCCCGGGGGGGCCGCCCCACCACGACGTCAGAACATGAAGCGTAGGGACAACTGGATTCTCCGCGGGTCCCTGGCGGCGTTGTAGGCTCCCAGGTTCAGGTTGATCTGCTGGCCGGCGGGGTTGAAGCGGGCGCCGGAGTCTATCCCTGAAAACTGCGTGTGGTTGAACGCGTTGTAGAATTCGCCGCGCACCTGGAAGTACCGGGTCTCCGTCACCGGGAGGCGCTTGGAGACGCTGAGGTCGAAGTTGTTGACTCCCGGACCACGCAGGATGTTAACCCCGGCGTTGCCGAAGCTCCCTTTCGGGGTGCGGGCGAAGGCTTCCGTGGCGAAGTTTCGGGAGAAGGTCCGCTCGCCTTTGTCCAGGCGCGGGTCGCTCAGGACGGTGATGCGGGCGCTCTCGGTCGAGCCGGTGAGGTCGGCGCCATCGGAGGTGCTGATACCCGGGGTGAAGGGTGTTCCCGAGAGGAAGGTGGCGATGCCGGAGATCTGCCAGTGGCCGCAGACCAGATCCAGGGCCTTGTTCTTCCAGCGCTCGGCCGGGTTGGGGAGATCCCAGGCGTAGTTCAGAACCAGCACGTGCGGGATGTCGTAGCTGAGCGGGCCGTAGTTCCACGAGCGCATGTCGAAGTAGGGGCTCACGGCGTCGAAGTCGCCCGCGTTGATCCCCAGGCTCTTGGAGAAGGTATAGGACATGCCATACTGCAAGCCCTTGGACATACGGCGATTCACCGAGAGCTGCAGAGCGTTGTAGCTGGAGGTAGCGCCGAAGCCGCGCACGTTGATGTTGCTCTGGCCCAGGTAGGGCCGGAGAAAGTTATCCTGCATGGGGCTGTTGGTGGTGGCGTCGTTGTTGGCCGGATCGAAGCGGGCGAACAGGGGGATGGGATTGATGTTGCGGGCATAGATCAGGTGGCGGCTCAATCCACCGGCGTAAGCCACGTCCACCACGGTGTGAAAGCCGACCTCGCGCTGCACCCCAAGACTGAAGCTCATCACGCTGGGTAGGGGCTGTTCACCCACCTGTGGGGCATTCACCGTGGCTGGCCCCACCGCTCCCTGCGCCTGGAGGAAGGTGTCGAGGTTCCCAAAATAAAGGGTCGGGCTGTAGGCCACCGGGGGCTGGCCGTTGGTGCCGGAGTTCATGTTGCCCTGCGGGCGATCGTAAAATATGCCAAAGCCGCCCCGGATCGCCGTTTTTCCGTCTCCTCGGGGGTCGTAGGCAAAGCCAAACCGCGGGCCGATGGACACGAAGGGGGTGTCATAGAGCCCAGCGGTCACGCCCTTGCCGCCCACCACCATGCCCGGAGCGTAGCTGCCGGACCCGGGGACGAACAACCCGATATAGGGGACCGGATAGGTCTGGCCGGTACGGGGGTCGAGGCCCACACGCTTGCCGGCGGCATCCCGCCCCGGCCGGATCAGGAGGGCCGCCGAGCTGGCGTCGTAGAAGGACGGGTCGAAGGTGGTGATGGCGAAGCGGTCGTCATGCATGGCCGGAGCGTGGTAGAAGCGGAGGCCGAAGTCGAGGGTGAGGCGGTTGGTCGCTTTCCAGGCATCTTGGGCGTACCACTCCACCTGGGTATAGCGGTAGTGTGAGTAGGGTCGGAAGGTGCCTTCCGAGTAGTTATTGAAGTTGCCGAGCAGGGCGTTGGCGAAGGCGAAGTTGGCGTCAAATGGGTTGTTGGTGTTGCGGCCGAAGTCGAAAGCGCCGCGCGTGTTGGGCCCGCCTACCTCGTCCTTGCGCATGCGCTCGAGGTAGACGCCCAGCTTCAGGGTGTGGGTGCTCCACACCTTGCTCAGGTTGTCCGTGAAGGTGAAGACGGGGTTCTCGTTGGTGTAGGGAATGTTGCCGAGCGAAGGGTTGATATAGTTGGGAACGCCGCCGAAGGTGACGTTGGGGATGGCGCCGGACTCGTTGGAGGACGGATACCACTGGCCGATGTTGCCCATGGCGCTGCGGGCGACCTTGGACGGGTCCACCGGGTTGAAGGTCTGGCCGCGCGTGGTGGCGCCCATGGTGAATTCGTTGAGCAGGGTGGGGTTGAGGATCTTGGTGATACTCAAGACGCCGCCGCGCCCGCGCTGGGGCCGCAGGGTGTTGGTGAGGTCGTAGTTGACGTCTCCCGCCACCCAGGACCCGTAGGGCCAGTTCTCGTCATCGTTATCGCGGATGCCGCGGAAATAGGCGCGCAGGGTAGGGCTGAAGGCATAGTCGATGCGGAAGACCTCCTGCCGGCGGGGGTTCTCGCCGCTGAGATTCGTGCGGTAATTGCGGGCGTAGCGCTGGGCGGGGTCGGTTTCGGCGTAGTTGGGGAGCGGGAAGAAGTTCAGGACCGACTGTCCCAACCGGTTGACGCGGGAAGCGGGGACGAGGTTGTTGGGGAACGACGAGCCGGTAACGGGATCTTTGATGGAGATGAGGGTTCCGTTGAGGTCGAAGGTGCGAGAGAAGTCGCCGGCGCGTTCCAGGGCCGTGGGCGTGGTGGTGAAGCGGACGCCGGGGTAGAGGCGCCGGCGGACAAACTCCTGGGAGAAGAAGAAGAACAGCTTGTCCTTATTGGCGTTGAACTTCCCGGGGACGTAGACCGGACCGCCCACCGAGTAGCCGCCCGAGTTGAAGCGGTAGACCGGC
>JBGOUV010000340.1:0-7687 GCA_041477815.1 Terriglobia bacterium | reverse complement strand
TCCGCCCCCGCACGCCGCGGGCGTGGGCGTCGTCGACCATCATGATCGCGCCGTGGTGCTCGGCCAGCTCGCCCAGGCCGGGCAGCGGGGCGATGTCGCCATCCATCGAGAAGACACCGTCAGTGATCAGCAGGCGGCGGCCGGTGGTCGCGGCCAGGGCCTTCGCCGCCCCGGCCACATCCTTGTGGGGGAACACTTGGATGGCCGCCCGCGACAGCCGGCAGCCGTCGATGATGGAGGCGTGGTTCAGCTCGTCGGAGACGATGGTGTCGTCCTTTGTAAGCACTGCTGCTACCGTGCCGGCGTTGGCGGCGAAGCCGGACTGGAACACCACCGCGGCCTCCACGTTCTTGAACGCCGCGATCTTCTCTTCGAGGGCCATGTGGATCTTCATGGTGCCGGCGATGGTCCGGACCGCGCCCGAACCCGCGCCGTAGCGGTCGAGGGCCTGCCGGGCGGCCTCCCGGAGCTTGGGATGGGTGGTGAGACCCAGGTAGTTGTTCGAGCAGAGGTTGATGACGCGGCGCCCGTCAAACTCGGCGACTGGCAACTGCTCGCCTCCCAGGATCCGCAGGCGCTGGTAGAGGCCCTTCTCGCGCAGCGCGTTCAATTCAGCGGTGAGATAAGACAGGGGATTGGACATAGGCTTGACAGAACCGGACCACTTGCCGGGCGGCCCAGAAGCGGGGCGGCGTCCGGGAAAGAAATGACACGTGGCCTCCGTGCTCGGGCGCGAGCAACTGCAGCGCCGGGTTGGGCGGCAGATTCTCGAAGGCAGGGAAGGGGATGAAGGGATCGTCCCGGGCCTGGATCAGGAGCGCGGGAATGCGAATGGCGGCCAGGCACCTCTGGGCCGAGGACTGCTCGTAGTAGTCCCAGGCATCGCGGAACCCGAAGGCCGGGGCGGTGATCCGGTGGTCGAAATCGACGATGGAGCCGATGCCCGCGAGCGACGCGCCCGAGAAGCGGTCCGGCCACAGCCGGGCCTTCCGGCGGACGCGAGCGCGCAGACTGCGCAGAAAACGCACCTGGTAGATGCGGTTGCGGGGCTCATCCAGGAGCCGCGCCCCGGCCGCTAGATCGATTGGCGCCGAAATGGCGCATACCGCCTCCACGTGGGACGGAGGCCGCTCGCCCCACTCGCCGGCCAGCTTCAGGATCTGGTTGCCGCCCATGGAAAAACCCACCAGGAACAGCCGCCGGTCCGGCAGTTGGTCGACCACGGCGACGAGGTCGGTGGTGAGACCGGAGTGGTACAGGGTGGGGCAGAGGTGTTCGGTGCCGCCGCAGTTGCGGACGTTCATGCGCAGCACGTCGAACCCGGCGGCGAGGGCCTCGCGCGCCATCCAGCGCATGTACGTCGAGTCGCAGTCCCCCTCCAGGCCGTGCACCAGGATCATCAGCGGCGCCTCCGGGCGGCGCAGGTGGCAACGGGCCAGAACCTGAACGTCCGGCGCGGTCCGAAACAGGTGCGGCTCACCCGGCTCCAGCCGGATCGGCCAGTATCGCCCCACGATGGTGTTCAGGTCGGGGTTCTCGAAAAGCGGAGTGTACGTAGCCCCCTCCAGCAACGAACCGCGACGGTCAGGGAGCGGATCCGCGATTTGCCGAACCATCCGCTCCTTCACGGTCGCGGTTCGGTATCTTAAGCTTATCATTGGAACAGCGCTGGGCGACGCCAGCGTCATCCTGCTTCGGCTTCTCCCCCCGTCACGCCAGCGGTCCTGTTAGTATGTCCCCATGAGCACAAACTTCGGACTCTCCCAAATCGGTCAGATCGCCATCACCGTCACCGACGTCCCCCGCGCCATCGCGTTCTACCGCGACAGCCTCGGCCTGAAGTTCCTCTTTGAGGCCCCCAACCTGGGCTTCTTCGACTGCGGCGGCATCCGCCTGATGCTCACGCTGCCGGAAGGAACCTCCGGCGGCCACGCCTCGATCCTCTACTACAGGGTCCCCGACATCCAGCAAGCCCACCAAGTCCTCTCCGGCCGCGGCGTGGCCTTCGAAGGCGCGCCGCACCTGATCGCCAAGATGCCCGACCACGACCTGTGGATGGCCTTCTTCCGCGACCCCGACAGCAACATCCTGGCGCTGATGAGCGAAGTGCCCAGGCCGTGAAGGCTACACGTACACCCGCCGCAACATCTCCGCCGCCCCCTCATCCAACTGCTCGGCCCGCCGGACCTCCTCGAACCGGGCCAGCAGATCCTCCGGACGCAGGCGGCGTTTCTCGGCGCCGTGGAAGTCGTAGATCACGCGGCCCCGGTGCATCATGATAAGGCGGTCGCCTAGAGTGGCGGCCTGGTGCATGGAGTGGGTCACCATCAACGTGGTGAGATGGTCGCGCTCGACGATCTCTTCGCTGAGCCGGATTACCTGATCGGCGCTCTTGGGATCGAGGGCCGCGGTATGCTCGTCGAGCAGCAGAAGTTTGGGCTGAAGCCAGGTGGCCATCAGGAGCGTAAGGGCCTGGCGCTGGCCGCCGGACAGGGTTCCGATGGGGTTGTCGAGGCGATCTTCGAGTCCCATGTGGAGCCGGCTCACGACGTCGCGCATCTGGCCGCGCAGCCCGGCCTCGAGCGCCCAGCCCAGGCCTCGCGGCCGGCCGCGCCTCGCCGCCAGCGACAGGTTCTCGGCGATCGACAGGCCCGGCGCGGTGCCGCTGAAGGGGTTCTGGAACACCCGACCGATCCAACGCGCCCGCCGGTATTCCGGCCATTTGCTGATGTCCGCGCCGTCGAGCCGGATCGAGCCCTGGTCCAGCGGGAAGGTCCCGGCCACGGCGTTGAGCAGCGTCGACTTGCCGCTTCCGTTGGTGCCAATCACCACGACAAACGAGGCGGCGTCCACGGTGAGGTCGACGCCGGCGAGGGACCGGACCTCGTTCGGCGTCCCGGCGTGAAAGGTCTTGCGGACACCGCGCATGTCAAGCATGGGACCGCTGCCTCCGCGTCTGGAGTTTTTCGAGCAGGCCGGGCAGGATGAGGGCCAGGAACACGAACACCGCCGTGATCAGCTTCAGGTCGTTGGGGTTCAGTCCCCAGCGCAGGGCGATGGCGACCAGCAGCCGGAACAGCACCGATCCCATCACCGCGCCGGCGATGGCGAAGCCCAACTGGCGCGTTCCCACCAGGGCCTCGCCGATGATGACGCTGGCCAAGCCCCACACCACCATACCAATACCCATTTGGACGTCGGCGAATCCCTGGTACTGGGCGAGGAGCGCGCCGGCCAGGGCGATCAAGCCGTTGGATACGGCCAGTCCGAGGGTGATCATGTTGCCGTGGTTGACGCCCAGGGCGCGGATCATCTGGTCGTTGTCGCCGGTGGCCCGCATGGCGGTGCCCAGATTGGTGCGGAAGAACCAGTAGAGGATAGCCCCCACCGCGGCGGTGCCCGCCGCCGAGCACAGCAGCACCGACAAGTCGCGCGAGCTCACTTCCCAACCCCACAGGTGGACGCTCTCCACCCCGCCCAGCAGCCGCCGCCCCACCGCTTCCGCCACCGTGGTCAAGGTCGCCGCGCCCATCAGGGGGATATTGCTGCGTCCCATGATGTGCAGGTTCACCGAATAGAGCGCGGTCATGACCAGGATCCCGGCGAGCAGACCGTTGATGCCGAACCTGGTGTGCAAGGTTCCGGTGGCGGCGCCGGATACGGTTCCGGCGAGAAATCCCGCGGCCGTGGCCGCCAGCGGGCTCCAGCCATGGGTCAGGAGCGTGGCCGCCACCGCCGCTCCCAGGGTCAGGGAGCCTTCGGCCGTGATATCGGGAAAGGCGAAAATCCGGAAGCTCAGCAACACCCCCAGCGCCAGCAGCGATAGGATCAGGCCAATACTCAGGGCCCCGATCAGGAGGCTCATGCGGTCACCTCCTCGATTGGTGATACCCAGCAGGCGCCGCGTATGAACTCGCTTTCGCGATCGTCTCCCAGCAGATGCAGGACGCCGTGAATGGTCTCCGCCTCGAACAGCGAGCGAACCGTCGCCGGCAGATCGATGCGGCCCTTCTTTAGCGGGCGATAGGAGAAGGCGGCGGCGTGGACATGTCCGGACACCGCGTCGCGGGCGAGCGGCCGGACCAGCGGCGCCAGCGCGGCGCCCGCTTCCCGCGTGACCACCCCCACGGCCAGGGCCACCGTGCGCGGATACACCCGCTCGGCGCTATAGGAGAGCCACCGCCGGATCTCGGGATGCCGGAAGGGCGCGCCCTCCTCGGGGGCCTCGGCGGGCGAACGCCGCAGGGCCGCTCCCAGCAGTCCCGACGTCTCCGCCACCACCACCACGGCCGCCGTCGCGCCTCCGGCGATCTCCAGGGCCGCGCCCGCTACCTGGCTCAACGTCACCGCTCCCGCCTCCGGCCGCGACTCGAACCGCGCCAGGTGCGCGAACGAACCCTCGCAGGCCAGCCCATACAGCACCTGCAGCTCGGGGACAAAGTTGCCCTCGGCAATCAGGTAGTCGGCCACGTTGCTGCCGTCGGTCGGCTGGTAGGCGGCCGCCCCGGCTACGGCCAGGAACTCCCCGAACCGCGTCTGGCACTCTTCATAGGTATGACCGAAGGCGCCCAGACCCACGGCCAGGGTGGAGGCCGGAAATTGCATGGCCCGGGAATTCTCCGGACCGAAGCGGCACCCCTCCAGGGGGCCGGGGTCTCCCGCCACGCGGCAGCGCATCTTTTCGCCCCGCGCCACCGGCAGCACCTCCCAGTGCGCCTCGGCCCGCTCCAGCAGGCGTCCCATCTCGGCGATGGTCTGGGGGGCCGCCGACTCCTCGGGCATCAGCAGCTCGCTGAGCTTGGCCATCTCCAGCACGCGCTTCACCGCGTGGGACGGCTGTGTCACTACGAACTTCCCGTGGATTCCCTGCAACTGCTGGTAGAACACCACCAGTACCCGGATCCCGATGGAACTGATGTAGCTCACGTGGGCCAGGTTCAGCCGGATGCGGTGACCGCCGCCCCGGATCACCTGGTCGAGGGCCTTGGTGAGATGGTCCGCCCAATACCCGTCGAGGCGGCCCTTCACCGCGACTTCGATCCAATCTCCGGCCTGCTGCTTGGTAATCTCCATGTCGACTCCGGCCCTACCTCCCCACCACCTCCGTCGCCCGCTTGACCAGTCCTTCCGGCAGCGTGATCCCCAGGGCCCGCGCCGCGTCCAGATTTACGATCAGGTGCGTCTTGGTGAACGTCTGGAACGGGATCTTCGCCGGACTCTCGCCGCGCATGATGCGGGCGGCCATCTGGCCGCTCTCCCGGCCGGCGTCATGGTAATCCCGGGCGAGCACCACCATGGCGCCTTCTCGAGCCTGGACCTTCTGGAAGGCGAAAACCGGAACTTTCCCTTTCCGCGCCGCCTGGGCGATGCCGCTGAACGCCGACGCCGTCATGTTGCCCCCGATCTGGCACACCGCGTCGATCCCCCTGCCTACCATCGCCAGCGCTGCGTCGGATACCTCCGAGCTGGTGCTCACCGCCATCGGCACTACCTCGATCCCCGCCTTCTTCGCTTCCTCCACCAGCTTGTCCTTGTTAAAGACCATGTTCACTTCGGCTGGCACGAACAGCGTCCCTACCCGCTTCACGCCAGGCAGGCACTGCCGCATGACGCCGATCATATTGTCGTAGGCGCCGACCAGGTCCACCCCGGTCACGTTCGGACGGTGATCCTGGCTCGTCTTACCCGCCCCGGCGATGACGCCGCTGGCGACATAGGTGAAAACAATAGGCACGCGATCGGTCCGCTGAATGGCGACCTGCAGAGTGGGACTCGAGAAGGTCACCAGCAGGTCGGCGCCCTCGGCCAGGGCCGAGTCCACCAGTCCGTTCACCGTGGCCATGTCCCCCTGGGCGTTCCGCACCTTCACCTCGTAATCGCGGCCCTCCACCAGGCCGGCGGCCTTAAAGCCCTCGCGCACTCCCTGCTCGCTCTCCTCCACGTCGAGGACGTTGTTCAACTGAATGAAATGGATTTTCCACCTCTTGGCCAGCGGCGGCTGGTCCCCGTCTTTGGCGGCGCGCGCCACCAGGTCCGCCGGGAAGCTCCAGGGTTCCTTCAATCCCTCCAACGCCGCCTGGTTGATACCCAGCCGCTCCACCGACTCGTTCTTCACCGGGATCTTGGCCGGGTCGGCCCCTTTCAGCACCTGGGCCGCCAGTGCTCCTACCCGCCTTCCCGCTTCGAAGAAATTCGCCCCCAGGTCGAACAAAGCTCCCCGCTTGGTGTTGCCGGGAATGCTCGTGAAGACGGGAACACGGCCACGTTTCGCCGCCGCCACCACCTGCTCCAGGGCCACCACCACCGCCACGTCGCCCCCGACCCACAGGGCCTGCACCCCCCGTCCGACCAGCGATTCGGTGACCTCTCCCACCATCGAGGAATTTTCGACGTTGGCCTCCACCAGCGCGATGCCCAGCTCGGCGCTCACCTTCCGCGCCAGCCGCGTACAGGCTTCCGAGTTGGACTCCGCCGGATTCCAAGCCACCCCCACCCGCCGCAGCGCCGGCAACATCTTCTTAGCCATCCGGAAGGTATTCTCGACCGGCGGCATCATGCCGTTGCCGGTGAGGTGCTTGGGATGGTCCGCCGGGTTTTCCCGTTTGAGCTCGACGCCGGCCGAATACGGGTCGGCGACGATCCCGAACACGTGACGGGTGCGCCCGGCCCGGTTGGCGTTGGCCACCGTCTGGAGACTCAGGGTGGTACACGTCAGCAGCAGATCAAACTGACCCTGCGTGACTTCCCTGGCGATGGCATTGGCCGTAGGCATGTCGGCCTGCGGATTGAACCGCTGCACCTGCATGTTCCGGCCATCCACATAGCCGTTCTCGGCCAGCCCCGCCAGCATCCCCTGGACGCTCTCGTCCAGAATGGACTGGGAGGCGTGCTGCACCAGCGCCACCCGGGCCGCGCTCGAGCGCTTTTCCTGCCGCTGGTTCCAGTCGGATACCAGAAGTACAGAGGAGGCCAGCCCGATCAGAACCAGGCCCAGCGCGAGCCGCTTCATGCCGCGGTTACCCGTTTGGTCATGATTAAGTGATTGCGATCGCCGCTGCGGGCGTACTCCAGGCGGTCCATCAGGCTGCGCACCAGGTGAATGCCGAGGCCGCCGATCGGCCGGCTCTCCAGCGGACCGGACAGATCCGCCTCCGGCGCTTCCAGGGGATTGAACGGCATCCCGTCGTCCTCGATGGCCACCCGCACCTCACCCCCATGCGCCTCCAGGCTCACTGCTATGTTGTGCTCCGACTGATCCTGGTACCCGTGCAGGATGACGTTGGCCAGCATCTCTTCGAGCGCCAGGTTGACGTCTCCTTCCAGCTCCACCGGCAGCCCGCGCTCGGCCCAGAACTCCGAGATCGTCCGGCCCACCCGCTCCAGCTCGCCCAGGTCGTTGCGGACGAGGATGGTCATCGAGTCAGGGAACTACTTGGCCGACACGTTCCGGGGAGCGTGCTTCTGCAGGGCGCTGATGAACGGCTGCGCCGCCGCCGGCACGCCCACGCCGCCCTGGGTCAGCAGGGTTTTGGCGTCCATCGCTTTCCCGTAGAGCCGCTTATTGGCGTCGTTGTCCGGCCGCACCGTCGCTCCATCCAGCGATACACCGGCGAACAAGCCACGGGTGCGGGCATACGTCAGGATTTCAGCCCGCATCGTAACGTCGGTGCCCGCCGCCGCGCTGCGG
>JBGOUV010000180.1:0-13314 GCA_041477815.1 Terriglobia bacterium | reverse complement strand
GTCTGCGGCCGGGGGCCGTTGCCGAACAACGCCAGCGCCGCTTGCAAGGAACTGGGAGCGCCCGCGCCGCCGCGCAGGGTGGAGAAGAGCTGTCGCGAGTTCGTCGTCGCCGCCACCGAGATCGCCGCCGGCGACGTGCCCGGCGATGAGATGGCGTTGAGCGTGGGGAAGACGTCGCCCCGGTCGCCGTCGTTGCCTGCGGCCACCACCACCAGGGCGCCGTAGTTCTCGGTGGCGACGCGGGCGGCTTCGGCCAGCGGGTCGCAGATGGGGTTGGGGTTGCAGCCTCGGTCGGCGGGGGTGTAGGTAGCGACACCACCCAGCGAGAGGACCAGGATATCCATGCCGTCGAAGCCGGCGGCGTCGTCCATCGCTTGGATGATGGCGGCCTGGCGGGCGAATTCCTGGATGTCGGTGGACCCCACCACTTTGTAGTTGCCGAGAAACGCTGCCGGAGCGACGCCGGTGATGGTGGGGCCGCCGGGAACCTGGACGGCGCGTCCGGCGGCGATCATGGCCAGGAAGGTGCCATGGCCGGTGCGATCGCGGGGCGTGTAATCGTCGGGGCGGCTGCTGAGCGGGTCGACGGTGGGACGCCGCAGGTAGGCGCGGGCGGCGATGATCTTGTTGTTGGTGAAGGGGAGATCTTCCGGCCGGGCGCGGGGAAAACCAGCGGGGGGAGTGAGGTCAGGACCCTGCAGGGCGGGATGGGTGTGGTCGAAGCCGCTGTCGATAATGGCGATGCGCATGCCCGCGCCGGCGCGCGACGAGCCGCCCAGGGCGGTCCAGGCCTGAGGGACATTGATCAGATCGGAAGCGGTGTTGAGCCGGACGCGGTAGCGCTGCATCCGGACCACGCCGCGCACGCCGGGGAGGGAGCGGAGACGCTCGGCCTGCTCGGCGTTGGCTTCGACGAAGATGGCGTTCAGCAGGTAACGGGTCGATCCGGTGATGGGCAGACTCATCTCGCGCAGGGTCGTGCGGAGGGGCTTCTGGGAGGCGTCGACGGCGCGGGCCAGGCGTTCGAGCTCGGGCGTCTGGAGGCGGACGCGACCGGGTTGGGCCATCCGCGGACCCACCGCCGGTTCGCTCAGCCAGACCGCGTACTCCTCCGGCTCGCGCCGCTCGGCCGCCACCAACCCCCAGGTGGCCACAAGCAGCCACAACATCATTCGCCTGAATCGCATATCCATCGGACGTACCGGCAGCCCGGCGAGTTTCCGCTGGAGGACAGGCCGGATCCTGGCAGACATGTGGGGCGGGCGCCCTCGCCCGCGCCGGGCCCCCTGGCCCGGCCTGGAGCAACGGGAAGCCGGCCCGGGGGCCGGCTGCGGCTCCGGGGAGCCGCCCCACACCGTGCCACCGCACCCTACCGCTTCAACGCCGCCGTCCAGTTGAGAACCACGGTGATGGGCGAAGAGGGTGCATCCTCCGGAGCGGCATTGATGAGAAAGCGCCGGCCGTCCGCGGAGACTGTGTAGTGGTTGCGCAGGGCCGCTACGCCGCCCACGCGAACCTCCAGCAGGGACTTGGGCACGCCGGCCTCGAAGCCCTTGCCGGACTGGATGTCCACGGCCATGAGCTTGTTGTCCGGAGCCAGGTAGAAGAGCTCCTTGCCGTCGCGGCGCCACTGGGGCTCGGCGCCGCCGTTGGTCGAGATCTGCCATTTCCCGCCGCCGGGCGGAAAGCTCTGGACGTAGACCTCCACTCTTCCCGACTCGTCGGAAACATAGGCCATCCACCGTCCATCCGGGGAGAACTGTCCGCTCCTCTCGTTGAACTCGCTTTGGAGAAAGGGAACAGGCTTCCGATCTCCGCTGAGCGGCAGAATCCAGATATCGTAGTGGGTCTTGGAATTGAGACTTTGATAGGCGAGGAACTTTCCGTCCCGGGACCAATCGGAGAGGCCGGCGCCTTCGGGCCATTTGAGCAGCAACTCTTCGCCACCGGCGCCGCTGGCCATCTTCTGATAGATATCCCCGGCGCCCTCCCGATGGGAGTCGTAAGCGACCCGGCTGCCGTCGGGCGACCAAACGGGCAGGTGCTCCATAGCGGGATCGAAGGTGAACCGCGAGAGGGTGCCGCGGCCGAACTCCATAATCCAGATGTCGGGATTGCCGCTTTGCCTATCGATGCGGCCCAGGGCAACCCGCTTCTCATCCGGCGACAACCAGGGATCGCTGAAGGCGCCGGGCGGACCCACTGACCCGAGGCGCTTCCCGGTCCGATCGAGCCACGCCAATTGGCTATTGGCAGTACCTTCTCCGAAGTGGGTCAGCACCCCGGTGGACGAGGCGGAAAAGTATCCCAGCGAGATGGCGCGTAGCTGGCCGACCTGCTCGGCCAGCACCGCCGGCTCTCCCACTACTTGTAGTTTCCCCGCATCGAACCGGTGAGCGACCAGCGTGTTCTCGCGCAGATAAAGCAGGTAGCCCGGCGCGGCATAGACGGCTGCCGAGCCGGCCCGCACCACGAGCTTTTTCTCTTTCGAGTCGAGCGAGCCGGCGTAGACGGCGTTATTCTCCGCCTGGCGGCTGAAAGCGTAGTAGAGGAAACGGCGGCCGTCGGGCAGGAAGTAGGGCAGCCGGTGACCCACCTCCTGCCGGGATTTGTCGAGGCTGGTGACCGGGACGGGCACACCTCCGGTGGCGGGCACACTGTGCACCACATCCGCAAAACGACCGAACAGGATCACGCCGTCCTGATTCCAGGTGGCGCCGACCGACTCCGGCACGGCGCACACTACTTGAGGGGCTCCGCCCGAGACCGCGACCGTCTTGAGTCTCCCCTGCGAGAAGAAGCCGAGGGAACGGCTGTCCGGCGACCAGAAGGAGAACAGAGACTCTTCCGAGCCCGGAAGCGGTTGCGCGGCGAGGGCATCGAGGGAGCGAACCCAAACCGCCCTTTTTCCGGAAGCGTCGGCCACTACGGCGGCCACGCGGCGCCCGTCCGGTGAGACGCTCGGGAAACCGGTAAAGCTTGCCTTCTCGGGTGGGGAAATGACGAACCGGATCGCCTCCGCCGGCTCCGGCGGGCGCCGGAACTGCGAGAGCGCGAAGGCTAACAGGGCCACCACGGCGATCGCCGTCACCGGCCAGAACAGCTTCTCCCGCAGTCGCGTCGGGACGGGTATCGCGGCCGGCGCCGGGGCTGGCGCGCCGGCCTCGACGATCCACTGCAGCTCGCTGGCCAGATCCCGCGCCGTCTGCCACCGCTGCTCCGGGTCCTTGAGCAGGCACCGGCGGATCAACCGATCGAGCGCCGGCGGCAGCCCCGGCTGCAACGATGACGCGGAGGGAGGCTCGGTGTGCAGAATCGCTCCGGCCACGCTGGCCTGCGTCCGGCCCTCGAACGCCTTGCGGCCGGTGACCATCTCATAGAGGACCGCGCCAAAGGAGAACACGTCGCTGCGGGCGTCGGCGTCGTGACCTTCCAGCTGCTCGGGCGCCATGTATTGGAAGGTCCCGAGGATCGTCCCGGCGGTGGTGAGCGGGGCGCCTTGGGTCGGCGACGTCGTCAAGCTGCCCGCGCCCGCGGGCGCTGCGATCTTCGCCAAGCCGAAGTCGAGGAGCTTGGCGCCGGACTTGGTCAGCATGATATTTCCCGGTTTCAGGTCGCGATGGAACACCCCCTGGCGATGGGCCAGCGCCAGAGCGTCGGCGATCTGGATGGCGTAGGGCACGGCCTGTTCTATCGGCAGCGGACCCCGGCTCAACCGCACCGCCAGCGTCTCGCCTTCCAGGTACTCCATCACCAGGAAGTCCACGCCGTCCTGGTGTCCCACGTCGTGCAGGATGCAGATATGGGGATGATTCAGGCTCGACACCGCCCGCGCCTCGCGCTCGAACCTTTGGCGCAGATCCGGCTGGCTGGAGAAGTGGGCGGCCAGGACCTTGATGGCCACCGTGCGGTCGAGCCGCGTGTCGCGGCCTCGATACACTTCGCCCATCCCGCCCGCGCCGATGGGAGAGAGGATTTCATAAGGACCCAGACGAGTTCCCGCAGGGAGCGCCATGTAGTTAGCCGGGGCCATTATACCCAAACCCCCTGTGCTACACTGAAGGTTTGAACTTACCTCGCGAGGAATCACTATGAAGGCCGGGATTCATCCCGCTTATGCGGAAGTCAATGTTACCTGCGCCTGCGGTCACGTCTTCCGCACGCGCTCCACGCACAAAGGCGACATCCGCGTGGAAATCTGCTCGAGCTGCCATCCCTTCTTCACCGGGAAACAGAAGCTGATGGACACGGCCGGACGCGTCGAGCGCTTCGAGCGCAAGTACGCCAAGACCCGGGGGGCAAAAGCGACGCCCTAGGCGCGCGCTACCAGATTCCTATCAGCTTCCACCACAAGAAGCCGGCTGAGCACCAGATCGCGATGTTCACCAGCGAGATCCAGAAGCCCACGCGCCACCAGTCCCGGAAGCTCACGTAGCCGTGGGCGTAGAACATGGGACTTGGCGTGGTGCCGTAGTGGGTCAGGCCGGCCGAGAGGTTGCTCAGGCAGGCGAAGGCGTAGACCACCAGTCCCGGCGGCGCGCCGCGCAGCAGCAGCAGCGCCAGAAACGCCGGGAACATCGACAGGATGTGCGCCGTGATCGACGCGAAGGCGTAGTGGGCGTAGAAGTAGATGGCCAGGGTCACGGCCAGCAGCGGGACCCATCCCAGATCCTGAAAGTAGGCGCCGATCTGCTTGGCGAAGGCCTCGGTCACGCCGAATTCATTGAGCGCTTCGCCCAGGCGGACCAGGCCGCCGTACCAGATGAAGACATCCCAAGCCGGCTTTTCGGACACGGCGTCGTCCCAGGTGAGGATTCCGCTCACAAACAGACTGCACGCGCCCAGCAGCGCCACTTCGGTGATCCCCAGGCCGTGGAACCGGGTGGTGAGCCAGAGGCCGCAGGTGGAGGCGAAGACGGTGAGGACAATCTTCTGGCCGCGGTCAAGTGGTCCCATGGCCAGCAGCTCGCGGCGGGCGAAGTCGGAGGCCTCGGGCGTGTGCTTGATCTGGGGCGGCAGCATCTTGGAAATGATCCAGGGGACCACCAGAAGACTCAGGGCGCCGGGCACGATGCCGGCCACGAGCCAGCTCGCCCAGGTCACTTCATAATGGGCGACCTTCAGGGCGAAGTTGGCGGCCAGGGGGTTCGACGCCTGGCCGGTAAAGAACATGGCCGCGGCGATACACTCGCCCTGGTAGACGGCGGCGAACAGAAAAGTGCCGAGCAGGGCGGCGCTCTGGCCGGGTTGAGACCCGTACAATTCGGAAAGGCTGCGCAGGATCGGCAGGATCACGCCGCCGGCCCGGGCCGCATTGGACGGAATGGTGGAGGCCAGCGTGACGTCGCTGAGGATCAAAGAATAGGAAATGCCCAGAGTGCTCTTGCCGAAGGCGCGCACGAACAGCAGCGCGATGCGGCGCGCCAGTCCGGTCTTGATCAGGGCGCGGGACACGAAGAACGCCGCCAGCACCAGCCACACACTCGGATTCGCATAACCACCCAAGGCCTGCCCCATGGGCATGATCTGGAGCAGCGCCGTGGCGGTGACGGCGATCAGGACGATGGCGGCGCCGGGCAGCGGATGCAGCATCAGCCCGGCGACGGTGGCCAGAAAAATACCGAGCAGGCGCCAACCCTCCGGCTTCACGCTCTCGGGGCGCGGCACCAGGAACTGCACGGCGAGGTAGATAGCCAGCAAGAGGCCCAGCTTCAGCCACATCGCGCGGCGTTCGGGAGACATAGGAGGAAGATCGTGGGTCGCAGATCGTGGAACGTGGGCAAACCCTCCCACGTACAAGGGCCTTGCCTACGATCCACGATCCACGATCTTCTCACACTTGCCCACGATCCACGATCTGCTACTATCGGCCCCGTGAGCCCCTGGGTGCAGAATTACAATCCGCTGGGGAACGCGTGGCTGTCCACTCTGATCGCCGCGCTTCCGGTCACCGTTCTGTTCTACCTGCTGGCGGTGCGCAAGATTGTGGCGCACTGGGCGGCGCTCTGGTCGTTCTTCCTGGCCGTGGCCCTGGCCGTGGTCGTGTTCGGCATGCCCCCTGTGATGGTCACGGCGGCGGTCGGTCATGGGCTGGTCTACGGAATTGTGCGGATCGCCTGGACGCTGTTATGCGCCGTGTTCGTCTACGAGGTGGCGGTCGAGACCGGACACTTCACGGTCATCAAGGAATCGATCGGAGCCGTCACCGACGACCGGCGCCTGCAGATTCTGCTCATCGCCTTCGCGTTCGGGGCGGTGCTGGAAGGGGCCGGAGGCGGCGGAGCGCCGGTGGCGATCTGCGGGGCCATGATGGTGGGCCTGGGGTTCAACCCCTTTGCCGCGGCCGTACTGTGTCTGATCGCCAACACCTCGCCGGTGGCGTACGGCGGGGTGGGGAATCCGATCCGCACTTTGGTGGCGGTGACCGGATTGCCGGAGGCGGACTTGAGCGGCATGGTGGGACGCATCCTGCCGTGGACCGCTCTCATTCTCCCCTTCTGGCTGGTGCGGAGCATGACCACGACGCGCGAGACCCTGAAGGTGTGGCCCGGGCTGATCGCCTGCGGCGTGACGTTCGCTTCGGTGCAGTTCTACTGGTCGAACTACCGCGACGCCGCGCTGGTGGACATCCTGGGCGGGATGGCCACGCTGCTGGCGCTCACGTTGTTTTTCAAGGTGTGGCAGCCCCGGACGATCTGGCGCTATCCGGGAGAGCCGGGCGTCGGTGAGTTGCATCGCCACCAGCACACCACTCGCCAGGTCCTCCATGCGTGGACGCCGTTTCTGCTGCTGGCGGTGTTCGTGATCCTATGGGGGATGCCCTCCCTGAAGAACACGCTGGACACGGCGACCACCCGGATTCCGGTGCCGGGTTTGCATCTGCTCGTCGTGCGGGAGCCGCCGGTGGTGGCCAAGACGCAGGCCGAGCCGGCGGTATTCGAGCTGGCGTGGTTGTCGGCGATCGGCACCGCTACTTTCTTCGCCGGACTGATCGCCGGTCCGCTGCTGGGTCTCAGCGTGGCGGGGACGCTGCGCGTTTTTCTCCGCACCTGCTATCGCATGCGCTACAGCATGGTGGCCATCCTGGCCATGCTGGGTCTGGGATTCATCACGCGCTACTCGGGCATGGACGCCACGCTGGGCCTGGCCATGACCAACACCGGCGTGCTGTTTCCCTTCTTCGGAACGCTGCTCGGATGGCTGGGCGTGGCGCTGACCGGCACCGACGCCGGGTCGAACGCGTTGTTCGGGAGTTTGCAGGTGATCACGGCGAATCAGCTCGGCCTCAGTCCGGTGCTGATGGCGGCGGCGAACTCGGCGGGCGGCGTGATGGGCAAGATGATCGACGCGCAATCCATCATCGTGGCCTGCGCGGCGACGGGTCAGGAAGGCCGCGAAGGAGACTTGTTCCGCGCCGTGCTGGTGCACAGCATCGCGCTCGCCGCGATTGTCGGACTGATCGTTACGGCCTACGCTTACTTGGTTCCGCACTGGATCCCCAGCGGCCACTCCTTCCGCTGACGCATTTTTCTCTTGACTTTTTCCTCGTACGCGCTTATACATGGAAACAACATCGTGACGCTTGCGTCACAGAAAATCTAATGTATAGGAGAATGTTCCGATGAAGAAAGCAGCTAAGAAGCCGGCGAAGAAGAAAGCCGCTAAGAAGAAGAAGTAGCAACTCAACGGGAAGTTGATAAGAAGGGCCCCGATCCTAACCGGTTGGGGCCTTTCGTTTTTTGCGCGATGACATTCCGGCGACAGATCGAAGAGCAGCCCCGGCGGCTGCGGGAGGTGCTCGCGGCCCTGGCTCGCGCCACGCATCCGTTGCGCTCGGAGGCGTTCGCCAGGCTGGCGGCGGGCCGCCGGGTGTTGTTCACGGGAATGGGCTCCAGCCTGTATGCGTGCTACCCGGCGCGCCTGCGGCTGGCGGCGGCGTGTTGGGAGACGGCGGAGCTGATCCACTTCGCCGGGAGCGCCATCGGCGAGGAGACGCTGGTGGTGGCGGTGTCACAGTCGGGCGAGACGGCGGAGATCCTCGCCCTGCTCGATCGCCTGCCGCCGCGGCAGCCGCTGGTGGCGGTGACCAACGTTCCCGAAAGTACGCTGGGGCGCCGGGCCGAGGTGACGCTCCCCCTCCAGGCGGAGCGCAGCGCGCACGCTTCCAGCCAAACGTACGTGAACAGCGTGGCCCTGCTGCTGGCGCTGGCCCGCGTGGTCGGGCAGCAGCCGCTCGATCCGTTGCTCGAGGCCGCCCGCGCGGCCGCCGGCGCGCTGGAGGATCTTTTGGCGCGCAGTTTCCAAACCAGCGACGTGACCGTGGACCCGGCCAGCCACCTGGTGTTCCTGGCGCGTGGCCCCAGCTTGGCGGCGGCCCGACAGGCGGCGTTGATGTTTCACGAGGTGGCGGTGCGGGGCGCGGCGGCCATGTCGGCGCCGGCCTTCCGGCACGGTCCCCTCGAGATGGCCGGCCCCGGCCTGCACGCCGTGGTCTTCCAGCCCTATGGACCAACCACGCCCCTGGTGGAAGACCTGGCCGTGGAGCTCGAGGAGTTCGGAGCGAAAGTAACCCGCGTCGCCGACGAGCGCTGGAGCCGTGGGGACTTCCGTCATCACGCGGTGGACGAGGAGCTGGCGCCGCTGGTCAACATCGCACCCGCTCAAGCCATAGCCCTCCGCGAAGCGATAGCGCAGGGCCGAGATCCCGGCGTATTCCACCAGACCCAGCCCGTCACCAGCCGCGAGTAGGCGCCGGCTACTGCATTGGTGAGTAATCGGTCGGACGCAGCAGCGTGATGCTGATCTGGTTGGTGATCTGCCCGCCGCGGTCCACCGATTCCTTGCGGACCTTCACCCACTCCGGGTCGGCCCCGAAAGCATCCCAAGCCTTCTCCCGGTCGGCCAGCGTGGCGAAGGGGATGAGATACGTGAGGTTGGGCATGTTCGGACCGATCAGCGTGGTCGAGTAGAGGATCGGATGAACGCCCACGCGGTGGAAGATCTTGATCTCCGCCCCGGCGAAGCGCTCGTGCAGCAGGCGGTTCTGCCGCAAGGTCGGAGAATGGTAAACCCGCAGCTCGAAGAGGCGCGAGGTCTTGGGCTTCTCGCGCAGGAGCTGGATCTCGGGCGAGTAGTCGGTCGCTTCGAGCAGCGCGACATCCACGCGGTCATAGGGCGGCTCCGGTCCCGACTCCAGCTCGGCCACAGCCTTCTGAAATCCCGGGTCGCTGCGCGACTTGCCCAGCGCGGACTCCATCTCCGCGAAACCGGCGAAACCGGCCAGGGTCACCATGGCGGGAAGATGGGATCCCAGGAAGACATTGAAAACCCCCAACGGCCCCGGATGGGTCTTGCTAAGCAGGGGCATTTGAGAAGCGAGGAACTGGCTGAGCCGGGCGGGCTGGTCGCCCATGCGCATGTAATAGTAGGTCAGGCGGTACAGACGAGTCTTCCGCGCGGTGTCGGCTGCGGCCAGGAGGCCGGCGCCGCCTACCGCGCTCACAAAGGCTCTGCGATCCATCGAAACCTCCTAGGGTGTTCTGGAAAAGGTATCCTGGAAACCGTGGTTATAGCACAGCCGTACCTGTCGGTGATCATCCCGGCCTACAACGAGGAAAAGAAAATCGGGACGGACCTGGCGGCGGCGCTGGACTATTTCCGCGCCCAGCCGTACGGGTTCGAACTGCTCGCGGTGGACGACGGCTCGGCGGACCGCACGCCGGAGGTCCTGGCCGCGTGGGAGCAGCGGGCGCATCCCGACCTGCGGGCGATCTGCTACCGGCCCAATCGCGGGAAAGGATGCGCCGTGCGGACCGGGATGCTGGCCGCGCGCGGCGAGGTGCGCATGTTCGCCGATGCCGGGCTATGCGTCCCCTTCTCGGACGCCGCGGCGGGCCTCCAGGCGATCCGGCAAGGGTCGGACGTGGCCATCGGGTCGCGGAAGCTGGCGTCGTCCCGGGTGGTCCAGGCGCAGGCCTCCTACCGGCAGTGGGGCTCCCGGCTGTTTGGAGCGGTAGTGCGGCAGGTGATGGGATTAGGGGGAATCCGTGATACGCAGTGCGGTTTCAAGTTCTACACCGCCCGCGCGGCCCAGGAGTTGTTCGGGGCTGCGCGGATCGACGGGTTCATGTTCGACGCCGAGATCCTGATCCTGGCCCGGCGGCGCGGGATGAAGATCTGCGAATTTCCCGTGGAGTGGCGCGCCGATCCCGATTCCCGGTACCGGCCGCTGGTCGGAAGCCTCCGCAACGTAGTAGAGTTGGCCCGCATTAAGCTCGGATCGTAAATCGTCCAACCCCGGTCCTGCAAGGGTTTCCTGCGATCCACGATCTACGGTCTACGTTCCGCCTGTGTTACAATCTCCCCTTGTGACGTCCTCGAATTCCGTGGTGTCCGACACCGAACCCGACGCCGCAAACAGCCGGAATTCCGCCACCTCCCGCGCCATCGCGCTGGTGTGCTTGTGCACCCTTTCCGGCGCAGCCGCCCAAATCCTTATTAAGTACGGGACCAATCACGTCACCCAACCGGGCCTCTGGGGCTACCTTAGAAACCTCCCCCTCCTGGCCGGGCTGTTCTTGTACGGCGTCAATACGGTGCTGATGGTGATGGCCTTGCGGCAGGGGCACCTGTCGGTTCTATACCCCATCATCGCCTTGACCTACGTGTGGGTAACGATCCTATCGCCGATGTTTTTCGTCGATCACCTCAATGCTTTCAAGGTCATAGGAGTGGCCCTGATCGTCGGGGGGGTATCGTTGATCGGGGTGGGGAGCCGCCAATGACCACGCCTTACTCCTCGATGCTGCTGGTCCTGATAGCGAGCTTCATCGGCTCGTTCGGCGCCGTCTGCCTGAAGGCCGGGGCCGACCGGCTGGAACCAGGCTTCTTTCAAATGTTCCGAAGCTGGCGAATCTTCTTAGGAGTGACCTTGTTCCTCGGCTCGTCGGTCTTTTACATCGTAGGCGTCAAGCACGGCAGCCTGACCGTTTTGTATCCCCTGGTGTCTCTCGGTTACGTGTGGACCCTGGTCTGGTCCCGCCTGTTCTTTCACGAGGCCTTCAACCGGTACAAACTCTTCGGACTGGCCCTGATCCTGCTGGGCGTATTCTGCATTGGCGTCGGCAATCGCTAATGTTCCGGAAGGCGTTGGTATTGGCGGCCGGCCAGGGGACGCGCCTCGGCGCGGCCACGCGCGAAATCCCCAAACCCATGCTGCGCGTCCGCGGCCAGCCCGTCCTGGAGCGCCATGTGGAGCAGTTGGCGGCGGCCGGGGTCACCGCCCTCTGGATCAACATCCATCACCAGGGTCAGGTTATCGAGGACCACTTCGGCGACGGCCAGCCCTGGGGAATCCGTATCCACTATTCCCGCGAGACCACCCTGCTGGGCACTTCCGGCGCCCTGAAGAAACTGGAGCAGGAGTTCGCCGCCTCGCCGTTCTTCGTGGTGTACGGCGATAACGTGGGATCGTGCGATTATGCCGCCCTGGCCCAAACCCACCGGCCCGGAACCCTGCTCACCGTCGCCTTGTGCCACCAGGATGACGTGTCCCACAGCGGTATCGCCGAACTCGACGAGGACGGGCGGATGCTGCGGTTTGTGGAGAAGCCGTCCCCGGACGAGGCGTTCAGCCATTGGGTAAACGCCGGATTCTACGCCGCCTCGCCCGAGCTGTTGCCGCTGTTGCCGGCCGGCGTGTCGGATTTTGGACGCGACGTGATTCCACGCCTCCTCGCCGAGGGCCGACCGGTGCGGGGATACTGCTTGCCGGTCCCGGTAGAGGGGATCGATACTCCGGAAATGCTGGCCAGCGCCGGCGTGTTGCGCGTGGCCGTAATCGGCGCCGGACGCATGGGGGCCAAGCGGGCGGCGGTGGCGCGGAGGGCCGGAGGCCGCGTGGAGTGGGTGGTCGATCCCCAAACCGAACTGGCCGCGAAGATCGCCGGCGGCGCGCGGGTAGCGGCGGAGTGGAAGGAAGCAATCGAGGACCCGCAGGTGGACTGCGTCATCGTGTCGACGCCCAATCATCTGCTCGCGCCCATATCGCTGGCGGCCGTGGAGGCGCGCAAACACGTCCTGGTGGAGAAGCCGGCGGCGCGCAACGCCGCGGAACTCGAGCCGGTGGTGGAGCTGGCCGGCCGCAACCGGGTGGTCTGCAAGGCTGGATTCAATTACCGGTTCCATCCGGCCATTCACCGCGCGCACCAGCTTCTGCACGGCGGAGAGATCGGAAAACTCCTCCACCTGGTCGCCCGTCACGGACACGGCGGGCGCCTGGGGCTCGAGAAGGAGTGGCGCGCGGACCCCCAGATTGCGGGCGGTGGACAACTGCTGGACCAGGGCGTTCACCTGCTCGACCTGTGCCGCTGGTTCGCCGGCGCGGAGTTCACCAGCGTTCAGGCGGTGGTGGCGACCGAGTTCTGGGGGATCGCGCCGCTCGAAGACACGGCCTTCTGCCTGCTCCGGACGGCGTCGGGCGTGACGGCGTCGGTGCTGGTGTCGCTGGTCGAGTGGAAGAACAAGTTTCAGTTTGAAGCGGTGGGCGAGCGCGGGTCACTGCTGGTGGAGGGACTGGGCGGGAGCTACGGACCGGAGCGGTTGACCACCATTCGGCGGCCGGAGCAGTTCGGCGTGCCGCAAATCGAGACCCGGGAATTCTCTAACCCGGAGCAGTGCTGGGCCGACGAATGGGCGGAGTTCACCGCGGCCCTCCAGGAGGGACGCCGGCCGCTCGGCGATGTAAGCGATTCGCTCGCCGTGTTGCGGCTGGTCGAGGACTGCTACCGGGCCGGGCGGAAATTCCAACTTCCCCTGGAGGCGGCAGCAAGAATTGGCGGCTACCGAGTGGGCAGCAAGATAATCATGCTGAAGCCGGCGGTGTTCCTGGACCGGGACGGCGTGCTGGTGCGGCCCCTGATCCGCGACAACCTCGCCTACGCCCCGCTGCGGCGCGAGGACTTCGAGCTGCTCGCGGGCGGAGCGGAGGCGGTGGCCGCCCTGCGCGCCGCCGGGTTCGTCGTGGTAGTCATTACCAATCAGCCGGAGGTCCGGCGCGGAACCCTCGATCCGGCGTTACTCGAGGAGTTTCATCAGCGGCTCCGGGCGGCCATCCCGGTGGACGACATCCTGACCTGCTGCCACGACGACCGGGACGCCTGCCTGTGCCGCAAGCCGAAGCCCGGCATGGTCCTGGAGGCAGCGCGCCGGCACGGCCTGGATCTGGCCCGGTCGTTCCTGGTGGGAGACACGGACAAGGACCTCGAGGCGGCACAGGCCGCCGGTCTGCCCTTCGTGCTCATCGACGCCCCCTAC
>JBGOUV010000133.1:0-15784 GCA_041477815.1 Terriglobia bacterium | reverse complement strand
CCGCCCAGCGCGCCGAGCGCCTCAACAAGCTCAACGACCGCGCCTCGCCCACCCCCGTCACCGACGGCTGCAACGTCTACGCCTTCTTCGGCGACTTCGGCCTCGTCTCCTACGGACCCGACGGCAACGAGCGCTGGCGCATGCCGCTCGGGCCCTTCACCAACCTGCACGGCATGGCCGCTTCACCCGTTCTCGCCGGCGGCAAGCTGCTGCAGGTCTGCGATCAGGACAACAACGCCTTTCTGCTCGCGGTCAACAAAGACGACGGCCGCGTGGCCTGGAAGACCGAGCGCGCGGAAGTGACCCACAGCTTCTCGACGCCCATCGTCTATCGCAACCAGCTCATCGTCCCCGGCTCTTACCAGATCATTGCCTACTCGATCGACACCGGCGAAAGGCTCTGGTGGGTGCGGGGACTCACCTGGCAGGTCAAGTCGGCGCCGGTCGTCGTCGGCGATGTCCTCTACTTCAACGGCTGGGCGCCCGGCGCCGATCCCGGCGAGCAACTGTCGCTGCCCGATTTCGCCGAGGTCATCCAGAAGTTCGACGCCAATCACGACGGAAAGATCGGCCCCAATGAGCTGCCCAAGCCCTGGTATCCACCGACCTGGTCGACCGTCGATCTCGACAAAGACGGCTTGTGGAACGAGCGCGAGTGGAACTTCTACCGCGCCCGCCGCTCCGCCCGCAATACCCTGGTCGCCATCCGCCACGGCGGCCGGGGCGACCTGACCAATACCAACGTCCTCTGGCGCATGCAGAAATTCCTCCCCAACGTCCCCTCGCCGCTGCTCTACCAGGGCGTCCTCTACATCATCAAGGACGGCGGCATCCTCACCAGCCTCGACCCCCAGACCGGCGCCATCCTCAAGCAGGGCCGCCTGGCCGGCGCCCTCGGCACCTATTACTCCTCTCCTGTCGGGGTGGACGGCAAGATCTACCTCATCAGCCAGGAGGGGAAGGCCGTAGTCCTGCAGGCCGGCGCCCCCTGGGAAATCCTCGCCGTGAACGCCCTGGACGACGAAGTCTACGCCACCCCGGCGCCGCTCGACGACGGCCTTTACGTCCGCACACGGTCGCGCCTGTACCGCTTCGCGCAGAGCAAACGCCCATAAACCCCGGCCCCTGGTCACCTGACCCGAGCGGAGACCGAATTGGACCACGCCGACTGCCCGCCGACGCCTTCCGCACGCACCCGGTACTGCCAGTTGCCCTTGCCCGGATTCAGGTCCGTGTAGTTGATGGTATCGACCGGAACCGTGGCGAGGTCGCTCCAGACGCTCTTCAGTTTGCGCTGTACTCGGAAAATACTCTCGGTGGTGGAGTTGTCCGTCCAGGACAGGTTCACGTTCGGCCCCACGACAGCAGCGGTGAGGTTGGTGGGCGCGGCGGGGACGCTGGGATCGTAAATCGTAATATTAATGGTGTCGGTGTCGCCTAAACCGCCAGCGTCGGTCACACTGGCCACGATCGTATGGGTCTTGATGTCGGCGGTCGTGCAGGCGTAGGGCTTGATCACGGAGGTCCCGGAGCCAAATCCAGCTCCATCGTCGCTCCACTGTATGACAGGGTCCGGCCCGTCCGGGTCGCTGGACGTTCCGGTGAATGTGACACTACTGCCGCAGGGAAAAGAGGACCCATTGCCCGGCGCAGTGATCGTGACGCTGGGCGGCTGGTTGGGCGGCCCGCCGCCGGCCCTGTCGACGGTCGCCTTGGCGTCAATGCGGCCCCAGCCATAGGTATTGTTCGGGCTGGTACCGGCCGAAATCCCTCCGCAGGTCTGCGACGTGGTCAGAACGACCGCCGAGTCCTTCAGCACCTGCTCGGTGCCGGCGATGTTTCCAACCAGACCGGAACTTGCCCACACCAGGGCCACGGTTCCGGCTATGTGCGGGCTGGCCATCGAGGTGCCGCTCAAGGTCGCGTAGGTGCTGGGCGGGTAGCTCGACCGGACGTTGTACCCCGGCGCGCTCAGATCCGGTTTGATCCCTCCGAACAGCGACGGGCCGCGGGAAGAGAAACTAGCGATAGTATCACTGATATCTGTAGCTCCCGCCGAGATCGACTCCGGGTAGTCCCCCGGCGAACCGGAGGTAGTGCAGCCAGGTCCGCTGTTGCCGTTGGAAAACGCGGGGTAGAGGCCCCCGGCCACCCAGCTCTGAACATAGGATTGGTACCAGGGATTGTGGCCGCCGCCGCCCCAGGAGTTGTTGACAATGTGCGGCGGAGCGGCGCCGTCTGGATTCACAACCCACTGGGCGCAGGCGATCAGGTCGGAATCGTAGCAGGAGTTGGTGCGGCAGCCTTTGCAGGCGATCCACTTCGCCAGGGGCGCCACGCCCACCTGATTGCCGGCGCCGTCATCACCCACCATGGTCCCCATGGTGTGGGTCCCGTGACCATTGTTGTCGCACGGGGTACTGCCACACAGACCGTACGGGTCCTTCCAGTTCCCAAGATGAGTGCCGCCGGCGCCACGGTACTGGCTGGTCAGGGCCGGATGGGTGTACTGCACACCCGTATCGATGTTGGCCACCACGATTCCTTGCCCCTTGTTGCCGGTGCTCCATACCTCCGGCGCACGGATCTTGCTGATACCCCACTCGATAGCCTGGATGGAGGACCCGCTTCCGACTTGCGGCGGTGGAATAACGTGAATGACTTCCGGCAGGATCGCCACCACCTCGGGCCGCTGTGACAGCGCCCGCGCCAGTTCCAGCGTTCCTTGCGGCACGTAGATCTTGTTCTCGATCCAGAAGGGAGTGAAAGCCACGCCGCGTCCTCGGAGGTAGCCTCGGACTCCGGCCTGGCTCCGGTTCGCAACCGACTCCAGGGCCTGAGCTACGAACCGCGCCCTCGCGATGCGGTCCGGAATGCGATAGGCCTGCTTCAACTGCAGCGGGCGCTCGCCGAAGACTACGAAAAACGGTGCTACGGCCCCTTCGTCGTCCGTCAAGGTGTTTAGCAGGCCTTGGTCGATCTTGTAATCCGCCCCAGACAGGGCGGCCGCCCCGGCCATCAGAAGGGGGAAAAGGCGACGCCCGCCACGCAAAAGCAAAGAAGGATGATGTCCCATGTTAACCTCCGCAGTCTGAAATTCCTTACTTCGCCTGAATCACCTCATCAATCACTTCACGGAACGTCGCCAGCGGTTGCGCGCCCTGGAGCATGCGTCCGTTGATGAAGAACGTCGGCGTCCCGCTTACCCCGGCCCGGTCTCCATCCTCTTTGTCCTGGCGCACTCGTGCCGCGTAACGGCCCTCGTCCAGGCAGGCGGCGAACCGCGGCGCGTCCAGGCCCACTTCGCCGGCCAGCTTGTTGAGGGTCTCTGCTTGCCCCAGCGCCTTCTGGTTGGCGAACAGGGCCCGGTGGTACTCAGCCTGCTTACCCTGCTCTCCTGCGCAGTGGGCCGCCTGCAAGGGCTTTTCGGAGGCCTCCATCCTGGGATAGTCCTTCAGGATTAACTGCACCTTGTCCTTGTAGATCTCCTGGAGCCGCGCCAGTTCGGTCTCGGCCTTGGCGCAGTAACCGCACGTGTAGTCGGAAAACTCCACGATGGTCACCGGCGCTCGCGGATTGCCGCGCGCGAAAGCCTTCTGGCCGTCTAGCGGGACCTCCACCACGGGCGCCTCCAGCGACGTCTGTACCCGCGCGCTTTCCCGCAGCTTCTTCACATAGTCGGCCCGGAGCATGGCTACCCGGTTACCGCGGATCGCCTCGACGATCTGGGGTCGGACTTCGTCGATGGGTTTCTGGATCTGGGTCCGCCGGTCCTCGTAGAATTTTTCTACCTCGGCGTCGGTCACCGCGCCCACTTTGGTCTCGATCTCGCGCTTCATGAGCTGATCGACCGTCATCCCCTCTTTCTTGGCTTGCTCCTCCAGCAGGAAGTCGGCCACCACGGCGCTCAGGGCCTGCTTGCGAACCTGGTACATCTGGGTTTCCAGGCGGGCCAGCGCGCCGTGAGCCTTCTGGCGAATGTCCTCTTCCGTAATCTCGCGCCCGTTAACGCTGCCGAGCGTCTTTCGGGGCCTGTTATCGGCGGCGGCCAATGCCAGAGCGGTGGCCAGCGCCAGGATAGTGATTCGTTTCATGATGGTCCTCATTTCTGTACCGCCGCCACCGCCGGTGCCCGGCCGGGGCCCATTACCGCCAGCGTAAGGCGCGAGAACTCCGGGTCGGTTGTCTCAATCACTACTTTGCCCTCAAAGGGCTGGGCCGGCCGCTCGGCCTTCAAGTCAAACTTCAGCTCGGACGCCGCGATATTCCGTTGGTACGGAAGTGCGACAGTCTCCACCGTCACGTAAGGCAAGTCGCAGGTGACGCCCTTGATCCGAAACTCCTGGTCCCCGTACTTGTCCACCAGTACGGTGACCTCTTTGGGCGGGGCTCCGGCGGGCGCGCCGCGGAACACCACTGCGCCCCGGTTCACGCTCACCTTCTGCTTCACCACTACATAAACCGGAATATCGACCTTGGGACGCGCCGGGTCCTCCAGCGTCACCTCCACCAGGCCTCGGGGGATCGACCGGCGCGGCAAATCCACCCGTCGCGTGGCCGTCAAGCGATACTTCTGGCCAGGCTCGATCTCTTCGATCGCCGTCTCCACCTCCGGCAGGCTGCAGCGAACCCCGGCGACCCGCAGGGGCGTGTCCTCGTGGTTGGTGAGGGTGACCGCCGCCGTCTTGCGCTCTTCCGGAAAGCCCTCCAGGAATAGAGATGCCGGGCTGACTTCCACAGCGTACCGGATCCTCCCGGCCACCTCCAGCATCACCGGGGCAAGTTCCGGATGATCCCACTCCACGCGCGCCGCTTTTGAGAACTGCCCCCGCACCTGCTTGGTGTCCACAGTTAGAGTAATCTTGCCTTCCTGACCAGGAAGGACGACTTTGTCAAAGTCGCCTATGGTGCAGCCTCAAGTCGGGGTCACCGCCCGCACCCGTAGCTCGCTCGTCCCGGAGTTCCGGAACAGGAAGGCATGCCGGACCACTTGGCCCTGGTCCACCGGGCCGGCGGAGAAGCGGGTTTCCTGGAACGCGGCCTGCGGACCCGAGAACGCCGCCGGCGCCCATAGCAGCACGCTCCAACTCAGTAATATCTTCAAAAAACACCTCCAAAGAAGTGGGGGATGACTTCTCATCCCCCACTAGATCAGTGATTCAGTATACTATAACTACAATGTACCGCAGCTCGTCATGGCGTCCTGGGGAACGCTTCGGGCGAACTGGTTGACAATGCAGGAATGGCACTCCTCGGATACGGCCCCCATGGAGTCGAGGATCGTTACCGCTGCGCTCACGTATTTCCCGTGATTCTGAAACGAACTCTCATCCGGCATCAGCAGGATGACCCCGGCCTGCCGCTCTCCGCAACTGCAGTCGGCCACTGGAGCCGTGCTGATCGAGTCGGTCCAGGCGTTCGGGCACATCAATTCCGCGGCGATCTCCACGGATGTGTGGCCCTCGAACGTTTTGCCCCTCACCGCCACCGAATAGGTTCCGGCGGGCAAACACGCGGTGCTGCTGCCGCTGCTTAAGGCAGTGCAAGTCCCCGTGACGCAACCCCAGGGATCGGTGCCGGCGGCGCAGTAGGTGAACGGGTTCGGCGTGGTGTTGAAGGTGGAGCCGTTCACGAAGGTCTGGTAGTAGTCACCGATGCAGCAGCAGTCGGCGGCGCCGATCGTGACTTCCTTCGGGGCCGTCAGCGTAAGGGTATACGAGTCGACACCGAAATTCGGACTCGTGGGAAGGGTGCAATCGGCGCTGCTGTTGCCGTGGGTAAACCCCACCGGATCGGTCAGCGGGATTACCGCCTGGGTGCCGGCGCCAGCCCCCGCCGGGGCGTTTTGCGCCCAGGCCGAGGTACAGAGGAACGCCGACAGTGCGAGTACTGCCAACATGGTCAGAGTCGTTCTCATTTTGTAGCTCCTTTATTAAGGTGTACTGCACACTACTCCTCTAGCTTCTGTGGGAGCTTGCTGGCTCGCGGATCCGGGTGGGGTATAATGCAGGCGTGTGCGACACACACCTTGCGGCCCCCAACCGGGCGCCGCGAGCATCCGGCCCCCGCCCACAAACGGGGGCCGGCTTTTCGCGCGGCCCTTTTGCAGCTTGGGTGGGAATTCTTTAGGGCGGCCGAGGCCGCCCCGGAAACACGCACACTCTACCTGGGGCCGGGCTACTCATTCCCGTCTTTGAACTCGGGCGCTATGTTGCACGCGGAGCCCCATCGGGCGGCGGCGATCCCATCGCTTCAAAACGCAACGGAGATTACAAATGAGGCAGTAATCTCTGAATTTCCTGGCGGTGAGCCCAAGTCTTGTGACCAGAAAAACTTACGAGCAATATGGACTCTCAGGCGTACAAGGGCCAAGCCATGCAAATTTTCCATGCGAGAAAATTAAACCGTGCAAAAAAGTCTCGGTGACTGTCCCAGCGCCAACTCACCCAGTTCCCTGCGAAAATAACCCCAGCGTTAGCCAACCGTGTCGGCTCATACCTTGTCCGGCTCCGGATGCACCCACGGACGCCGATACGGCCGCCGCAACAACCGGTTGGCCTCGTCGTCGCCCCTGACGCGCTGCTTGTCCGCGTCCCACGCCAGCGTCCGGCCGGTCTTCATCGCCAGATTCGCCAGGATGCAGCTCGCCGTGGAAATGTAGCCCTGTTCGATGTCGGCTACTGGCTTCCGCCGCGCGTCAATCGCCGCCAGAAAATCCTTCATCTGGTAGCGGATGGCCGGGGCGACGTGTTTCTCCAGGCGCTCCTCGGCCTTATCCTCGGGGTACTGCTCCAGCTCATAGGTGACGTCCTTATGCACGGCCGCGCCGCCCTTTTCGAGCGGCGTGAAGTCGTAGCCCATGACGCTCGCCTTCAGCGTCCCCTGGTCCCCGTAGAACGTCGCCCCCCACGGATAGGCAGGGTCGGGCGGGTGGCCCCAGGAGCGATGCTGCCACACGATCTTCAGATCGTCGTAGTCAAAGGTAGCGGTCTGAGTGTCCGTAATGTTGGCCTTGCTCTCCTTCTCCACCAGAATCCCGCCCGATGAGGAAACGCGCTGCGGCCACCCCAGCCCGAGCATCCACCGAACCATGTCGAACATGTGGATGCACATATCTCCCACGATGCCGTTGCCGTACTCCATGAAGGAGCGCCAGCTTCCCGGATGCGCCAGACTGTTGTACGGACGCAGCGGCGCCGGGCCGGTCCACATCTCCCAATCCAGGTACTCGGGCGGAGCGGTGTCCGGCGGGTTCCCGCGCCGGCGCATATGGTAGTAGCAGTAGATCTCTACCAAGCCGATCTTACCGAGCTTTCCCGTCCGCAGGAAGTTGTCGCGGGCCTCTATCAAGTGAGGCGTACTGCGCCGCTGCGTCCCCACCTGCACCACCCGGTTATACTTGCGAGCCGCCGCCAGCATCGCTTGGCCTTCCACCACGTCCACGCTGATCGGCTTCTGCACCCACACGTCGGCGCCGGCCTGCACGGCGGCGATCATGGGCAGGGCGTGCCAGTGGTCCGGCGTGGCGATCAGGACGATGTCCAGGTTCTTCTCCCGCAGCATCTCCCGATAGTCGGCATAGGTGCGCGGCTTCTTCCTGGACGCCTGCCGCTCGGCCACGCGGTCGGCGGCCTGGGCGAGCATGTTCTTGTCCACATCGCACAGCGAAACGACCTCCACCGGCGCCACCTGGATCAGCCGGAACAAGTCGCATTTGCCGTACCAGCCGCAACCGATCAGCCCGACGCGCCGGGGCTTCTGCAAGGCGGACTGGAGAGCGTAGCCCCCGGAATAGAGAAATTCACGACGATTCATGACCATGAGTATACACATATAAGGGAGTTCAGGCTTTTCAGTGGGTATGAGTGCACACGAGGGCGGGTGGGAGGAGATCGGTTCCTGTAGAGAGTGGTGAATGGGGCGCATGGCAAAATGGGGGCCCTGCGAGATCGAGAACTGCACGAACAGGTCCTGGGGATTGCGACACGGTGGTTTGTGGAGGAGGTAGAACTGCGGCTGGAACAAGGAGAGGTTCACGTATTCCTAATGAAGTGGACCCCTGGACTGAGATAACCAGTTAAGCCTCTGTTCGCCGTTCGCTGAAAGGTCGTTGAGCGGCTGGTTCGCTTTACTGTACCATCAACCCTAGCCGGTGAAGCGGAGGCGGGCTCTGCGGGAGAGCAACCCGACCGACGAATAACCGGCCGCAGACTCCTCGAGACGATGGGTTGGGGGCGAGGCCTGGAGCCGGGCCCCCACAAAAAATGCCAGGGCCGAAGGCCCTCACCTTGGTTTGGCGGGGAGAGACCATCGGATCGATAGATCCGCTCATGCCTGAGAAAACTATGTTCCCAAGATGTTTCGTCTGATGAGACCATGCTCTTTCTCCTATCTCGCAGAGAAGGCCCGAATTTTGCTGCTCAATATGCTCCAGCTTCCGGGTTGGGAAATTAGGACACCACCAGCCCGGGCTACCGGCCCGTGCGGCCGAGGCGCCGGATAACGATGAGCACCAGGAAAGCCACGGCAAAGACCGCGCACACGATGCGGAAGTCGTTGGGGGTCAGGGGCGGCCTCTCCTTTTCATTATCCCATCGACCGGGCGGAACGGTGTTCAGGTGTGAACGGCTTTAGGTTCTCGATCTTCGACCTTTGCCTACCGACGCCAGCCAGTCGGCCACGAGTTTGGGTGGACGTCCCCGCCGCGGCTTCCCGGATGCCAGGGCTTCCAGGGCGTGAATGGCGTACTGCATCTCCACCAGTTCCTTCCTCAACTGCTCGATCATCGTGTGCAGGGCGGTTTGTTCCACGGCGTAGTCTCCTCGGTTTCTGCTGGTCTATCGGCCGGGAGGGCTCGCGGGTTTACACCTCTCCCCCTTTTACAAACCTTTTACAAATCGAAAACGACTCCCCGGAGCGTACTCCTTACCATCGGAATTGAGGTGGGAAGCACATGCTTCTTGGTCTAAACGGATACGAAGATACGCACCTGAACATTAGTTTTGCCCGGCGTCAGGTAGAGGTGGATGGCGCGCTGGTCACGCTGACTCGTAAGGAGTACGAGCTGTTGGCGTTGCTGGCGCAAAACGCGGGGGAGATCGTGCCCCGGGACGCGCTGCTGCGGCAGGTTTGGGGTTACAGCGAAGGGGTCCGCACGCGAACGTTGGACGTTCACATCCGGCGGGTACGGAAGAAGTTAGCCCCTTTCACCGACCAGTACATCGAGACGATCTTCGGGGTCGGATACCGGTTCCAGCCCTACCGGCAGCGGTCGGCAGTGGGTAGCGGCGAGTGGGCGGTGGGCAGCCCGGGCTGGGCCGTAGCGACTGGTTAGTCCAGGGGGTAGGGGCCTTCGCCCGCCACGTTCAGGTCTCGACCGCCGGCGTCGCAAGCCTGGACGCGGAAGCTGACGGCGCGTGGGACGTCGTTGCCCTGTAAGGAGAACTGTTTCTCGTCGCCCGGAGCCAGGGTAGTCTGGTCGATTTGGATCTTTTGCTGGCTGAGCAGGACGCGGCGCGACTCGAAGAACTCGAATTGCAGGGTAAGCCCGGTGACCGGCCTTTCGCCGGTGATCCTGACGACGCCTTCGTAGGTGATGCGTCCTTCCTGGCGGGTGGAGGCGAGGCGCACCAGTTGGATGTCGGCTTTGCGTGGCTCCTTGCGTGATTTGCGCTGGGGCGCGGCCGCCAGGGCGGCCAGGAAGGTTCGTCGGTCTAGCATTTCCCCTGACCAGTGTACTGGCCGAGCGCGACTGGCGCAAGGGGGCCGTGAAGTCGCCTGAAGTCGCCGAAGTCGCCGGGTTGGGCGGAAGGCGTCACCGAATCGAGCTTTCGCGACGCGCCGGTATGTGAAGGCAGACCAAAGAGCTGTGTCATGATACGGAAGATGCACACGCTGGCACAGGCGCGGCTCGATCGTCACGAGATCGGCGGATCGCTGGGCGATTTGGGGACGTTTCTGCCGCTGCTGGTGGGCATGGCGGCGCAGAACGGTCTGGACTTCTCGGCCGCCCTGTTCTTCGCCGGGGCGTTCAACGTGGTAACCGGGCTGACCTTCGCCATTCCCATGGCCGTCCAGCCGATGAAGGCCATCTCCGCCGTGGCCCTCACCGAAGGACTCACCCCCGGCCAGATCGTAGCCGCCGGAGCGATGGTGAGCGCGGTGATCCTGGCGCTGGGGCTGACCGGATGGATCGAGTGGCTCAATCGGGTGGTGCCGAAGAGCGTGGTGCGGGGGCTGCAGTTGGCGCTGGGCTTGTCGCTGCTGATGAAGGCCCTGCAGATGGTGGCGGGTACCAAACAATGGGTGGGGCCGGACAGCTACCTCACCGGGTTGGCCGGGGCGCTGGTAGTGATCCTGCTGTTCTTCTCGCGGCGGGTGCCGGCGGCGCTGGTGTTGTTCGTAGCGGGGCTGGCGCTGGCGGTGTGGAAACACCCGGAGGTCCTGGGAACGCTGGGACTCAGCCTTTCCCTGCCCCACTGGGCCCCGCCAGGCTGGATGGATTTCCGCACCAGCTTTGCCCGCGCGGCGCTGCCGCAAATTCCGCTGACGACGCTGAACTCCGTAATCGCGGTGTGCGCCCTGTCGGTGGACCTGTTCCCCGAGCGGCCGGCGACGCCGCGCCGGGTGGCGGTGTCGGTAGGGCTGATGAACCTGGTGGGGGTGTGGTTCGGGGCCATGCCCATGTGTCACGGAGCGGGAGGCCTGGCCGGCCAGCACCGCTTCGGGGCGCGAACCAATGGTTCCATCCTGTTCCTCGGGGCGGTCAAGATAGTAGTAGCAGTAGCGTTGGGAGCGTCGCTCATGGCCCTGTGCCAGGCGTTTCCGGCCAGCGTGCTGGGGGTGATGCTGGCCTTCAGCGGGCTGGAGTTGGCCCTGGTGGCTCGGGACCAGACCCGCCGCATCGACGCGCTGCCCATGCTGGTGACGGCCGGCGCGTGCCTGGGGCTCAACAACATCGCTCTCGGGTTTGCGTTGGGACTGGGTCTCACCTGGATGCTGCGGGCGGCCCGGTTTCCGGCAGAGGAGGGATAAGAGGAAGCGATGAAAATGCAGCATGACGCTCTGATGCAAGATCCGGAATTCCGGAGCTCTTCGCCATCGAAAGCCTCGTAACCGATGCCTCGGAGCTGATTGCCCGGCGGATGACCGAGCAAAAGGTGAACAAGGCGGAACTGGCCCGGCGATTGGACAAGTCCCGTGTCTGGGTGACGCAACTGCTGAGCGGCCGGGCCAATATGACGGTGCGCACTCTGGCGGAAGTGGTGTACGCGCTTGAGTCGGAGGTGAAACTCAGTGCTGAACCGCCGAGCTGGAAGCGGGCCGGGAAATCCGCCAGGCGCGACCAGACTGGCATGCGAAGCGCCTCAGCGCGCAGCCGTTAGCGGAGTTGTCCAATTGCCACCCTAACGGTTGGCAAGAACAGACAGCCCCGGAGCCCCGATCAGACGCTCGTCCGCCGTGATCAGCGTCAGATCGAACACTCTGGCCGTGGCCGCCAGAAACCGATCGGCCGGGTCCCGGTGAGGAAGATCCACCCGACGGCTTTCCAGGGCGACTTCGTGGGTCAGGACCGCCTCGTGCAGCGGAACCGCCTGCATCGCCTTCCCCACCCACGCCCCCACTCCCCGGTCCAGGACCACTCGTCCCCTCTCCACCAGAAGCGCCAGCTCCCAGATACTGATCGGAGATAACCACACCTCGTTCTCCGGATTCTCCAGCGTGGCGGCCACGGTCCCGGTCAGCCTCTCCGGCTGTAACCGGCTCCATAGCCATATGTGCGTGTCCAGCAGGACCCTCACGAATCGAGCGCCTCCCACTCGCCTTCTTCCGCCGCGGGCGCCACGATGTCGCCGACGATCCGCCCGGTTCCCCGCATGTCTCCCAGCCAGCTCGGCGGCCGTGGCGGAGTCGATGGCGGAAGGACCTCCGCCACCGGCTCGCCGAACCGCGTCACCAGAATCGGGCGCCGGGTGCGTCGGACCCTTTCCAAGACGGCGAGACACTTCGCCTTGAATACCGATATCGCCATCTGCTCCATCGGATCTCCCTGGGACATCATACCATAGTCACAGACCATGGTTAAGCTAATCGACCCCCTCGCTCGGCCAAATGACCTGCTAGTATAGGCGGATGCGCTTGCTGCCGGCACTGCTGTGCCTCGTCGCATCCGCCGCCGACACCCGCTACGAAATCGACCTCTCCCAGGCCTCCGCCCGGACCCTCCTCATCACGGTCGAGACTACCTGCCGCTCGGCCGCGTGCGACTTCCAGATGCCGGTGTGGAACGCCACCTACCAGATCCGCGATTTCTCCCAGTACGTGACCACCTTCGAGGCCTCCCGGCCCCATCGTCTCCTCGCCCCCTCGCGCTGGCGGGTGGAGGCGGCGCCGGGCGAGCGGGTCCGCGTTCGCTACCGCTATTGGGCGGACAATCCCGGCCCCTTCGGCGCCAACGCCTCCGAACGTCACGTCTTCCTCAACTTCGCCCAGGTCCTGATCTATCCGGTCGACCGCCTCCGGGAGCCGATCGGCCTGGTTTTCCGCAATGTCCCGGCCAAGTGGAAGATCGCTCTCGAACTGCCCCACCGCGACGGTGTCTTCCAGGCCCGCACCTACGACGAGCTGGTCGACGCGCCCGCCGAAATCTCCGCCTTTGCCGAGACCAGCTTCACCGTCGGAGGCCGCCGGTTGCGCCTGGTGGTGGACGCCGACCCCGCCGACTACGACCTCCCGCTTCTGGAAGCCTCCGCCCGTAAGATCGCCCAAGCCGCCACCGACATCATGCAGGACGTTCCCTTTCCCTCCTACACCTTCTTCTATCACTTCCGCCCCGGGGGCGGCGGCGGCATGGAGCACGCCAACGGCACGGCCATCGACGCCCGCGCCCCCTGCCGTGACTGCGCTCTCTCCAGCATCACCGCCCACGAGTTCTTCCACCTCTGGAGCGTCAAGCGCATCCGCCCGCAGTCGCTCGAACCGGTCGACTACACCCGCGAGAACATTACGCCCTCTCTTTGGTTTTGCGAGGGGGTGACCTCTACCTACGGGTCCTACATCCAGCTCCAGGCCGGACTGCTGGACGCGGCGTCCTTCCTGCTGGCCCTGGGCGGTGACATTACCCGTTACGAGCAGGCTCCCGCCCGCTTGACCCAGTCCGCCGAAGAATCCAGCATCTCGGCCTGGCTGGAGCGCTACGCCTCCTACCGCCGCCCGGCCCGCAGCGTCTCGTACTACGTCAAGGGCGAGCTGGCCGGCTACCTGCTGGACCTGGCCATCCGGCATCACTCCGGCAACCGGCGCAGTCTCGACGACGTCCTGCGCCGCCTCAACACCGACTACGCCCAGAAGGGCAAGTTCTTCGAGGACGGCGCCGCCCTGAGGCGGCTGGTCTCGGAAGCGGCCGGCCACGATCTTGGCGATCTGTTCGACCGCTTGATCCGCCGCGCCGCGCCCGTCGAATGGGACACCTTCCTGGGCTACGCCGGTTACCGGCTCCGCTCCGAGGTAAGCGAGGCGCCCTCGCTGGGCGCCGACGCCGGCCGCGCTTCCGGCGTGGGCCTGCCGGTCACCTTTGTCGAGCCGGGCGGACCGGGCGAGAAGGCCGGTCTTCGCCCTGGCGATCGGATCGTCTCGCTCGGCGAGCGGCCGGTGGACCGGTCTCTGGAGGCGGCTTTGCTGCTGCTGGACCCCAAGCCAGGGGCGCCGGTGGCGGTAGAAATCGAGCGGCGCGGGGAGAGGCGGACTCTATCCGTCACGCCGGCCTTCTCGCGCCGGGTAGCCTACCGGATCGAAGAAAAGCCCGACGCTACCCGCGACGAGCTGGCCCTGCGCCATGGTTGGCTGCGCCACCAGCCGTGACCGTGAGGAGCGGTTGGTTCGGACGCTCGCAGCAACCGCTCTTCTGCGAATGTGGGGCGGCTCCCCCGGGCCGCGCCGGGCCCCCTGGCCCGGCCTGGCGGTGGGTGCACCAAGCCGGTCACGGGCCGCCCCACGTTTTCATCTTTCGTTGTAGCCGCATGGCCATGTGAACTCCCTCACCGTCGCGGTTTGGTGCAAGCAGGTGGGTGCAGACTGGTGGGTGCAGTCGGGTGGGCGCGCTATAATGATGTCAGGCCATGCCAGCCGCTGACCAGGATCGAGACCAACTGACCGCCGCCGTCGGGCGCGCCGGCCGCCGAGTACGTCTCAACCAGACCCTGCAGGAAGCGGCCTGGGCCGCCGCCATTGCACTCCTCGGCCCGGTCCTGCTGCTACTGACCGGCCGCCAATGGTTCGCCTGGCCCCTGCTCCTCCTGTTCGTACTCGCCGGACTCGCCTTTGCCGGCTGGCGTCTCTACCGGCGCCGGCCCACTCCCTACCAGGTTTCCCAAACCCTGGACCTCCGGCTCGCCACCCACGACCAGATCTCCACCGCCGTCTACTTCCTCGACACCACCTCCACCGCCGCCGACGAGCAGCGCCGCGCCGCCGCCGGCGTGGCCGCCTCCGCCCCCATCGAGGACGTCTTCCCCGTCGCCGCCCCCCGCTCGCTCTACGCGCTGGCCGGCGTCCTGGTGGTCGCCTCCACGCTCTGCGCCATACGATTTTTCCTGGAGAAACCCTTCCGCGTGGACCAGCCGCTGGCCCGCGTCATCCAGCAAGCTCTTAACCCCGACGGGACCTTGCCCAAACAACACCAGGCGCCCCAGGAGCAACTCCAGGCCAAGAATAAGCCCCAGGGCATTCCGATTGAGACTCCGGAGAGCCTGATCGCCGCCGACCGCCAGCCCGGCGAGGACCCCGCCAAGCCCGGCGCCGCGGCCACCAGCGATCCCGAGGCCGGACGGCCGCCCTCCGGAAACCCCGAGGATACTTCGGCCAGCGATCCGTTCGGCGAACCCGGCGCCGGCGACCGTGACGACATGCCCATTCAGTCCTATGAAGACATGCTCGAGCGCGACGCCAAGAACGGCCTCTCCAAGCCCGACACCAAGCAAGGCAGCAACCAGGATTCGTCCAGCAACTCCAACCAGTCGGCCGCCGGCGCCGAGGCCAACTCAATGCTCTCCAAGCTGCGCGAGGCCATGAACAACATGCTCTCGAAGCTCCAGCAGAAGCCGCAGGGCAACGGCAAGCAGCAGGGCCAGCAGGGCTCGCCGTCCAACGCCGGCGAGCAGCAGGAGGGCAAGGGCGAGGGACAAAAAGGCTCCGGCCAACCGCAGCCCGGCGGCGAGCAGGGCGCCGAGGGCGAGGGCGCTGAAAGCGATCAGCAGGCCACCGGCCAGGGCGCGTCGGCCAAGAGCGGGGCCAAAGCCTCCGACGGCGGCCAAAAAGGTTCGTCCGGCGACGGCGCCGGCCAGCAGGAAGGCGACAAGGCCATCCAGGACGCGCTCCAGCAGGAAGCCCTCGGCAAGCTCACCGAACTCTACGGCCGCCGCGCCCAGAATGTGACCGGCGAGGTCACCGTGGAGGCCCAATCCGGCAAGCAGTCCCTCCGCACCCCCCTCAGCGCCAAGCAGGGGGACCACCGCGATGCCGGCGGACAGGTCTCCCGTGACGAGATTCCCCTGGCCTACCAGGCGTATATTAAGGAATACTACTCTAAGATTCGACAAGCGGAAAAAAAATAACCGGTGCCCTCCGACAACTCTCTCTCCCACATCACCCAGCAAATTGACCTCATCCGCAGCGAGATCGGCAAGATCATAGTCGGCCACCAGGAAGTGGTGGACGGCGTGATCATCGCCCTGCTCGCCGGCGGCCATGTACTACTGGAAGGCGTCCCCGGCCTGGGCAAGACGCT
>JBGOUV010000020.1:0-32131 GCA_041477815.1 Terriglobia bacterium | reverse complement strand
TATACCAAGGCCGCTGACGTCGGCGCCGACCTCGTCGGCAAAGTCGAGGCCGGCATCCCCGAAGACGATCCCCGCAACCCCGCCGTCATCGCCGACCTGGTCGGTGACAACGTCGGCGACTGCGCCGGCCGTGGCGCCGACCTGTTCGAATCCACCGCCGCCGAAAACATCGGCGCCATGATCCTCGGCGTCTCCCTCTACCCCGTCTTCGGCCTCAAGGGCGTGCTGTTCCCCCTGATCGCCCGGGCCTTCGGCTTGATCGCCTCCATCATCGGCGTCCTCACCGTCCGCGTGAAGGGCGATGAGGACCCCATGAAGTCCCTCAACCGCGGCTACCTCATGACCACGATCATCGCCATGGCCGGTTTCTACGTCTCGGTTCACATCCTGCTGAATGGCAATCTGCACCTGTTCGCCGCTGGCGTCATCGGGATCGTGACCAGCTTCCTGTTCGTCTGGATTACCCAGTACTACACCGAATACCGCTACCGCCCGGTCCTCGAGATCGCCAAGAGCTGCACCACCGGCCCGGCCACCACCATCATTACCGGCTTTTCGGTGGCCCTGGAGTGCACTGCGCTCCCGGTGCTGGTCATCTCGGCGGCCATCATGAGCTCTTACTACTTGGGCGCCAACGCCGGCTTGGCCGTCTCCTCCCAGGCCGCCGGACTCTACGGCACCGCTATCGCCACCATGGGCATGCTCTCCACGGCCGCCTACATCCTGGCTATGGATACCTTCGGGCCGATCACGGATAATGCCGGCGGCATCGTCGAGATGTCCCACCAGCCCGAGGAAGTCCGCAAGCGCACCGACCGCCTCGACTCGGTCGGCAACACCACCAAGGCCCTGACCAAAGGCTACGCCATCGGCAGCGCCGCCTTGGCCGCCTTCCTGCTGTTCTCGGCCTACATCACTGAGGTCAAGAAGCTCCTCGGCCGCCCGCTCGACTCGGCCTTCCCGGTCGACATCGGCAACGTCCCCGTCTTCACCGGCGCTCTGCTGGGGGCCATGCTCGTATTCCTCTTCAGCGCCCTGGCCATCCGAGCCGTCGGCTCCGCGGCTCAGGCCGTGATCGAAGAGGTCCGCCGCCAGTTCCGCGCCAATCCCGGCATCATGGCAGGTACTTCTGATCCCGAGTACGGCACCTGCGTAGACCTGGTAGCGAAGGCCGCCCTCAAAGCCATGGTCCTGCCCGGCATCCTCCCGGTCGCCGGACCGGTCGTGGTCGGACTGGTGTTCAAACACTTTTCCTCGACCGACGGAGCACCCATGGGCGCCACGTCGGTTGCCGCTTTCCTCATGGTGGGCACCATCAGCGGCATCCTGCTGGCCACGATGATGAACAACGGCGGCGGCGCCTGGGACAACGCCAAGAAGTACATCGAGACCGGCGCTTACGGAGGCAAGGGCTCGGACGCCCACAAAGCCAGCGTGGTCGGCGACACCGTCGGCGATCCCTTCAAGGACACCGCCGGCCCCAGCCTTCACGTGCTGATCAAGCTGCTGTCGACCATCACTCTGGTCGCGGCGCCGCTATTCATCTAAGGGGATTGGAGCTTATTGGCGGCTATGACGTGGCGCACGCACTCCTGCGTGCGGCGCTGAGACTCGTCTCGGCGTCCGCTGGTGCACGGGACAGGGGTCGAGACGAGTCTCGACGCGGCTGGCTGAAGCCGGCGCCACGTCGTCGGCGTCGAGCCGGGGCATTCTAGAGTTGCAGCGAGGGGCCGGGGCATGGAATAATTGGCTCACCTGAAGTCGGTTAGGAGGAACACGAAAATGGAGAACAGAAAACTGACGCGTCGAGACGTCCTGACAACCGCGGCCATCGGCACTGCTGCTCTGGCCGCCCGGCCTCGAAGCTACGCCGCGGCCACCGACGGCAGCGCCGGCCTTCCGGCCATTCTTGGCGGCAAGCCGGTTCGGACGGCGCCGTTCCCCCGCTGGCCCAACTTTCGCGAGGCCGACGAGAAGGCGATCCTGCCCGTCCTCCGCAGCGGCGTCTGGTCCCGGGCCAAGGTGGTGGCCGAGGCCGAGAAGCGCTTCGCCCGGCTCATGGGGGCGAAGTATTGCATCGCCACCTCCTGCGGAACAACCGCGATCATCACCGCTGTTCGCGGCCTCGAAATAGGCGCGGGCGATGAGGTCATCACTACGCCGTACACGTTTGCGGCGTCCATCCATCCGATTCTGCTCGCCAACGCCCTGCCCGTCTTTGCGGATATCGATGCGGCGACCTGGCAAATCGACCCCGCCAAGATCGAAGCCAAGATCACCAGGAACACGGTGGCCATTCTGCCGGTTCACATCATCGGCGGCATCTGTGACATGGACCGCATCAACGCGATCGCCAAGAAACACAACCTCAAGGTGATCGAGGACGCCTGCGAAGCGCACGGCGGGGAATGGAAGAACCGGAAGGTCGGAACGCTCGGAGACCTGGGCTGCTTCAGTTTTCAGAACGGCAAGGCCCTGACCTGCGGCGAGGGTGGCGCCATTCTCGGCCACGACGAAAAATTGATGGACCGTTGCTATTCCTTCCACAACCTGGGCCGCCCGCACGGCAGTATGGCGCCCAGAAACCACGAAGGTCACCCCATCGTGGCGAGCAAGTGCCGCATGGCGGAGTACCAGGCGTCGATTCTCATGACGCAGATGGACACCTTCGAGGAGGAATCCAAGCGGCGCAGCGACAACGCCGCCTACCTCGGCGCGAAACTCCAACAGATACCGGGAATCGTTCCCCGGACGGACCACCCGGAAGTGACCCGGACCGCCTTCTACTATTACGGCTTTCGGTACCAGAAGGAGCAGTTCGAGGGGCTGTCCCGCGACAGGTTCATGGCTGCGATGCGCGCGGAGGGCATTCGGCTCAGTGCCGGTCTGGGGGTCATCGAAGGCAAGCCCATGAACAAAGAGGGATTTCTCGAGGACGCCTTCCGGTCCAAGGCCTACCAGAGAATCTATGCGAAGAAGAAGCTCGCCGGCCACCAGGCCGACAACGAGTGCCCCGAATCGGACCGGCTGGTCGGAGAGACCGTCGGCTTCCATCAGGGATGGCTGCTCGGCGCCCGGCAGGACATGGACGACATCGCCAACGCGATCGTGAAAATCTACGAAAACCGGCAGAAGCTAATCTCATGACACGCCGAACCGCCCTACTCGCCACCGCCGCGCTCTTCCCGCAATTCTCAAATCCTCAAATCCTCAAATCCTCAAATTCCCGCCCGTTGTTCAACGGGCGGGACCTCACCGGCTGGTCCTGGGTCGACCACGAAAGCTTCCGCGTCGAAGACGGTATGATCCGTACTCAGGGCGTCAAGGGGATGCTCTGGTATCACGAGAAGATCGGCAACGCCAAGCTCCGCGTGGTTTATAAGATGAGCGCCCCGGACGGTAACTCGGGCATCTTCATCCGCATCCCCAACGAGCCCCAGACGGAGCGGGACGCCATCCACTATGGCATCGAGGTCCAGATCGACGACCGCGACAACGATTGGCACTGCACCGGCGTGCTTTATTCGATGACCAAGGCGCTGGCCCGTCCCTCCAATCCCGCCGGGGAGTGGAACACCCTCGACATCACGCTGGACGGCCTCCGCACCATCGTCCACGTCAACGGCGTGAAGGTCACCGACTACGACGGCGTGTCCCCGGTCCCCGAGCGGACCAAGTCCTACGAGCCCGAGCGCCGCCCCCGCCCCGAGTCCGGCTACATCGGCATCCAAAACCACGACGAGCGCGCCGTGCTGTACTTCAAGGAAGTCAGCGTGGCCCCGTTGAGAAAACCCTAGCGGCGAAAGCGCTTGACCTAAACGCCCCGTAATGGTCTACTACGATCACGAGGTCGTCTCTATGCCAGCAACTAATAGAAAGCTGTTCCTGACTCTCTTCTTGACTCTGACCACCCTCGCCCTCCACGCCCAGCAACGAGGTTCGGCCGGCATCTACGGCAGCGTGGTGGACAGCCAGGGCGCGGTCCTCCCCGGCGCCAAGATCACCGCTATCCACCTGGCCACCAACCAGGTCCGGAGGGCCGAGGCCAACTCGGAAGGGCAGTTCTTATTTGCCGTGCTGCCGGTCGGAGAGTACAGGATTTCGGTGGAGCAGGCCGGGTTCAAGAAATCCGAGCAGACCGGCATCGTGTTACAGGTCAACGACAACCTCCGTGTCGACGTGAGGCTGGAGGTCGGCGACGTCACCACCATCGTGAACGTAGAAGCTTCCGCGGTGGCCGTCGAGACCAGCAACGCCACCTTGAAGGAAACGGTCGACACCAAGCGCGTAGTGGACCTGCCGCTGAACGGCCGCAACCTGGCCGACCTCACCCTGCTCGTACCCGGCGTGCAGGCGGCTACCGGGGTCAACGGCGACGTCGACGGCAGCTCCTATTCGGCCCGTGGCAGCAAGGAGCTTTCAGTCAACGGCTCGCGGCAGAACAACATCAAGTACACGCTCGACGGCGGCGACAACAACGACAACCTGTTCAACGCCAACCTGGCCTTTCCGTTTCCCGACGCCGTGCAGGAGTTCAGCGTGCAGACGGCCAACATGGGTCTGGAGGTCGGGAAGAGCTCCGGCGGAGCGGTCAACATCGTGACCAAGAGCGGGACCAACCAGTTACACGGCGGCGCGTTCTGGTTTGTTCGGAACACGGCGGCGAACGCCAACGGATTCTTCTCCCGCTTGCCCGATCAATTGAAGCGCAACCAGGGCGGCTTCACGGTGGGCGGTCCGGTGTTGAAGGACAAGTTATTCCTGTTCGGCGGCTACCAGCGCACCTGGCTGCGCAGCCTGGCCGGCGGCACCAGCCAGCTCACCATGCCCGCCCCCTTCCGCACCGGGGATTTTTCCTCGCTTCTCTCGCGCAATCCCCCCATCGTCGTCCGCGACCCGCTCAATGGAGACCCTTTCCCTCGCAACGTCATTCCCCAGTCGCGGTTGTCGCCCGCCGCCCAGGCTTTGCTGAAATACTCTCCGCTCCCCGACGCCGACGGCTTCACCCGTTTCGGCCTGTTCTCCAAGGAAGATACCGACGAGGAGGTGATACGCGGCGATTACCGGCTCAACATGAAGCACAGCTTCATCGGCCGCTATTTCCACCAGGATTTTCTCAACCCGCGTTTGATGATCCCCAATAACATCCATTCCCAGCGGCGGGGGCTTTCGGCGTACACGAAGAACGCCACGGTGGGCTACACCTACATCCCCGGCGCCACGCTGGTGGCCGATACGCATTTCACGATGGCCCGCGAGGTGGGCAACCGCACCATGGATTTCCCCGTGTCGATTGCCGATCTCGGCGTGAAGATACACCCCTCTTCCAAGGAGATCGACCTCGCGATCAACGGCACCAGCGGGCTAAGCCTCAGTACCACCCGCCCGGCAATTTTCGCCCGCACCAACTTCGAGTTCACCCATTCCTGGCGCTGGACCCGGGGCCGCCACAATTTCCTCTGGGGCGCGGAGCTGATGACCTCCCGATACAATGAATACAATGTATTCAACGGCTCTGGACTCTACCGGTTCAACGGCCGGTTCAGCGGCTTCGACCAGGCCGACTACGTCCTCGGCGCCATGTCGCAGTTCCGGCAATCGAACGGCGAGATTGAGTTCCGCCGCCACCACTACCAGGGCTTCTACGGCGGCGATACGTTCCGCCTCTCGTCCCGTCTGACCCTGAACTTCGGCATACGTTGGGAGCCCTACACCCCCATCACCGACCTGAAGGACCGCAGCATGCAGTTCCGCCCCGAGGAATACGCCAAGGGCACCGTCTCGCCGCATTTCGTCAACGCGCCTCCCGGACTGTTCTTCCCCGGCGACAACGTGTCCGGGTTTACCGTTCCTAAAGCCGGCACGGGCTCGGATCTCAACAACCTGGGCCCCCGCTTCGGCTTCGCTTGGGATGTGAAGGGCGACGGGTCCACCAGCATTCGCGGCGGCTACGGCATCTTTTACGATACCCCGGAGATGTGGCTGCTCAATAACATGAACGCCCAGACCCCGTTCAGCTTCCTGGTGCAGTTCAACGACGGCAACTTCGACGATCCCTACCGCGGCCGCGAGAACTTCAACCTGTTTCCGTTTTCCGGGGACTTCGATCCCAAGACGCCGTTTCAAATCCCGTTCGATACCACGGCCCTCGAATCCAAGTTCATCCAGGCGTATGTGCAGAACTGGAACCTGACCATTGAGCGCAAGCTCCGGTCGGACTGGCTGCTGCGCCTGGGCTATGTCGGAACCAAGGCTACGCACCTGATGGCCGATGCCGACCAGAACGCGCCGATCTACGATTTCTCCCGGACCCTCGCCCAAAACCAGGCCACTATCGACGCGCGGCGGCCCCGGTCGAAGTACCAGAGGATTATGACCCTCTTCACCGGACATAATCAGATCTACAACTCGCTGCAAACCTCGCTGAACAAGCGTTACAGCAAGGGTTTCAGCGTGCTGCTGAGCTACACGTGGTCGAAGAACATCGACTACAACTCGCGGAACAACAACGTGCTGGACAACATCATTCCCAACCCGTTCAACTTCTTCAGCACGCGCGGCGTGGCCGACAACGATCACCCGCACCGCCTGGTCACGTCCTTTGTCTGGGACCTGCCCGGGAAGTCCCTCGCCTCCAAGCCGGTCGCGGCGATACTCGGCGGCTGGCAGATGAGCGGCATCGTGACGCTGCAGTCGGGGAGGCCGTTCAGCCTTTCCAGCTCCGGCGACCGCGCGGCCGGAGCGGGCAGCCCCTACCCGGACCTGGTGGGGAACCTGTTCCTGCCGAGCGGCCGCAGCCGGGGCGAGCAGATCGCCAGGTATTTCGATACCACCGCGGTAGTGCAGCCGGCGCCCGGCACCTACGGCACGCTCGGCCGCAACGTGCTTCGCGGGCCGGCTTTCTATAACACCGACCTCAGTATCTCCCGCAGCGTACCCCTAAAGTTCCGCGAGAGCGCCAAGCTGAATTTCCGGACCGAGTTCTTCAATGCCTTCAACCGGCCGCAGTTAGGCCTGCCGGACCGCAGCGTAGGCGGCAGCGCGTTTGGGAGGATCACCACCGTAGATTCCGGACCACGCATCCTGCAGTTCGGGTTGAAGGTGGAGTTTTAACCCCCCGCAATTCACCAAGACACCAAGAACACCAAGAGAACCAGGGTTCTTGGTGTTCTTGGTGTCTTGGTGGTGAATTGCGGTGGGGACCTACCGGACCGGCGCCACGATGTCTATAGCGAAGGAGGCGCCCTCCGCCGGCAAGCCTGCAAACACCAGCATCGTGCTGGCCGGCGGGCGCGAGCGGTCGTAAAACTCAAAGCGGATCTTGCGCGCCAGATCGGAGGCGGCCGGCGACACCGGGTAGAGGCCGGACATAGCCACATTCTTGATGGACGCGCCCGCCTGTTCAAGGGCCTTAGCCATCTCCTCGAACGCCACGCGCGCCGCGGAATCCTCTAAGCCCCCCACGATCTGCTGCCCCGTGAGGGCCACCCGCGAGGCCCCTACTAGGGCGACGTGCGAGTAGTTGGGAGACTTGGGAAGGCCCTCCGGATTCACCAGCTTCAAAGCCTCCCCCGGCGGGGCCCGCAAACGGCCGGCCGTTTCGCACTCCACCAGCCCGCGCGCAGCCGGGCGCTGCAGCTGTACGTAGTTCGCCGCCGCCTGCGGGAAGGCTCTCGCGATCCGGCTCCTGACCGCGCCGATGTCGGCCAGCGAGCTCACAAAACACGTCACCCGCAGAATGTCCTTTGCTTCCAGGCCGGCCCCGCTGTGGGCCGTCCGCAAAGCCGCGATGGACTGCTCGATCAGCGGGGCCATCTCCGGCACCGGCTTCTCGGTGGAGGCCGGCTGGCCCGCGACCCACGCCAACCCCTGCGGGTTCACAGCGCGCTTGGCCAGCGCCGTTGACTCCAGTACGACCTTCGCGCCGTCGAGGGGCAGGCCTCCGACCCGCACCACCGTCAGCACCGGTGGCTGCATCCGGCGTTTGGAGACCACCCGGTCCACCGCCGCCTTAACGCCGTCCGCCGGTCCGGGCTCAGTGACGAAGGCCCGCAGTTTCACGATAGGGGCGCCGCCGGACTTCCGCAGTAGAGACTGGAGCGCGGTGCGGGTCTGGTGCGTCAGGTCACCCGTGGCGGTGAGGGGAGAGACATGAAACACCAGCCGGGGAGTATCAACCACCACTACCGGCGGCAGCAGCAGTACGGCAGCCAGCGCGATCGGCGTTATCATCGATGGGTTCCCGGCGGGTGCGTGCATCCGGGGAAATTGGCCAGCGCCTCGTTGCCCTTGTAACCCAGCTCCTGCAGCAACCCGATCCGGCTGGTGTAGTAACCGAAGAGAGTGGCCTTCTTCATGTCGACAAAGAAGTGTTCGGCCGGAGAGCCGGGATTGTTTTCCTGAGACGCCACCGCCCGCAGCGCCGCCGCCTGATCGCCGCCCTGCGCCACCGCCAGCTTCTCGAACGCGGCCAGGCGCGCCTTCCAGTCGGCCTTCGCCGCCGCGGAGCTGTGGGCTGCCAGCAGGTCGATGTAGTACCCTACCTGGGCTTCGTGGGCCCCCGGCGAACGGTCGTCGGCCGGGAGGATCATCTCCGCCACCTGGTCCACCAGGGCGTACTCCTGCGGGGTGAAAAACTGCAGCCGATACGTTTGGGGACTGGCCTGCAGCGCGGCCAGGTGCTGGTGGGCCGCCTCCAGGCGCGACGACACCACGCCCAGCCCCAGCAGGCTCAGAGCGGTTCTGCGGTTCACCGGCATATCAGACTTCCCCTTTCTTCATCTTGTCCGCCAGGTAGTCGGAGGCGCGCCAGGCCAGCGCCATAATCCAGGTAGTGATGCCGTGCGTGCCGGGACTGGTGACGAAACAACTGGCGTCGGTGACGAACAGGTTCTTCACATCATGGGACTGGCAGTAGGGATTGAGAACGCTGGTCTTGGGATTGTCGCCCATGCGCGCCGCGCCGGCCTCGTGGGTGGCGTCGCCCATAGGCTCAATGTACTTCTTGTAGGGCAGGATTTCGGCATCGCAGGCGCGCAGGATCTGCTCCATCCACCCGTACATGTCTTCCATCATCTTGCGGTCGTTGTCTTTGACGCCGGCGTGGAAGCGCACCTGGGGAATGCCGAAGGCGTCCTTATTATCGGGATCGATCTCGAAGTAATTGTCGTAGTCGGGCAGCCGCTCGCCGTACCCGCGAAACCCGATAGACGTGCCGTAGTTCTCGCGAATCGTCTTCTTCAGGTCCTGGCCCCAGCCGGGCACGCCGGCAGCCCCGCCCACGCCGCGCGAGAAATGCGAGCCGCCTAGAATGAAGTACCCGCCGTAGAAATTGTCCTTCCGTTTGTAGTTGAAGCGCGGGATGGTCACGTGACCGCCGCCCGCTCCGTCCTCATTGGCGCGGGCCCGGTTCTTCCATTGGGGCGCGAGGCCCGCCACCGGGCCGGACTTGGTAGTATCCATCAGGTAATGCCCCAGCAGGCCGCTGGAATTGCCCATCCCGTTGGGGTGGAAGCGGGACTTCGAGTTCAGCAGGATCCTCCCGGACTCGACGGTGCTGGCGGCCAGGACGACTGCTTTGCCCTCGATTTCATAGTGTTTCTTGGTCAGGGCGTCGAAGAAGGAAACGCCGCGCGCCCGCCCCTCTTTGTCGACCAGCACCTGGTGCGCCACCGCGTTCGTCTTCAGGGTGAAGTTCGGCAGCTTCTTCAGCTTGGGGATGATCACGTCCAGGCTGCTGAACCGCGCGCCCACGTCGCAACCGTTGCCGCACGCTCCGCAGAAGTGGCACTTGGGCCGGCCATCGTAAGGGACGCTCAACACCGCCGTCCGCTCCAGGACCACGGGCACCCCGACGCGGGCGGCGCGCTCCTTGATAAACAGCTCCGTGCAGCGCGGCTGGTGCGCCGGCCCGCAGTATTTCCCGTCCGGCATGTTGAAATAGTTTTCGTTGGCGCCCGCAATCCCGACCAGGATCTCGGCCTTGTCGTAGTAGGGCTCCAGCTCCTCGTAGGTCATGGGCCAGTCTTCGCTGTAGCCCTGCATGGTCTTGCTCTTGAAGTCGAGCGGACCATGACGGAAGCAGGAGCGCCCCCAAGTGTTGGTGCGGCCACCGACGCCGCGCAGGCGCGTCCAGTGAAACTCCGGGTCGGAGCGGTAGACGTCCCGGCGCGGATTGGTGTAGAGCTGGGCGGTGTACTCGTTGATCTTCCACAGGCCGTCGTACTCGCCCGGCTTCCCTTCGCCGCGAAACGGCAGCTCCCACGGCCAGGTGTGCGTCTTGAAGTCCTTGCCGGGAGACAGCATCCGCCCGGCTTCGAGCAGCATCACCTTCATTCCGTGTTTGGCCAGTACATAAGCGGCGGTGGCGCCGCCCGCTCCCGAGCCAACTACCACAGCATCGTATTTTTCATTAGGCATAAAGAACCCGCTGGCTGGATTCTAGCACACGCGCTCAGGGGGTCACGACGACATTGTCGATCAAGCGCGTACCGCCGAACCATGCCGCCACGGCCAGCAGCGTTGGGCGGGTCACCTGGCCGGCCGGTTGAAGGGTGTCGGGGTCTACTACTGCGGCATAGTCCAGCTTGGCGCGGGGCTCGGAGGAGATGGTGGCGATCAGGCTCTGCTGAATGGATTCGGCGTCGTCGAGCGATTGGGCCGTTTGGAGGGAACGATACAGGACGGTGGCAGCTTGGCGGTCGGGCGCCGAAAGATAGGCGTTGCGGGAGCTCATAGCCAGGCCATCCGGCTCCCGAATGATTGGACAGACCACCACTTGCAGAGGGAAGTTCAAGTCCTGAACCAGGCGGCGGATCACGGCTATCTGGGCGGCGTCCTTTTGGCCAAAGTACGCCCGGTGGGGCACGCAGACGTGGAAAAGCTTGGACACCACGGTTGCGACCCCACGAAAGTGGCCGGGGCGGGAGGCGCCGTCCAGGCGGGTTTCCAGGTCCTCGACACGAACGTAGGTTTGGTAGCCGGAGGGGTAGACCTCTTCGACCGGGGGGGACCAGAGGATGTCGATGCCCTCGTCTGCGAGCTTTTGGCGGTCGCCTTCGAGGTCGCGGGGGTAGCGGGCCAGGTCTTCGGTGGGGCCGAACTGCGCGGGATTTACGAAAAGGGACACGACGACCACATCGTTCTCGCGGCGGGCGGCGCGGACCAGGCTGAGGTGGCCTTCGTGCAGCGCGCCCATGGTGGGGACCAGACCGATAGAGCGTCCAGAGACGCGGAGGTCGAGGACTCGCGACTGGACGGCGGCGGTGGAGGTCAGGACCTGCATGGGGTCCGGGGATCCGCTCCCTTACGGTCGCGGTTCGGTGAAGACCCGGGCGGGGGGGAGGTGGTAGCTCTCCTGGTCGGAGGGGAAAGCGGCGGAGCGTACGTCGGAACAGTAGGCTTCCAGGGCGCGGAGAATTTCGGCGGACAGGTTGGCGTAAGGGCGGACGAACTTCGGTTGGGCGCCGAAGCTGAGGCCTACCAAGTCGTGGAAGACCAGGATCTGGCCGTCGCAGTCGGGGCCAGCGCCGATGCCGATGGTGGGGATGCGGACCTCTTGGGTGATCCAGGCGGCCAGCTCGCGGGGCATCCCTTCGAGGACGACGGCAAAGGCTCCGGCGGCTTCCAGGGCGCGGGCGTCTTCCAGCAGGGCTTGGCCGGCCTCGGCCGTTTTGCCCTGGACGCGGTATCCGCCCATGCGGTGGATGGCCTGGGGGGTGAGGCCGATGTGGCCCATGACGGGGATTTCCGCGTCCACCAGGCGCTCGACCAGCGGGGCCTGCTTGCGGCCGCCTTCCAGCTTCACCGCTTCGGCGCCGCCTTCCTTGATCAGGCGGAGGGCGTTGCGGATGCCGTCGGCGTCGCTGGTGTGGTAGGAGCCGAAAGGCAGGTCGGTCACCAGCAGGGCGCGGCGGACGGCGCGGCGCGCGGCGCGCGTGTGGTAGATCATCTCGTCGACGGTGGCTTCCAGGGTCGTGTCGCGGCCGGCTACGGCCATGGACACGGAGTCGCCGACCAGGATAAAGTCGATGCCGGCCTCGTCGGCCAGGCGCGCCGTGGGGTAATCGTAAGCGGTAACAGAAGTGATTTTCTCGCCGCGGGCCTTCTTCTCGGCGAGCGTGGGGATGGTGATCTTGTCGGTCATGGTGTCGTCCCGGTCCCCGGACTTCGAGGATCCAAGCGGTGCGGAGTATGGTGGCCGCGTTGTTCGGGTCGAGCGCCCGGGGGGCTGCCCGCCCGATGGGCGGCACTGAGACTACTATACGCCAAGAGCGGGGGTTCGCGCAAACGCCGGCGCGCCGCAACTGCTCGATTTCGGGACGGCGAAGCTGGTGACGCCGGTGGGCCGGGAGGCGGGGGGAACGACGCAGCCGGGGCTCCCGTTCTTTTACGCCGGAGTACGCCGGTCCGGACGGCTACCGAGGCGTGTTCCACATTGACGCTTCCGGGGCGAATTGCTAACATGCGGTTCCATGAAGGTCCCTGTCACCCTGCTGATTCTGGCGGCTGTCCTGGCCGCCCAAACCAAGAAGGCTCCCGCTGTCGGCTACGAAGACACCCCTTACATCCAGGGCCAGAAGTGGCGGGTGCATGACCTACGGCGCCCGCATCCGCGCGTCATCAGCCCCGGTCCGGCGCCTTCCGACGCCGTCGTCTTGTTCGACGGCTGTGATCTGTCCAAGTGGGTGATGCAATCCCGCGACGGTAAAGTGAGCCCGCCGGGCTGGAAGGTTGAAAACGGCTACGTCGAGGTAGTGCGCGACACCGGCAGCCTCGCCACCAAAGAAAAGTTCGGAGACTGCCAACTCCACATCGAGTGGGCCACGCCTTCCGTCGTCCGCAGCTCCAGCCAGGAGCGCGGCAACAGCGGCGTGCTGTTGATGGGCCGCTACGAGATACAGGTCCTCGACTCTTACGACAACCTTACCTACGCCGACGGCCAGGCCGCCGCTATCTATGGTCAGTATCCACCACTGGTCAATGCCTCCCGCAAGCCGGGTGAATGGCAGACCTACGACATCGTCTTCGAAGCGCCGCGCTTCGACGGCGCCAAGGTGGCCAAGCCGGCCCGCGTCACCGTGTTCCACAACGGCGTGGTGGTCCATCACCGCCAGGAGATCCTGGGCCCGATGAAGCACCGGGTTTCCACCGCCTACGAGCCGCACGCCGCCGAAGAGCCGCTGATGCTCCAGAATCACGGGGATCCGGTGCGCTACCGGAACATCTGGATCCGGCGGCTGCGGGGCTACGACGAACCCTAGACCAGACCTGGAGACACGTGGTGCAAACTTGCATCACGACAAGTCGTTGATTCTGCGAGGTTGAGAATCTCGGACCAGGCCCATGTTACCATGAGCAGCTTGATCTTCCGCCGAACTTTTTTGTACGCGCTGGCGGTCCTCTGCGGTGGGATCGGCCTCGCCGCTGACGCCGGCCAGGCACTGTTCGCCACCGCCTGCGGGGCCTGTCACGGCACGACCGGCGAGGGCGGCCGCGGTCCCAACATCGCCGACGGCCGGCTGGTCCGCCGTCTCACCGACGACGACATGTTCCGTTCCATCCAGAAGGGCGTGCCGGGCACGGAGATGGCGGCCTTTCCCTTCCCCGACGACCAGATCCGGCAACTGGTGGCCTATTTCCGCTCGCTCAGCGCCCCCGCCTTTGAGGCCGACGTCCCCGGAGATCCCGAGGCCGGGGCAGCGCTCTTTTACGGTAAGGCCGGCTGCACGGGATGTCACGCCATCGCCGGACGGGGCGGGCTGCTCGGACCCGACCTCAGCAGTATCGGCCTGCAGCGCCCGCTGCGGCGCCTGCGCGAGGCTGTCCTGGAGCCTTCGGCTCGTCTGACCGACGGTTTCCTGCCGGTTACCGTCACTACCACCGACGGCCGCCGGATCAGCGGGGTCGCTAAGAATTACACGAACTACTCCCTCCAACTTCTGGACGACCAGGGGCGGCTGCACCTGTTGCGACAGTCGGAATGGCGGGCCGTCGAGTTCAGCCGGGAGTCTCCGATGCCCGCCGACTACGCCCGCCGGCTGAGCGGCGCGGAGCTGGATAACCTCATGGCGTTTTTGAGCCGCCAGGCGGCGGCCCGGAGGAATTGAAATTGCGCCCTCTGCTCACCTTGCTCGTTGCTCTCCCGCTCGCTGCTCAGGTCCGGTATGAGGACCTGGTCGCCGGGCCCGGCAAGAACTGGCTGACTTACTTTGGGGACTATGGCGGGCGGCGTCATAGTCCGCTGAGCCAGATTACGCCTGAGAATATTCAGTATTTGGCGCCTCGGTGGACCTACCACATTGACGGGTCTCGAAAGCTGGAGGCCACCCCCTTGGTCCTGGACGGGGTCATGTACATGACGGCGTCGAACGAAGTTCACGCCCTGGACGCCCGCACCGGGCGCCGGATCTGGCTCTATCGGGACGAGCAGGCCAAGGCCCTGAAGGTCAACCGCGGCGTGGCCCTGCTCGGGGACCGCGTCTTCTTCGTCACCGGCGATGCCTACCTGGTGGCGCTCGACCGCCGCACGGGCGGGTTGCTGTGGTCCCAGCCCTTCGCCGACCCCAAGCTGGGCTATGGCGCCACGCTCGCGCCGCTGGCCCTGCGGGACCGCGTCATCGTCGGGGTCTCCGGCGGCGATGGCGGCGTGCGCGGCTACCTGGACGCCTACTCCGCCGCCACCGGCGAGCGGCTGTGGCGCTTCTATACCGTCCCCGGCAAAGGCGAGCCGGGCTCGGAATCCTGGTCCGACTTTCCCGCGGAGTGGGCCGGCGGCGCCACCTGGATGACCGGCACCTATGACCCGGACCTGAATCTCCTGTACTGGGCCACGGGCAATCCCTGGCCCGACTTGTGGGGCAAGCCCCGCCGCGGCGAGAATCTCTACACCTGCTCGGTGGTGGCCCTCCACCCCGACACCGGCAAGCTCGAGTGGCACTTCCAGTTCACTCCTCACGACACGCACGACTGGGACGCCCAGTCCATCCCCGTCCTGGCCGACCTGGAGTATCAGGGCCGGCCCCGCAAGCTCCTGCTCCACCCCAACCGCAACGGCTTCTTCTACCTGCTGGATCGTACCAACGGCCAATATCTGCGGGCCACGCCCTTTGTCGATAAGCTCGACTGGGCCAAGGGCATCGACGACCGGGGCCGCCCCATCCTGGTTCCGGGCAAAGAACCCACTCCGGCCGGCGTCCGGGCGTGTCCTTCCATGCGCGGCGCCTCCAACTGGATGTCTCCCTCCTACAGCCCGGCCACCGGCCTGTTCTACGTCCCCAGCCTGGAGCAGTGCGACCTGTATGTGACCTCCGAGAAGATTCCGGCGGCCGGCAAAGGCATCATGGGCGGCGGCGGAGAACCGCTCTCCCGCGAGCCCGGCCAGTTCTTTCTCCGGGCCCTGGACCCCCAGACGGGGAAGCGTGTCTGGGAAGTACCCATGACGGGTCCGGGCACGATGTGGTCGGGGACGGTCTCCACCGCCGGCGGCCTGGTTTTCTACGGTGACGACGACGGCCAGCTCATCGCCGCGGACGCCCGCCACGGCCGGCAGCTCTGGCACTACTACATGGGCCAGGCGCTTACCGCCTCTCCGATGACGTTCCAGGTGGACGGGAAGCAGTACGTGACCATCGCCGCCGCCACCGACGTCTTCACGTTCGGGCTGGTGGAGGGGCGCTAACACCGAGGCCCTCCCGGTAGATTATGGGACCCCAACCGGGGTCTTCACCCTATTCCTCTTAGAGCCTCAGGTCTAATAGCATCCCCTGAGAGGACTCTGCATGAAGAGAATTCTGGCCGTAGTTCTGCTCTCGTTCATAGTAGTGGGCGGGCTGGCCCTTACCGCCATGATCCTGGTGCGGATTCATCCCCCCTTGGCCATCTTTGGACTAGCCCTGGTACGCGGCAATCCGGCCTGCACCGCCCTCCAGACCTACCGTAGCGCCAAGTATCGGGTGCTGCAGAACGAGACCCGTCAGTCCGTCCGCTCGCAGGTCCGGAAGGTCGGCGAGGAGGGCCCCTATCGAATCTGGGACACGCCCCAGGGTCGCTACTGGACGCCCGATTCCAATGACGAGGTACTCCCCATCCTCGTAGCCCAACAGCTCAGTGGTATCTACCGCATTACTTCGAGCGGCCAATGCGCGCGGCCGGGTGACATCGTTCTCGACTGCGGAGCCCACATCGGTACCTACACCCGCCGGGCTCTCCACGACGGCGCCGCCAAGGTGGTCGCCATCGAGCCCGCCCCCGCCAACGTGGAATGCCTCCGCCGCAACCTCTCCGAACCGATCGCGGCTGGAGCGGCCGTCGTCCAGCCGGTCGGAGTCTGGGACCGGCAGGACACCCTCACCCTCTACGAGGACGCCCAGAACTCCGCCGCTGCCGGCTTCGTCCACCCCGGCGCCCGGCATCACGCCGGCGTCCAGGTGCCTCTGGTCACCATCGATCAGATGGTCAAAGACCTGGGCCTCCCCAGGGTCGACGTGATCAAAATGGACATCAAGGGCGCCACCGTCCGCGCCCTCCAGGGCGCCCGCCAGACCATCGCCCGTTTCCACCCCACCATCGTCATCTCCACCGAAGAGGAGGACGACGACCCCGTCCAGATCGCCAACCTCGCCCGCTCGATCGATCCCCGCTACTCCCTGGCGTGCACCAGTTGCTCGATGGACCAGTGGATCCTGCGGCCGGACGTGGTCGTGCTGCAATAGACCGACTTGTGCAGGCCATGGGTCGGCGCGTATCATAGCCCCTTGATCCCGTACTTCCAGCTACCCTATCTTCACCTCGGGCGCGTCTGGGTGAGCACCGCGCACGTCCTGGTGGCGGCGGGGATCTTTCTGGGCCACCTGCTGCTGCTACGGCGCGCCCACCGGTCGGGCCGGGACGCCTCCCTGGCCGCCACCCTGAGCCTGTGGATGGTGGTGGTGGGCTTTGCCGGCGCTCACTTCTTCAAGCTCCTCTACCTGCCGGGCGTGGGCGCGGTGATCCGCCGTCACCCCTGGCTGGTCCTGTCCGTGTTCCATGGCCTGGCCTCGTTCGGAGGAATCTTCGCAGGACTGCTGACGGGGCTGGTCTACCTGCGCTGGCGAAGGCTCTCCGCCGCTGCGGCGCTGGGCTATCTGGACATGGTCGCCTATGTCTTCCCCTGCGCTTGGATCTTTGGCCGGATCTCCTGCTCCCTGGTCCATGACCACCCCGGCCTCTGGTCGTCGAGTTGGCTGGCCGTACGGTACCCCGATGGCGCGCGCTGGGACCTGGGGGTTCTGGAAGTCTTCTACCTGCTCGTGGTGATTCTGCTGTTCCAGATGCTGGACCGGAGACCGCGGCCGGTGGGGTTCTACCTGGGATCCTTTCTGTTGCTGTACGGGCCGTTCCGCGTTATATTGGACCGGCTGCATGTAGACGTGGTGCGGTATCTGGGGTGGTCTGTGGACCAGTGGGCCGGAGCACTTGCCACCTTGGCTGGGCTGGGTGTAGGGATGTTTCTGTACCCGTTGCGCCGTCGTTCGGCGGCGCCCGGGTACCTGACACGAGGAGCTTCATGAAGAGCCTCTGGTTGTCCAGGCTGGCGCGGCACTGGGCGTCGGCGGTGCTGGCGGTATTTCTCTGCGTGTTCATCCTTTCCGGGGACGAGCCCGGAACGACCCCGCCACCGCGCCCCAGAAGGGGCATATGCGAGGAGTATGAGGTCGATCCGGGGTTTTGTGTCATCGCCGGAATACTCGCTATTCTGTCTAGCCGTGCCCAGGGTCTCCAGTCGGGGGATGCGCCGCTGAGTTTCGAGCAGAACCGGGGCCAATCGGACCTGCGCTACCAGTTCCTGTCGCGGGCTGCGGGCTACACAGTTCTCCTCGCGGGAAGCGAGGCGGTATTCCACCTGCGAGGGACCAGGGGCCAAGGCGCCGGGGTGCTGCGGGCGAGACTGGAGGGGGCCGGCGCTCCGCAGCCCGAGCCGCTCGATCCGGAGACGGGTCGCATCCATTACTTCCTGGGCAACGATCCGGCGAAGTGGATCACCGATGTGGCGACCTTCCGGCGGGTGCGCTACCGCAACGTCTATCCCGGCATCGACGTGGAGTACTACGGCCGGGGGCCGGAGCTGGAGCACGACTTTGTGGTGGCTGCCGGGGCCGACCCGCGCCGCATCCGGCTGGCCTTCGAGGGCGCCAACGACCTGCGGGTGGACGAGGAGGGCGCCGTCGTTCTCAGCGTGGGCCAGGAGAGGATGCGCTGGCGAAAGCCGGCGGTGTACCAGGGGGAGGGGCGCGGGCGCCGGCGGGTGGAGGGCCGCTACGCGCTGGGCTCGGACGGGGTGGCGAGCTTCGAGCTGGGCGCTTACGACCCCGGCCGGGCCGTGGTGATCGACCCGGTGGTCAGCTACGCTACCTATGTAGGACGGACAGGCAACGAGTCGGCGGCGCGCCTGGCCGTGGACTCCGCCGGCAACGTCTACCTCAGCGGCAGCACCAGCGACGTCAACTATCCGGCCAGCGCCGGCGCCTATCAGAATCCGGGCGACCCCAACGAACCGGGCGAGGTCACCGTTACCAAGCTTAGCGCGGCTGGCACCGTCGCCTATACCACGCACATCGGCGGGACCAGTCTGGACGTCGGGTTGGGTGTGGCCGTGGATCCGGCGGGCAACGTCTACGTCACGGGGGTGACCGGCAGCGGCGACTTCCCGGTGACGCCCAGCGCCTTCCAGCGCACCACCGCGCCGTCGGACCCCAGTCGCCGCCGACCCGGCGACTGCTTCGTAACCAAACTGAATCCCGCGGGCAACGCCCTGGTCTACTCGACGTATCTGGGAGGCACCGGCACCGAAGCGTGCAGCGCCATCGCCGCGGACGCGGCCGGCAACGCTTATGTCACCGGCTCGACGAGCTCCGGGGATTTCCCGGTGACCCCCAACGCCCTCCAGCGCGAGTTCACCAGCGGGGCGGTGAGTCCTTCCTATGATGCCTTTGTCACCAAGCTGAACCCGGCCGGCACGGCCCTGGTCTACTCGACGTTCGCGGGCGGCGACCGCAACGAAGGCGGACTCGGTATCGCCGTCGATGCCGCCGGAAACGCCTATGTTACCGGGTTCACCAACAGCTCCACGGGCTTCCCGGTCACCACCGGAGCATTACAGACACGCTACGGGGGATCCGGAGGCCAGACGCAGGTTTCGCTCGGCGACGCGTTTGTGTTGAAGCTGAACCCGGCCGGCTCCGCCGCAGTGTACTGCACGTACCTGGGCGGCAGCCGCAACGACACCGGAATCGGTATTGCCATCGATCCGCAGGGGAACGCCTATGTCACCGGCAGCACGCTATCCACCGACTTCCCCACCACGGCAGGGGCGTATCAGCGGACCAATCGCGGCTCGGGCGGTGAGCCGCAGACGGTGGCGGGCGACGCCTTCGTGGCCAAGCTGAATCCGGCCGGGAACGCCTTGGTCTACTCGACCTATGTCGGCGGCAGCCGCGACGACCGGGGTATGGCTATCGCGGTCGACGCCACGGGTAGCGCCTGGATCACGGGCAACACGCTGTCGAGCGATTTCCCGGTGAGCGCCGACGCCCGCCAGGCCACGTACCGGAGTGAGTCCGCCGACGCTTACCTGCACACCGGAGACGCCTTCGCCGCGCAACTGAACCCGGCCGGCAGCGCCCTGGTTTACTCTACCTACCTCGGCGGCACGGGAAGTGACTGGGCCATGGGCGTGGCGGTGGACAGCAGCGGGACCGTCTACGTCTCCGGAGGCACCTCCTCGACGGATTTCCCCACCACCCCGAACGCCGCGCAGCGCCAGTACGGGGGCGCTCAAGAAGGCCTTCTGCCGTCGGGCGACGCGTTCGTGGTGCGGTTCGGCGAGCCGCCCACAGCGCCACCGCCGGCGCCACCGCCGACTCCACCGCCGACACCGTCACCCACGCCTCCGCCTACACCTCCACCCACGCCACCTCCGACGCCGCCTCCGGCGCCGACCGTGGTGATCAACGCGGTGGCCCATGCCGCCAGTTCGCTCACCGGCGCGCCCGGGTTCAGCCCCAGCTCCATCATCACGCTTTACGGGGCGGGCCTGGCCGTCTCCACCGTCAATGCTTCCGTGGTACCTTTGCCCACCACGCTCGGAGGCGCGATATTGACCATCAACGGCCGGCCGGCGCCCCTGTTCTACGTCAGTTCGACGCAGATCAACGCCCAGTTGCCGAACGAAACGCTGCCCGGAACGGCTACGGCGGTGGTAAGCGTAGGCGGCGTGGCCAGCGCGCCGCTCAGCTTCACGGTGGCGCCGGTTCACCCCGGGATCTTCCTCTTCGGGAACAGCCGGGCCGTGGTGCAGAATCAGGACTTCAGCGTGAACGACGCCCCCCGGCCGGCGGCGGCAGGAAGCTTCATCACGGCCTACCTGACCGGCATCGGGCCGGTGGATAACCCGGTCCCCACCGGCCAGGTGACGCCGGCGTCGCCGCTGGCGCGGCCCACCTTGCAGGCGGTGGCCACCATCGGCGGGCAGGTCGCGGAGACCCTGTTCCTGGGGCTCACGCCGGGTTTGGTGGGCGTGGCGCAGGCCAACCTGCGAGTGCCGCAGCTCTCTCCGGGCCACTATCCACTGGTAATTACCATAGCGGGCGTGGCCAGCAACGGCCCGCTGGTCTCGGTGGGGGACTCCCCGTTGCCGCCCAGCGTGGGACCCCGGCTGGAGGTGGCTCCGTCCTCGCTCGATTTCGGGAGCGTGCCGGTGGGGCAGTCCGCCGAGCGGGCTTTCACGATTAGTAATACTGGGGACGCGCCCTTGGTCGTCCAGACTCTAACGGCCTCGGGCGCCGGGTTCGCCCTGACCTCGCCCCCGGGCACGCCGTTCACGCTGGCCGCCGGAGGGCAGCAGAACGTGACCGCCAGCTTCGCCCCGGCCGCGGCCGGCGCTCAATCCGGGGCGATCGCGGTCAACGGCCTGACCGTGGGCCTTACTGGTACCGGTGTCCCCACCCAGCTCAATGCGCCGGTCCTCCGGGTTACGCCGGCCAGCCTCGACTTCGGCAACGTGGCGGTGGGCCAGACCGCCGACCGCACGGCGACGGTTCAGAACACCGGGACGGCGGTGCTGACCGTCAACTCGCTCAGCATCTCCAACCCGCGCTTTACCATTACCGCGCCCGCCGCTCCGTTCAACGTGGCGCCCAAGGCGTCGCAGATCGTCACGGTGCGCTTCGCGCCTGCCGCCGCCGGGGGGCAGACCGGAGTTCTCTCGATCACCAGCAACGCCGGTCCCTCCGCCGTAGCCTTGGCCGGAACCGGCGCGGCGCCGTCCTCGTCGCCGCCGTCCATTGCGGCCGTTTCGGTGACGGTGCCCGACGACGACAACATTACCCACGAGATCCAGCTTGGCGACGCGGATGGCGACATCCGGCGGATAAGCTTCGAGTGGTTCAGCGGGGGTACGTCCCGACGTGCCGTCTTCTTCGACTCTCCGACGGAACTGAACTTCGCCGGCTTTACGTCGGGGACGGTGGTTATTCCGGTGGCCGGTTTCGCCGGGACGGCCCGCACCATGGACCGGGTGGAGATCCAGGCGCTGGACTTTCGCGGCCAGATGAGCGCCAAGTTCAGCCAGACGTTCAGCGGCGCGGTGCCGCCCCCGGGCGTGTTTCTGAATCAGCTCGACGTGTCGGCCTGCCCCAGCATTCAGGCCACGGTGGCGGTGACCAACGTTTTCGGCCAAGGCATCACGGGTCTGGCTGGGCCCAGTTTCACCTGTAAGGAAGACGGAAGCTCGCTGCCCTGCTCGGTGCAACCGGCGGCGACAGTCAAACCTCTGTCGGTGGCGCTGGTGCTGGACATGGGTCCGGGCGGAGGGCCTGGGGTCGCCGACACAGCGAGGACCGCCGCCAAGGGTCTGGTCAATCTGCTGGGAGCGGACGATCGGGCCGCGATCATTAGCTTTGGGTCCGCGCCGGTGCTGCTGCGGGACTTTACCGGGGGCAAGGATTCCTTGAACCAGGCCCTGGACTCGCTAGCCGGCTCGAGCGGCGCCGCCCTGTACTACGCCCTCCTGCTGGCGGTAAGGGTCACCGAGGTGGAGACGGGCCGGCGGCAGGCTATCGTAGTGATGAGCGCCAGCGACAGTACGGCGGGATCCCGGGACGCCGCGGCCGTGATCACCGCCGCCCGCAACAGCGGGATTCCGGTGTATTCGATCGTTTTCGGCGGGGCGGCCACGCCGGCGACTATACAGAGCTTCCTGCTCGATCTGTCGCGCCAGACCGGCGGGCCGTACCGGGTAAGCTCGGCCGGGGGGCTGCAGAGCACTCTGCCGGCCACCGGCAATGCCTTATTGAATCAGTACCTGCTGGGATTCACGACGTCGCGCCGGGATGGGCAGCCCCATAGCCTGGAAGTGTCGGTGGTGTCCAACCAGCGGACGGGGTCGGCCTCGCGGGCGTACTCGCGGTGCGGGCCATAGGCGGATAGTCCCCAGCCCGGCTCAACGGCGCTGCCCGGTGGTGATAGATATCGGTACGTGGCAGATTGACGCTCTCGTACCGTCTGTAACCGCCGCGCGGGATCCCGCAAGGTCCCTTGCGGCGAATCGCTTTCGAGTGCGTAGGGCGGTCCTAGAATCGTGCCGCCAACCCCACGCGGGCCGCGCGCGGAAAGCCCGGCGAGATGTTCGTATTGCTGTCCGCGTTGGTGTAGTACTTGTTGTCGAACAAGTTTTCCACATTCGCCTGAATGCGGATTCGTTCGGTGAGAGAGAAGAAGACTGCTGCATCCGCCCGCACGTAGCCGGGAAGGAGAACGCTGTTGTCGATGGTCGCGAACATGTCCGAGCGATTCAGGATACCGAGGCCGGCTCCCAATCGTGGAACGATCTGATAGTTGTTCCAAAGAGAGAAGACATGGTGTGGAACCTGCCCCACTTGTGCCCCGGCACGGGCTGCCGTGGTGGCGCTGGTGACGAAGGCGTCTTGATACGCGTAACCTCCCGCCACTTTCCAGTTCCGCGTAATATTTCCAGTCGCGCCGGCTTCAAATCCGGTGGTCCGCTGGCTCCCGGTCTGCACGATTCTGGCCGGATCGTTCGGGTCGGTTGATCGCGTGTTGGTTCGGTCCAGACGGTAGATTGCCGCCGTCAGAGAGAGGCGCCGGGCGGCCTCCCACTTGACGCCGGCTTCGTAGTTGGTGAATTTTTCCGGTTTGACTTGCTGGGTGATCGTGGTGAGCGACGAAAACTGGTCTCCGGAGCTAGGCAGATACGACATGCTGTAATGGGTGTAGATCGACACCGGTTCGAGCGGCTTGAAGACGATCCCGGCGCGGGGAGACACCAGATTGTCGATGCGTTGCAGATCTTCGCCGTTTCGGTTATTGTGATACTGCAGATCGAAGCGGTCGAAGCGCAGCCCGGCGGTGACCTGAACGTAGGGGGAGAACTGAACCTGATCCTGAACGTAGGCGGCGCCCAGGATCGTCTTCAAATGGTTATCAGCATCGGTCGCGCTCTGGCGAAAGGTGACGGGCGTGAAGATGGCGGGAGGGGTGAAAGGGGTTTGAACGGAGGTCGCGGTGTTGTTGAAATAGCCCGTGTTGCGGAAGTTGTCGGTCCACTGGCGGCCGACTTCGACGCCTCCCAGCAGCGTGTGCCGGATACTCCCGGTGAGGACCGTGCCGCTCACGTCGGTCTGGTTGAAGATATTCAAGCGCTGCGTGGCGTTGTTGTAGGCGCTGAGAGCCACGAGCGTACGATCTGCCGTGGCCGTGCCGGGAACGTAGTTCTGGTAGAACCGGTCGTAGTTCCCGAATTGCGTACGGTTGCGAATGTTCCTGCGCCCCGCCTGATGCTCCAGGGTCACCGAGCCAAGGTTCACTCCGGCCCTCACATGGCTGTCGTCGGGGTTGCCGAAGAATGTTTCGATGGGAACATCGGCTACTCGGCCCTGAAAGGACGTGATGCCGCGATCAGCTATGCGACCATCCTGGAAGTGTTCATAGCCGAGCGTGATCTTGGTCTCGTTTCCAGGCGCGATCGTCAGAGTCGGGCTGATGCCGTAGCGCTCGAGATTCACGTACCGGCGAAAACTGCCGGAGTTTTCGTACATCCCGTTCATGCGGAAAGCGATTTTGTCGCCCCCGGGCTGATCGAGATCCGCAGCGAAACGGTGGTGGCCAAACGAGCCACCCTGCAGCGAAATCTCCCGCAGCGGAGCGAAACCAGCCTCTTTGGTCACGCGGTTGATCACGCCCCCGCCGCCGCCACGGCCGAAGATCATGGCGTTCGGTCCCTTGATCGCCTCCACACGTTCCAGGTTGTAGAGATCGCGATAATACGGAGCGTCATCGCGCACGCCGTTCACAAAGAAGTCGGCGGAGGAGCTGTGGCCCCGGATAATCACTTGATCGCGGTTGTTCTCGCCCTGGTGCGAAGTAATGCCGGGGAGGTAACGCACCACGTCGCCGATGCTCATCATCATTTGGTCTCTGATGAGCTCCTTCGAGACAACCGTGATGGATTGCGGAAGGTCGCGCAACGGCGTCAGCGTCCGCGTGGCGCTGTTGGTGGCGGTTGTCACGTAACCGGCGCCTTCTGTCACGGTAACTACGGAGCGAATCGGCGAAAGCTGCAATACGAATTCCCGGGGCCCGTCAGCGGCGTCGTGGGAATCGAGGATCTGGGTGGATTCCTCAAAACCGTCGGCCGCGATTTTGACCGTGCAAGTGCCGGGCGGGAATTCAAGAGAAAAGTCCCCGGTTGGGCCCGATACTGTGGAGGCGCCTACGGCCAACCCCTCGGGCACCGCCGTAATGCGAGCGCCGGCGATGGGGGCCCGCGCGGGATCAAGCACCTTACCTTGCAGTGAGCATCTCGGAGCCTGCGCCAGTAGTGGGCACGCCAAAACCCCCGCCACTAGCGCCAGACGGAACCGCCGGGAAACCCGGCCAGGCGTAGCGTTCGACATCAGACCTCCTGAGGTGTTGCAGGGCGTCTCCCACCCCGCAGGCAAGCTTCCCACTTTGGAAATCCTTGGTCTTTCTCCGGCGCGTGAGCCCCGCCGCCCCCTGCGGAAAAGCCCTTCCTCGTCAGAGACTCGTATCTGCAACTCCATTGCAATAAGGTACTCTAGTGCGGTGCGGAAGTCAAGCTTAAATGCAATTGAATGGCAACAAGAGATAGAGCAGACGACCTTTTCGAGCCTAATAGAGACTAGTATTGCAAGAGATTTGCAAGTGGAAATGGCATTCCCGAGGGCTGATTCTACTTGCAAATGAAATACATGTGGCCGGAGTCTACCGGTAGGTCTTGTCGTCGAGGCGCTTGAAGTCCACGCTATCGCCCAGCACCCCTAGGGTGACGATGGCGAACGTGAATACGCTGGTCCCCGGCTCCCGGTGGCCGCCGAAGGACTTCTCGGAGTCGGCCAGAATGATGTGCGAGTGGAGGCGGCCGTCCATCACGTAGCCGCTCATGCCGATGATGTCGGCGGGCGTAGACGGGTCTTTGACAAAGACATTCTTGGAGGGGAAGGTGCGGTTGCTGACCGTGTGGATGTGATAGTTGCGCACGGACCCGATGGCCGGGAGGATCACGGCGTTGCCCGGTGGTGATAGATATCGCGCGCGGCATTGACGTTCTCGGGCGGGCTGCTGGCCAGCGGCAATTCGGTCGGCCGCAGCGGCCGCCGATGGTGGTGATCGAGCCACGGCGGAAGTCACCCAGCCCCAAAATCTGGGAGAGCAAGGCTGATCGTGGTTGTTCGAGCGTAGCGAGAGACACACCCCGATTCCTAACGTGCGCCACCAAAGAGGAAAAGCCGCACACCATTACATCCCGGTCGCACACGCAAGCCCGTTCTAGCACAAGCCCGTTCTAGCATTTGACCGCGCCGGGCGTCGTAATATAAGCTGAGGCTAATGTTGTTCTGTAACGGTAAGGGCGTCCTCGGCGTGCTGGTTTCCTGGGCGGCGCTGGCCGCTCCACCCGGCGAGACCGCCCGGTCCATTCTGGAGCGCCGCTGCCTGACCTGTCACGGGCCGGCCCGGATGTCAGGACTCGACCTGCGGCACATCGACACCATCAAGAAAGGCGGCAAGCGTGGTCCGGCGATCATCCCCGGAAATGCGGAGCAGTCGCTGCTCTACCAGGCAGTCAGCCGCTCCGGCGAATTGAAGATGCCGCCCGACCAGCCGTTGACCGCGGCAGAGCGGACTCTGCTGGGCGCCTGGATCCAGGAAGGCGCGCCGTGGGATCAGGCCGCCGCCGGGACGCCGGAGCCTTCCTGGTGGGCCTTCCAGAAGGTGGTCCGACCCGTGGTCCCCGCGGCGCCGGTCCCGAACCCGGTGGACGCCTTCGTCCTGCAAGCGCTCGAGCGGCAGGGCTTGAAAGCAGTAGCGCCCGCCGACCGGCGAACCCTGGTCCGGCGGGTGTATCTCGATTTGCACGGCCTGCCGCCGACCCCCGCCGAGACGGCCGAGTTCGTGACCGACGCCGCGCCTGACGCCTATGAGAAGCTGATCGACCGGCTGCTCGCCTCCCCGCGTTACGGAGAACGGTGGGGCAGGCATTGGCTCGATGTGGTTCGGTACGCGGACACCGGCGGGTTTGAGACCGATCTCTACTATGCCAACGCCTGGCGGTATCGGGATTACGTGATCCGGTCGCTCAACGACGACAAGCCGTACGACCGGTTTGTGCAGGAGCAGGTCGCCGGCGACGAGCTGTGGCCCGGCGATCTGGCTCTGGAGGGGGTCAACGAGATCCCCCCGCGGAAGCTGCGGGAGCTGGAGGCCCGCATCGGGACGGGCCTCTACACCATCGGACCCACCTATCATGAAGCCGCCCTCCACGGCGAGCAACTGCGCTACGAATGGCTTACCGATGCCGTGGATACCACGGGTCAGGCGTTTCTGGGACTCACCATCGGCTGCGCCCGCTGCCACGACCACAAGTTCGATCCCATCTCGCAGGTCGATTACCACCGCCTGATGGCGATTTTCGCCGGCAGCGAGGAGCGGCAGGTTTCCGTGGTGAGCAAGATGGGAGAGTTCGGTTACAAGTCCGCCTATCCGAGCGTGCTGCTGGTGGAAGAATACCAGAACGCCATCGGCCGGCTGGAGACGAAAGTCCGCAACCGCGCCACGGCCCGGATCAAGGAGGAGTTCCCGCTCGAAGCGGTGCAGGCGTTCGACACCCCGGCCGGCAGGCGGACTCCCGCGCAGCGCGAGTCGGCCGACCAGATCGATGCCGCCCTGGCCCGCGCCGGTCTGCAGGAGAACGCCGCCGGCAAGAACTTCGTGCCGCAGTATACGCCCGAGGAACGGGAGGAGCGCGAGCGCCTGATTCGCGAGCTGGGCCAGGCGGCCCTGAAGGCCCGCTTCGATCCCCAGACCGCCACCATCCTGGGCCGCGCCGACGTGATTCCCGAGGTGAGGATGACGGTCCGGGGAGATTTCCACGGCGCCGGTCCGGTGGTGCAGCCGGGGGTGCCTCTGATCCTGGGCGGCGTGGGCGACCTCCCCGCGGACAAGAAGAGGACCGCGCTGGCGTTGTGGCTCACCACGCCCGATCACCCCCTCACCGCCCGCGTGATGATGAACCGCGTGTGGGCCTGGCATTTCGGCCGCGGCATTGTGGGAACGCCCGGGGACTTCGGACGCCAGGGCGAGCCGCCGTCCCATCCCGAGCTGCTGGACTGGCTGGCCTCGGAGTTCGTGCGGCAGGGCTGGAGCCTGAAGAAGATGCATCGCCTCCTCCTGCTGTCTAATACCTACCGCCTGTCCGGCCAGTTCGATGCGGGCAACGCCCGCACCGATCCGGACAATCGCTACTTCTGGCGCATGAATCGCCGCCGCCTGGACGCCGAACAACTGCGGGATGCGGTTCTGGCGGTGGCCGGAACCCTGAACCCGAAGATGGGCGGACGCCCGGTGATCTTGCCGCTCACCGACGAGGAGAAGAGCGGCCTGTGGGCTCCGCACCAATGGCCCACTTCGCTCGACCCCGCCGAGCACCACCGTCGCAGCGTGTATGTCTATGTCAAGCGGTCGTTCCCCTACCCCATGTTTTCGATGTTCGACGCGCCGGAATCGTCGGTGAGTTGTCCGCGCCGCGATGCCACCACCGTGGCTCCGCAGGCGCTGGCTCTGCTCAACAGCCGGTTCATGTTGCAGCAGGCCGGCGCGCTGGCCCAGCGGCTGGAGAAGCAGCACCCGGACGATTCGAACGCCCGGGTGAACGCGCTGTGGCAGTTGGCTCTCAGCCGCAGCCCCTCGCCGGCGGAGATGGATCAAGCCCTGAGTTTTCTCACGACCACGGGCGTCGGGTCCGGACAGACGTCCCCGCTCGCGCAATTATGTGTCGTAGTGCTGAATATGAATGAGTTTCTCTATGTCGAATAGCCTGTGCAGCCGCACCACCAGGGCTTCCTCGCGGCGGGAGTTCCTGGAGAAGGGGGGCCTGGGATTCGGGATGCTGGCCGCCTCTTACTTGCTCGAGCGCGAGGCCGCGGCCGCCACCCCGTTCGCGCCCAAGAAGCCTCCCTTGCCCGCCAAGGCCAAGAGCGTCATCTTCCTTTTCATGCACGGCGGCCCCAGCCACCTGGACACCTTCGACCCCAAACCCCTGCTGCAGAAACTGAACGGCGAGAAGATCCCCCCCAGCTTCGGGAAGGTCGACTTCCAGTTCACGCAGATGGACGCCGCCCCGCTGATGGCGTCGCCGCGCGTTTTCCGCAAGCGCGGCCAGTCGGGCCTGGAAATATCGGATCTGTTCGAGCATACCGCGCAGTTCGCCGACGACCTGGCCGTGATCCGGTCCTGCCATCACGACGGCTTCACCCACGTAACCGGACAGAGCTGGATGAATACCGGTTGGGGCCGGGTGGGCCGGCCGAGTCTGGGCTCCTGGGTGGTCTACGGCCTGGGCAGTGAGAGCGAGGACCTGCCGGCGTACCTGGTGATGCTGGACGGCGGCATTAAGCAGGGCGCCCCGGCCTACGGCTCCGGATTCCTGCCTGCCATGTATCAGGGCACAGTACTGCGGACGGAAGGCTCGCCGATTCTCAACGTACACCGCCCGGAAGAAATTCCGGCCGGCCGCCAGCGCCAGATGCTCGATCTGCTCCACACCTTCAACGGACAATACGCCGAGACCCGCCGGGAGGATTCGGACCTGGAGGCGCGCATGGCCTCGTACGAGCTGGCCTTCCGGATGCAGACCTCCGTCCCCGACCTGGCCGATTTGTCCCAGGAGACCCCGGCCACGCGCGCGCTATACGGTCTCGATCATACGGAGACGGCCGAGTTTGGAACCCAGTGTCTGCTGGCCCGCCGCATGGTGGAGCGCGGCGTCCGGTTCGTCCAGTTGTATTCGGGCGGAAACAAGAACGGCTCGACAGGCTGGGACGCCCACGCGCAGTGCGGCGAAAATCACGAGATTATGGCGCGCAAAGTCGACCAGCCCATCGCCGGCCTGCTCGCCGACTTGAAGTCCCGAGGCCTACTGGACCAGACCCTGGTCCTGTGGGGCGGCGATTTCGGCCGCACGCCGTTCAGCCAAGGCTCGCAGGGCCGGGACCACAATCCCTACGGCTTCAGCGTCTGGCTCGCCGGGGGCGGGGTCAAGGGCGGCCAAGCGATCGGCAGCACCGACGAGATCGGCCTGCACGCGGCGGAGGACAAGGTGCACATGCACGACCTGCACGCCACGCTCCTCACCTTGCTCGGCCTGGAGCATACGAAGCTGACCTATTTCGTCCAGGGACGTGATTTTCGGCTTACCGACGTCGGCGGCCGCAACAACCTGGCGCCTCGGTTAACATAGGTCCATATGACTAGCCCCTCGAAAAGCAAGATAGGGATGCTCTGCGCGCTGTTGACGGCAGCCTTGGCTCCGGCGGCCGTGGTCCGGGTGGAGGTGGCCGAGGAAAGGCCCGTGGGGCCCTATAAGCTGGTGCGGGGAAAGGTCCACTTCGCCGTGGACCCGAAGCTGCCGGCCAACCGGATCATTACCGACATCGACCTGGCTCCGCGCAATGCGAAGGGACTGGTGGAGTTTTCCTCCGATCTCTACCTGCTGCGGCCCCCCAAGAGCAACGGCACGGTGCTGTTTGAGGTTTCCAACCGCGGGCGCAAGGGGCTGCTGTCGACCTTCAGCCTGGCCTCTCCGGCCGACGAGCTGGGCGACGGCTTTCTGCTGGAGCGGGGATTCCTGCTGGCGTGGCTCGGCTGGCAGTGGGACGTGCCGCCCGATCCGCCCAACTTGATGCGCTTCTACGCGCCGCAGGCCATCGGAGTGAAGGGCGTGGTGCGGTCCGACTACGTTCCGGACGAGAAGACCAACCGCTTTTACGTGGCCGACCGCACCCACACCGCCTACCCGGTGACCGATACCAACGACCAGGACATGCGGCTTACCGTGCGCGACCGGGCCGCCGGGCAGAGGCGCGTGATTCCACGGAGCAGTTGGCGGCTCGAACCCGACCGCACCCACATCTATATGGAGAGCGGCTTCGAGCCGGGTAGGATCTACGAATTTGTCTACCACTCCCAGGACCCGGCTTTGGCGGGCCTGGGACCGGCCGCCATACGCGACTTCATCTCTCACCTCAAGCAGAAGGATGGCTACCAGCGGGCCATCGGATTCGGATCGTCTCAGAGCGGACGGTTCCTGCGGACCTTCTTGTATTACGGTTTCAACCAGGACGAACAGGGACGCAAGGTGTTTGACGGCGTGTGGGCGCACGTTTCCGGCGGCGGGCGCGGGAGCTTCAACCACCGCTTCGCCCAGCCCTCCCGGGATGCGCGTCCGTTTTTTAACTTCTTCTACCCCACCGACATCTTCCCGTTTACGCTTCAGGAGCAAACCGATCCCGAGACCGGTATCACCGACGGCCTGCTGGCCAGAGCCGTCCAGGCCGGGGTCGTGCCGAAGGTTTTCCTGACCAATTCGTCTTATGAATACTATGGACGCGCGGCGTCGTTGAGCCACACCACGGTGGACGGCCGGCGCGACCTGCCGCCGGCGCCGGACGCGCGCCAGTACCTGATCGCCGGCGCCCAGCATGGTCCCGGGGCGTTTCCGCCGCGCCGCAACGGCACCCAAAACCTGGCCAACGCCAACGACTATCGATGGACCATGCGGGCGTTGCTGGTGGCGATGGAGCGCTGGCTGCGCGAGGGCGTGGAGCCGCCGGCTTCCCAAATCCCGCGCATCGCCGACGACAAGCTGGTGGCCCTGGGAGCGGTGCAATTCCCGAAGATTCCCGGCGTGGCCTTCCCCACGCGGATGCACCAGGCCTATCGCGCCGACTATGGTCCCCAGTTTCGCACCAAGGGCATCGTGACCCTGGAGCCGCCCCGGTTGGGCAACGCTTTTCCCATGCTGGTCCCGCAGGTGGACCCCGACGGCAACGAGACGGCCGGGATCCGGCTGCCGGTGATCCAGGCGCCGCTGGGAACCTACGCCGGCTGGAACCTGCGCGATCCCAAGATCGGCGCGCCCGACGAGTTGTACAGTATGGTCGGTTCCTACCTGCCGTTTGCCCGGACGCGGGCGGACCGGGAGAAGACCGGCGACCCGCGCCCCTCGGTCGAGGAGCGCTACCAGAGCCGCCAGGAGTACCTGGAGCGGATCGCCGCGGCGGCGCGGGTGCTGACGGCGGGGGGATACCTATTGGAACGAGACATTCCGAAGATCGTGGAGAAGGCCGGCGCCCAGTGGGATTACGGGCGCTGAGCCCGATCCAACGACAGGCGCACCCCGACCAGTTCGATCGCGCCTTGCAGGCGGGACGTTCCCGGCTCGCGCTGGTAGAGGAGACTGAGACGCGCCAGTGCGGTGGAAGTTGGAACCTGGAAGCGCCAGGTTTGCTCGGTTTCATCCTCGCTGGACAGGCTGGCGGAGGGGGTCGCCAGCGGCTGCCGCGTGCGGGCGTCCAGCAAGTGCCAGCGGAGACCGCCCGCCGTGAAGCCGGTAGTGGAGTAGCGGTAGTGCAGCGTGTAGGAGGCTTGGGGCTGCACCGGGATAGGCTGCCATAATACCTCGGTCCGGTCGAGTTGCCGGCCGGAGAATTCGACCCGGTGGCCGGAGACGAAAGCTTCGGGATTCCAGACCGCCCGCCAATCGAAGGCGAGCCCGAGGGGT
>JBGOUV010000272.1:0-9597 GCA_041477815.1 Terriglobia bacterium | reverse complement strand
TGCTCCCCGTCCCCAACTGGCCACTGGCCACTGGCCACTGGCCACTGCTCGTTCGGCTTCCCGGGGACTGACGCTGATGGAGGTGCTGGTCGCCATTACTCTGCTCAGCCTGCTCTCGGTGGGATTGCTGATGTCGCTGCGGGTGGGGGCGCGGGCCTGGGAAACCGCGCACACCAGCCTGATGCTGGACCGGCGTATCGCCAGCGCCAACGCCATCTTCCATGCGGCCCTGGAAGGGGCGGCGCCGGCGCTGGCCGAGTTCGAGCGGGCGCGGATGAGCTCGGCTACCTCGGTGGTATTTTTTGAAGGGCTGCCCGAGTCCATGCGGTTTGCTTCGGCTTACTCGCTGGAGAACGGCCCGCGCGGCGGGCTGCGTATCATTGAGCTACAGGTAGTAGCAGGGCCTCGTGGCCGGCGGGTGCTGCTCAACGACCTGCCCTATGTGGGGCCGCGCCAGGCCGGAGGGTTCATCACCGGCGCTCTCGAAGAGCCGCTTACCGGCGAGCTGCGCCTGTTCTGGGCGCCCATCCAGGCCCTGCCGGCCTCCTTCATCATCGCCGACGAGCTGGAGAGCTGTTCGTTCTCCTACTACTTCCAGGAGACCTCCGACCAGCCCGGACGCTGGATGCCGGTCTGGCCCCAAGCGCTGCAATTCCCCTATGCCGTGGCCATTCAAATGGCGGGGCGCGGGGACTCCGCGCGGCTGCGGCCGGTGTCCATTACCGTGCCGATCCGGTCGCGGGCGAGGCCCTTATGAGACGCCGGCGCGGTGGGGCGCTGCTGGCCGTGTTGTGGCTGACCACGGCGCTCTCGGCTATTGTCTTCACCCTGGCCTGGACCGTCCGGAGCGAACTGGAGCGGGCCGGCACCGCCATGGACGGGGCCCGCGCCCACTTCCTGGCTGAAGGCGCCATCGAGCGGTTCTTGTTGCACCTGTCCTGGCAACAGGGGTCGGGTCCGGGCGGCGACCCCCGGGTGGCTTTTCGTCCGGGCCAGCGACGCCTCCGCTGGAACTTCCCCTCCGGCGTGGTCGATCTCGATATCACCGGAGAAAACGGGAAGCTGGACATTTACGGGACGCCGCCGCCGGTGCTGGCGCGGCTCTTCCTGGCTTTGGGCATCGACGAAGGCCGGGCCCTGCAAATGGCCGGCGCGATCGGCGGCATGCGCCAGACCGCGGCGTCCACAAATCTTTCGCTGGGTTCGTCTTTTTCGACCGCCTGGCCGTCCTTTCTGCAGATGGAGGACTTACTGAAAGTTCCCGGCATGACGCCCGATGTCTATTACGGGTGGTGGGAGCGCGACCGCGAAGGCCGCTTGGTGGAACGCGGGGGCGTGTCCCGGCATCTTACCCTGCTCGGCGGCAATATGATCAACGTCAACTACGCGTCGCCGGCGGTGCTGCGCGCGGTGGGGGTGCCGGAAGGCCGCATCCTGGAGCTGCTCCAGATGCGGGAAGCGCGGGTGATCGACGACCTCTACCAGCAGGGTGGCGCGGAAGCCGCGGGGTCCCTGCAGTTGGTCGCCGGCGGATCGAGCGCCTATACGGTGCGGGCCACGGCGCAACTCAAAGACCGGCCGGTGCGCCGTACGGTAGCGGCCCTGATTCGCTTTGGCCGCAACAAGACCGAGCCCCGGCTGAATGTAGTTCGCTGGTATCCGACGGCTAACTGATGACCCTTCGCAACCCCATCCAGATTCTGGGAACCGGCGCCGGTATGGAGATCCGGGGCGACGACCTGGTGGTCACCCTGGTGCGGTCGCGCTGGAAGGGGGCGGCGGTGCTGGCGTCGACGACGATTACCGGCTTCCGGCGGCGTCCGGCGGCCGAATGGGGCGCTGAGTATCAGGCCTTTGTAAAGGCGAACCGTCATCCCGACCTGCCGGCTACCCTGGCCCTGCCGCGCGGGGAGGTGATGGTGCGGCTGCTCCCGCTGCCGCCGCTGGGCGGGGGCGAGCAGCGCTCCGCGGTGCGGCTGCAAGTAGATACTCTCCATCCCTACGGCGAGGACAATGTTTACTGGGGCCATGGGCCGCTGGCCGGAACCTCGGCGGTGGCGGTGGTGATCGCCCAGCGCGCGGTGGTAGACGGATACGCCGATCTGTTTGCGGAGGCCGGCGTCCGGCTGCGCGGGTGTACGGTGGCCGCCGCCGCTTACTATGGAGCGCTCCGGCTGCTGGGCCTGGGGCCGGGCCCCTGGCTGCTGCTGGACCGGCAGGGGTCAACCTATGAGCTGTACGGAGAGAGCCCGGCGCGGCCGTTCTTGAGCGCCTCCTTCGACGCCGCGACCATGCCGCTGGACAAGGCCCTGGCCGGAGCGGCGGCGGAGCTGCGCCTGGACGAGAATACCGCCGCGGCCGCGCCGGACGAGGTTCTGGGAGCCGACCGGGGGGCTCCGGCGACCGCGTTTGCCATCGGCCTGGCGGCGGCCTGTCCGCGTTGGGGATGGCGGCTGAACCTGCTTCCGGCCGAGCGGCGCGCCTCGACCGCCCGGTGGCCCCTCGCCGCCACCGCCGCCGCCGCCGCCGTCACCGTCGCTGTAGCGCTGCTGCTGTGGCTCCGCGGACCCTTGCAGGATCGCCGCTATACCCAGGAGCTGCAGCGCGAGATCAAGCGCCTGGAAGGCGTGGAGCGCGAGGTGCGCGGCCTGGAGCGCCAGACCGAGCAGGCCCGCGCCCGGCGCCGGCAACTGGAGGCCTTCCGCCGCCGGGCGGAGGCCGATTTGGCCCTGGTGACGGAGGTTTCGAGGCGGCTCCCCAACTCCGCCTGGCTGAGCGCGATTCAGTCCAATGAGGAAAGCGCGGAGCTCACCGGCTCGGCGGAGTCGGCCGCGCCCCTGCTCAGCCTGATCGACGACTCGGGCGTCCTCACCGGGGCGGCGTTTGTCACCTCCATCTCGCGTTCGGAAAACCGCGAACAATTTCGTATTCGGGCGGCGAGGCGGGCGGCGGGCCCTTCTCCCCCGCCGTCCGCCGTGGTGGCGGCGGCGCACGGTAACCCTCACTAACTCCATGGCTGCTCTCAACCAACGCGATCGACGGGCCCTGCTCCTGCTGGGAGCCGCAGTGGCCGTCTTCCTGGTGCTGCAGTTCGGCGTGTTGCCCCGGACCGCCGGCGGAGTGGTCTCGTCGACTCCCGTGGACGTTCTGGAGAAACGCCTGCTCCGGCTCCAGCAGGTGGCGCAGCAGAAGCCTCGCGCCGCCGCCGAAGCCCAAACCGCCGGCCGCGAGCTGGGGGCCATGGAGCACGGGTTGCTCAAGGCCACTACCCCGGCTCTGGCCTCGGCGCAGATGCAGCAGATCATGAAGGAGCTGCTCACCTCGCAGGGCATCAGCCTCCAGGCGTCCGAGTTCGGGGCCGTCAAGGCGGTCGGTGAAGACTACGCTCAGGTTCCCCTCACCGTGATTTTCATCTGCAGCATCGATCAGTGGATCAACTGGATGTCCGCCGTCCGCAATGCGCCCCAGCTTCTCTCCACCCTGGAGATGCGAGTGTTGCAGAAAGAACCGGCCAAGAAGACGTTGGAGGTTCGGATGGTGGTGGCCGGCTATATTCCGGCCTCGCTGCTGGGGACGGCCAAGCGTCCGGGAGCCATGTTATGAAGCGCCGCCTGCTGGTGGTAAACGGGGTGCTGCTGGTGGCGGCCGGCATCGGGCTCTGGCGGTTTCGGGTGGAGTACCGGCAGTCCCAGGAACGCTACCGGGTGCTGACGCCGCCGCGCGCTCCGGTTCCGCCGGCGGTGCCAACCGCCCAGCTTCCCCCGCCGGTGCAGCCGGCGGCTTATTTTGATGCCGCCCAGAAATATCTATTCAGCCCCGACCGCAATCCCAACGTGGCCGTGGAGCCGCCCAAGGTAAAGCCCCGGCCGCCCCTGCCCGTGCTGTTTGGGGTGATGAACCTGGGGACGGGACCCATCGCCCTGATGGCGGCCAACGCCACCGGGGCGCACAAACCCATTCGGATCGGCGAACCGATTGGGGACTTCAAGCTGGTGGCCGCCGCCGGCGACAAGATCACGCTGGAGTGGGAAGGCGAGAAGATCCACGCCCAGGTTTCGGATTTGCTGGTGAAACAGCCGGCGGCGGGAGCGCCGCAGCAGGCAGCCGGAACCGCCAACGCGGGCGGTACCCTCTCCGGAGCGGCGGCTCTGGCGCCGGCGCCCACGGTAGTCACTCCCGCCGGACGTCCGGGCGAGTATGCCGTCGGCGGTCCCATCGAGGGCCGTCCCGGCACCTATTACGCGCCGCCGGTCGATAGCGCTCCGCCGGGGACGGTTTTCCAAAACAAGCGCAAAGTCTTGCGCCAAACCCCGTTCGGGTCCCAGGCCTGGTGGGAAGACGTCAAGTAGTGAGGAGATACGAAATGAGGAACATCTTACTCTGCGCCCTGTGCGTCACCTGCGGGGGACTCTTCGCCGAGAACAACAAGAAGACCGTCCAGACGCCCTTCGGGTCCACGGTCCGTTCGGAGCCGGCCCCGCGGCGGCCCCCGGACTTTTCGACGATCAAGGTCGAGGAGAAGAGCGACACCTTCACCTTCCGGCGTCCGACCCCCTTCGGCGACAGCGTGTGGAAGCGCCAGCGTGGCGAACTGACACCGCTGGAGCGGGAAATCGTAGCCGCTCAGGCGGCTAAGAACGGCAAGAAGTAAGAGGCCCTCCATGCGCAGACTCTTCCCCCTCCTGGCTTTGCTCGGCGCGGTGGCGCTGGTTCCGGCGCAGGCCCCGCCCCCGCCGGCGCAGCAGCCGCCGGCCACCGGCGGTTTCCAGCTCAATCTGACCGGCGCCACCCTGCAGGAGGTTATCGACATTCTGGCCCGGCAGTTAAAGATGAACTACATTCTGGATCCGGCCGTCCGCGGCACGGTGACCATAAATACCTATGGCGAGTTGCAGGTGCCGGACGCGATGCCGCTGCTGGAGACGATCCTGCGCATGAACGGGTTCGCCGCCGTGAAGGTGGGTCCCTTGTATCGCATCGTCCCGTCCAAGGACGCGGTACGTCTGCCCATCCCGCCGACGGCCGACCAGAAGAACATCCCGGAAGACGAGCGCATGACGCTCCACCTGGTGGCCCTGCGCTACGTCACCGCCGTCGATATTTCCAAGGTCATCGCGCCGTTTTTGGGGGAGGGCGCGGTCATGACCGTGCTCGATACCGGCAACCTGCTGCTGATCCAGGACAACGCCCGCAGCATGCGCCGCACCCTGGACCTGCTGGCGCTGTTCGACAACGACAGCTTCGCCAAGCAGCGGGTGCGGATCTTCGAGGTGAAGAACAGCCAGGCCTCGCAACTGGCCAAAGAGCTGGACGGCATTTTTGGGGCCTACGCGCTGTCGGAAAAGAACTCGGCCATCAAGTTCCTGCCCATCGAGCGCATCAGCTCGCTGCTGGCGGTGAGCCCCAACCCCAACGTGTTCGAGGAGGTGAAGCAGTGGATCGAGCGGCTGGACAAGCCGGTGACGATCGGGGGCATCCAGAATTTCGTGTACAAGGTGCAGTACGGGTGGGCCGACCAGTTGGCCATGACCATCCTGACCCTGTACGGGGTGCCGAATTACGGGAATTACGGCGGCGGGTATGGCGGCGGCTATGAGGGCGGGTACGGCGGCGGGTATGGCGGCGGAGGCTTTGGCGGGGGCGGGTACGGCGGCGGCGGGTATGGCGGCGGCTACGGAGGCGGCGGCGGGATGCGGGGCGGCGCAGGCAGCCGGGGGGGCATGGGCATGGGAATGGGTGGAGGGATTGGCGGCGGGTACATCCAAGTGCCCGGCGTCGGCCAGACCCCGGCTCCCGGCGCCCCAGCCCCGGCGGCTCCCCAGGGTGCGGCCGGCGCTGCCACCGATCGCACCGGCACCTATCTGGGGGCGCAGCCGATCGGCACCAACCAGGCCACCGGCATCGGCGGCTCCATGGTCCGCATCGTGCCCGATTCGGTCAATAACCTGATCATTGTGCAGTCCACCCAGCAGGAATGGGAGGTCATTCGGAAGACCCTATCTCAGCTCGACCTATCTCCCCGGCAGGTCCTGATCGACGCCCAAATCTACGAGGTCACCCTGACCGATGCCTTCTCCAGCGGCGTCCGCGCCTATCTGCAGCAGCGGGGCTCGGGAGGCTCCTCGACCGGTTCGGCGGGGACGCGCAAGCTGGTGGGCGCCTTTGCCAGTGGCGCCGTGGGCCTGTCGATCGGTCATCTGATCGGCGAGACCCGCGAGCTGCTCGCTTTTCTGGAACTGCAGCAGAGCTACGGGCGCACCAAGGTGGTATCCGCCCCCTCGGTGATCGCCACCGACAATATCGCCGCCAACATCAACGTCGGCACGGAGATTCCCATCCTGACTTCGCAGGGGTTGGTGGGTGGGGCGCAGTCGGGCGGGACCTCGTTATTCACCAACACCATTTCCAATCGCAGCACCGGGGTAATCCTCAGTGTCACGGCCCGCGTCAACGCCAGTGGGATCGTCACCCTGATCATCAACCAGGAGGTATCCTCGCCGCAGGCGGCCTCCTCCGGCGGGATTCAGTCCCCCAGCATCCAGAAACGTTCCGTACAGACCCAGGTGACGGTCGAGGACGGCAGCACCATCGCCATCGGGGGCATCATGCAGGACAATGACCTCTACTCTACGGCCCGGGTTCCGATCCTGGGAAGAATCCCTTTTTTGGGGGCGGCCTTCGGTTCGACGTCCATCACCAAAACGAAGACGGAGCTGATCATTTTGATGACCCCGCGGGTGATCTACGACGAGAACGAAATCAAGGACGCCAGCGAGGACCTCAAGAGCCGGCTCCGGGGTCTCCGTAAGATCATGAAAGATTGACACTTGGCTCTCCCCACTGGCCATCGGTCCAGGACCACTGGACCCCGCTTTTCGGCGCTTCAAAAAAACCCTTGACCTGGTTCCCGAAAAGTGTTACAAATCGTCCTTACGCTTCAGTCGGCAGCGTTGGGCGGAAGGAGTGGGTCTGCTTGCAGCCCGTGCCGTATTGTTGTTAGCATATGCACTTTTTGCTTGACAGTCGGGTTAGCGTAATGTTATTAAGTAGCTTACCGCTGTTAACCGCGTTAACCGCAGCGGCTGCAGTCTTACCAGCTTCCCGCGAGCACAAAGGCTTGGACTCAGGAGGTGCCCCGACTCTCACGAGCTGAGGTAGCCGGCTGAGGCGTGTGCACCGGAGCCGGCCAATTTCTGATCCTTCCTCCGCCCGACACGGGGGAATGCAGCTTCTGGCAGTTGCAGGTTTGAGATTAAGTAGCACGGTTCAGGTTGAAGAGGAGCTTCACCGATCGATTATTTCTTTTGCGAGACAAAGGAGAAAGAAATGGCAGCTTTTAGAACAAGGTTTCTGGTGCTCGCCCTAGTGCTCGCTGCACTGGTGGGCGCCAGTGGCACGTTGCAAGCCCAGGGCTTCCACCCGGGCGTCAACGCGTCCCTATCGTGCACGGCCTTCGCCGTGCCGGCCCAGTCCCGCGCGGAAGGTATCGCCGAACTGCTCGGCGACATCGTCGTGCAGTGCCGGCTGGCCGACAACAACACGACAGGCTTCCCGCCGAGCGTCAATGCCAATGTGGCGGTTACGCTCAATGTGAACGTGACCAACAACATCGACTTCGGTTCGGGCAGCGCCGTCACGGATGCCGTGCTGGTGGTGAATGAAGTATTCGACGGTAGCCCCATCACCCCCAAAGCCACTCCAACCCTCAGCGCTTGCTGCGCCAATACGCAGAAGCCGATGTACGGCACCCGGTCGGCGGTAAACACCCTCCAGTGGAGCGGTGCGATCCTGCCGGTTCCCGTGGTGAGCGGCAACCCCGCCACCCTGGTTCTCCGGGTCACCAACATGCGCGGGAACGTCTCCCAGTTGGGCATTCCGTCTGGGGAGGGTGTATTCCCGTCTGCCCAGGTGACGGCCTTCATCTCGGTTTCGAGCTCGACGGCCGTCCCGGTCACCAATAACGTCCTGAACATCGGCATCCCGCTGCTGGGCCTCATCACCCGGTTCCGCGGCCCGAACCAGGCAGACGTCACGCTTCCGATCGTGGCCCTGCAGTGCATCACCCAGTTCGTGGACAGCGACGGCAACATCGATCGGAACTTCCCCAGCGGGATCGACTTCCCGCACACCGGGGCGGACGACGATGGAGCGTTTAGTATCCGGCTCTCGGAGGGCTACGCGTCGTCCTTTAAGACCCTGGGCGTGTCGACGGTTACGCCGGCCTCGGCCCAGGTGGAGCGCGGCTTCCCAACGCCGAACTCCAATTGCATCTCCGTCGCCACAACGACCATCGACCCAGGTGGTTGCGGTGGCGCCACTCAAGGTACGCGGTTCATCATCCGCTTCTACAACGTGCCCAACGGCGTCCGTATCGCTACTCCGGCGCGGCTGGTGGGATCGATTACTACCGGCTTCACCGCGTTCGATCAGGGCCATGCGTTGGTGATCATCAAGGTGGCGGGTACCGATGCCAACGGCGCCGGCCTCCTGAACTCCACGCTGTCGCCGGCCTCGGAGGTAACCATCACGGGCGGCTTTGGGTATGTCATCTATGAGGTCGTCAATGACAACCCGTTCGCCGTCGAAAACGTGATCGTGCCCATCTGGGTGGCTTACCGCGCGAATACAGCCAACGACCTGCCCGCTGTAGGTACCTTGCAGGCCAGTGCTGCCTTCGCACCGCTCAGTACGGTAACTACCTCCAACAAAGACGCACCGGAACCCAGATTCGTGGATACGGGCGCCAATCGTAGCATGTACACGGTTGCACGCTGCACCACGAACCTGTTGTTCCCGTTCGTGACCAACCAGGGCGGGTTCGATACCGGTATCGCGATCTCGAACACGACCCGCGACGACAAGGGCACCGTTGCTCAGGCGGGCGCCTGCAGCATCTACTACTTCGGCTCCACGACTGGTGGTGGCGCGGCTCCGCCGCAGCAAACCAGCAACATCGTGCCGTCCGGAGCACAGTTGGTGTTCACCCTGTCCGGCGGTAACGCTTCGCAGAGTATCGCCGCCACTCCTGGCTTCCAGGGCTACATGATGGCCCTCTGCCAGTTCCAGTATGCTCACGGCTTCGCGTTCATCACCGATGGCTTCGGTGGTGTGCCGTCGATCGCCGAGGGCTACCTGGCTCTGGTGGTGCCGTGGGATGGCAAGGCTGGCAGCCGCTTTGCGGGCACGGGCGAGTCGCTCGGTCACTAAGCACAAGCTGTTTGCAGTTCTCCTGGAGGGGGGGCTTAGGCCTCCCCTCCATTTTTTTGTGCTGGAAAGCCCCTTGCTTTACAGGAAAGCCTTTTATTCTGCAAGCTTAGCTGCTATCATCGTACTTTCCGCGTCCACTACCTTAAATGCAAGGCAGATAAGGGCACTTCTACTATGTCCAGAATGAAAAGCTTGTGCTGGTTCCTTCTTATCCTGGTGCTTGCCGCCGGCGCTCTCCCGGCTCAGACCGGCGGGCGACTGTTTCTGTTTCCACAGACCTCCGGCCAGAGCATCACCGTTCTGGACGCCACTACGCTGGCCAGCGTCGGCGCGATTCCTTCGCCCCCCAACGCCACGTCGGTGGTCGGGCTGCCCGACGGCTCCAAGTAT
>JBGOUV010000014.1:0-35335 GCA_041477815.1 Terriglobia bacterium | reverse complement strand
GATCAGCGGCTGCAGTACAATGGAGAGGCTTGATAGGAGGATAGGGCAACGCAGGGATGCGACCCGAGCGCCGAATCAAGCCCGGAGTGGATGGCGGCCTTCGGGCCGCCTCTTGGTCAGCCCGCTCCACCATCTAAGGACCGCCGAATTTCTGTCCAAACGATGGGGTCCACCTCAACTGGCGTCCGAAGCGAAGACCCGTCGTCCTGCCAGGACGCCCTCCAGCGGAACAGTGCCAGAACCCGCAAAAGGATCGATTATCAGGTCTCCCGGCTTCGAGTACTTGTTGATGAGATCCCTCGCGATCGTACTTTTCAGTTTTCCGATATACGGTGCCAACTGATGTAGGGTCGATTCGGAGGACGTAGCGGATTGCTTCCAGGCGCGCGGAGCCAGCAAGTATCTCGCCTTAACGGACCGAGGCCGCCTCCGGCGGTCCGGTCCACCTGCAAGTATTTGGATCGAGACAGGAGATGCCATCGACGCACCCTCATCGCACCAAGCTAGCAAGAACCGAAACTATGATCGTAACTCACTCGAGTTCTTAAGGCCAACTGCTTGCCGGGCCAGGGAGCAACTCCCAGGCCGGTTCGACTGTGGCCATCCTGTCCACCCGTTCCTCAGACGCCGTTACCGAAAGGTGGCACGCCTCAGCCGACTGCTGTCGCGAAATCCCCTTCGCACTACGTTCGTCTGAGAGTATGGAAACGCTAGGGACCGGCCCTACGCGCTCAGGTCCAGGCTGGTCTCCGGCTGCGGTTGCTTGGGGGCCCAGGCGGCCAAGCGATGTCGCTGGCCCTCCAAATCGGCCAACTGGACCCGCGCGTTCCGCTGCACCGCGGTCAGGCCGTTGACCGACCGCTCGCCTTGCCGGATGGTTTCGCCGAGCTGCCCGATCTGCCGCTCCGTCAAAGGCCGCTGCTCCACCGCCCCGCGCAGCGCCTCGATCTCGGTTTGGCGGCGCTCCAGGCAGCGCTCGACCGCCGCTGGATCCCCGGTCTCTACGGCCCGGCGCAGCTCGACCGTGGAGGCGGCCAGTTGGGCCAGGGCGCGTTGGGGGCTGGGGGGAGGCATAGCTGGTTCTAACGGAGGCTGTCGGTGATCGACCGCTGCTCCGTGAACAGGCTCACCAGCAGCGTCTGCTGGCTCTCCAGGCGCGCCAGGAGCGAATCCGCCTGGGTGAGCTGCGTCTGCAGCGAGCTGGTCAGAAGCCTGACCCGCTCCGTGGCGTTGGCGATGGAGTCGGACAGACGCTGGTCCGATTGGTCGAAGAAGCTCTGCTGGTTCTGGATGCCGCCGGTAGCGGGATCGGTGATCTGCTTAAGCAGCCCGTAGGCATTGCCGGCAAAGCCGGTGGTGGTGGTGCCGAGGAAACTCACCGCGTCGTTGAACTGGCTGTCGGTGAGGGCGTTGAAGGTGGTCTGGTTACGCGACAGGACGCCCTTATCGCTCAGTTCCAGTCCCAGGGCGGCGATCGACCCGATGACTCCGGCGGCGATCCCATAGCCGGTAACGGCGCGCAGAGTACTGTGGATTTGCCGGACCAGCATCGAGCCGGTCAGCACCCCGGCGTTCTCTCCGATCTGCTTGTTCAACTCCGTCAAGGCGGCGTTGTAATTGGTGATGAAGTCGTCCAGCGCATTTCCAACCGCCGTCCGGTCCTTGCTGACGTTGATGGTGGCCGTACCGGCGCCGGCGATGGTGAGGTTCAAGCCGGTGACCAGATCGGTGATGGTATTGGTTGTATTGGTAATGGTGGCGCCGCCGTTGATGGTGAAGACGGCGTTGGCGCCCAGGGTGTCGGCGGCGGGCAGCAGATCGGTGGCGGTCGAGTCGAGCAGGGTCAGGGTCTGGGCGCCGGTCGAAGTCGCCACCAGGGACAGGTCGTACTTGGGGCTGAGCGGATCCGAGCTGGTATTGATGACCGCGGCGTGGACCCCCAGGTCCGACTCGCGCGAATTGATGTAGTCGCCCAGGCCGGTCAGGGTGTTGGCGTAGCCGACCACCCGGGTCTTACCCGCCAGTCCCGAGACGAACCCGGTACTCTGGGCGCTGTCGGTGGCCGTAAAGGTGAACTGCTCGCCTGCGCCCGCGCCGGCTTTCACTTGGCCACCCACGGCGGTGAACGAAACCCCGGCGGCGGTCAGGGACGAGCTCAGCGCCACCTGGGCGTTCAGGGCGGCGGCGATTTCCTGGGCCGAGTGGCCGCCGATCGTACCGCCGCCGTCGAGCCCGGTGGCGACGGTACCGGTGCTGGACGAGGTGAAGGTAAAGCCCTGGCCCACGGTGTCGGCTTCCACCAGCTTTAATTTGCCGTCCACGGCCGTGAAGCTGACCTTGCCGTTCAGGTCGGCGTTGGCGGTGATCTTGGCGTTCAAGGCGGCGGCCAGGGCGGTGGCGTCTTCGCCGCCCGTGAGCGCGTCGGTGGTGATGCCCGTATTGATAGTGGCGTCGGCGCTGACGAAGTTCACGGTGACGGTATCGCCGGCGCCCGCGCCTGCGACTGCCGCCGTGCCGACAAAGAAGCTGTTCAGGTTCGCCGTGATCGAGCCACTCAGGCCGTGGGCAAAGGTGACCGCGACCGCGACCGGCGAGGCGGGCGTCGAGCTGCCCGTCGTCCCGGCCGTGCGGCCGGAGCCGGCGGCCAGCAGGTCGAAGGCGTCCACATTGCTGCCGACGGTGAGCTGGTAGAGGCCGTTGGCGCGGGGCGCCGTGGCGCCGGCGTCGGCCAGGGTCAGGGCCGTCGCGGCCTGCGCCTTCGTCGCCGCTGAAGTGACCGCTACCGTGTAGCTGGCAGCCGCCGGAGACCCGGTCACCAGCGCCGTGGCCACCGCCGCATTGGAGCTGGTGGTGGCCACGGCCCCGCGGGATCCCAACAGTCCCAGATCGGCGAAGCTGCTGGTGAGGCCGCTGACGGCCGAGCCCAGCGAGCCCAGGGCGGTCTTCTGCTCCAGTATCGACTTCTGATCCAGTTGCATCTTCTGAATCGGAAGCGAGGCGATTCGCACCGCCCGCTGTAGGATCGTCTGCAGGTCGTTGGAAAACCGGCTGATGCCGGTAAACGTTAAAGGAGATGTCGCCATACTGCCTCGGCTAGAGCGTCCAGGCCATGGAGCCGGCCACTACCGCCTCCTCCTTTTCCGCCGCCCGCGCCGCTGGCTGGACGGAGATCTCTTTCCACCCCTGGTGCAGAATGCTGAGTATGGCGTAAGCCTCCTCGAGGGGCGCCAGTTTCTGCTCGACGTTGGCTTCGATGAGCCTTTCCTGCGTGAAAGCGTAAAGCTGGGCCAGGCTTTGGGCTATCTCGCCTCCCTGGTCCAGGTCGAGGGAGCCCTGTAGCTCCGCCACAATCTGCATCGACTTGGTGATGGCGTTCGACCGCTCCTGGATGCTGCCCTCCCGGAGTAACTCCCGGGCCTGGCGCATGGCGTCCATGGCCCCTTCATTCAGCAACAGCACCAGTCCGACCGGATCGGCGCCAAGAACCTGATTCTCCAGATACCGCACGCTAGACATGGTCGCTCCTCCTTTTATGGGCCTAGCAGCTCGTGGCAAAACCCCACACCCCTCGATTCGGGTTCAGTAAACCCTTGATTCGGGCAGACGTTATCGACCGCAAATTTGCGGCAGTGACTTCTGCCCCGGGCTGCTAGGCCAGCCGGGTGTGGGCGTTCAACTGGCTCAGCTCTGCCGCCATCCGGAGGATGTCCTCCGCCGGAATCTGGGTGATCACCTCGTTGGTGACCTTGTCGACGATGCGGATCAGACCGCGCCCGGTGTCCTGGTCGATGGCGAACCGCAGTTCGCTGCCGGGTCCGGAGACGGCGTTCTCGTTCAGCGCCCGGATCGCCTTGGCCAGCTCCCGAGTCTTCCCCACCTGTTCCTGGGCCGCGCTTTGCGGGGTGCTGTGGGGCTCAACCGGAGCGGTTGCGGAGGCCGCTGGTAATGGACCGATAGTCATAACGCTGCTCCTTCACCGTATATATCGGCCCGCCGCAGGCCGGCAGGAGAATATTTTTTACGCCAGGAAATCGAATAAACTCCGCTTCGGTTGGGCCATCACCCGCAGGGTGGCCTCCTCGCCTACCTGGGCTTGGCTCAGGTCGCTGATCGAACTGGCCAGATCGGCCTCCCGCAGCGAGGCCAGCTTTTCCTGGTTGACTAATTCAGCCTGGCTGACCAGGTCGAGGACGCCCCGAATCTGAGCGCCGGTGGCGCCGTAGAATCCCTGGGAGTTGCTCAGGTGCGCCACCGCGCGTGTCAGCCCGGCCAGGGTGGCCTTAATCCCGTCAACATCGTTGGCCACCAGGGCCTGATGCAGGTCGTGGAGCACCCGGAAGACATTGACGCTGTTCACGCCGGCGACCTGGTGCGTACCGGCCAGACCGGACGCGAAACCCGTGCCCCGCGCGAAGTCCAGGACCGTAAAGGTGGTGTCGGCGTCGCTATCCACCTGCACTTCACCGTTAACCGCTGTAAACCGGACCCGGGCGGAGCTTAGGGAAGGCTCCAGGGCTACTTGGGCGTTGAGGGCGGCGGCGATCTCCGGGGCCGAGAGTCCTCCGATCGTGCCGCCGGATTCGAGACCGGTCACCAGGCCGCCGGTGGCGGAGGCGGTGAAGTTGAACCCCACGCCGGCCGTGTCGCTCTCGACCAGCTTGAGATTTCCCCCCTGGTCGAGGAAGGTGAATTTCCCGGCCAGTTGCGGGGTAGACGCCACTTGAGCATTGAGGGCGGCGGCAATCTGGGCGGTCGTCTCACCCCCGGCTAGGGTAGCGGTGATACCACCTCCGGGGCTGCCATCGGTGGGGGTGAAGACGACGGTGACCTGGTCGCCGGCGGCGGGCACGGTGGGCGGCGCCGCGGCCACAAAGAAGCTCGGCAGATCGGCGAAGATCGTCTGGTTCAAGCCGCCGGCGAACGAGAGGCCCACCCCAAGCGGCGGATTCGGCGTGGCGGCGCCGGTCGTACCGGCAATGCGGCCCGTGCCCACGAACTCGTTGGGGGTCAGAAAGATGCTCTGGCCGTCCAGCGAGGACGGCGTCTCGGTGCCCCCCGGCAACGAGACCGAACGATGACCGGCGTCGCCCCGGTAGACGACTCCGTCGGCATTGGCGGTATCGAGCAAGAACGGCCGCGTATCCTCGGACAAGCCGGCAAACAGGAACTTGCCGGAAAACTCCGTATTGGCCACAGCGAGGAGGTTCTGGATGATCCCGTTGATCTCGGTGGCGATGCCGGCGCGGGTTTCGGGCGTCTGGTTGAAGTTGGCTGCCTGCGAGGCCAGATTGTTGGCCCGGGTGAGCAGGTCCGCGGCGTGCCCGAGAACCGTGTCGGCGGTGCGAAGCTGGTCGGCCACGCTTTGAAGACTGGTACGGAACTGGGCCAGACCCGCCAGCGCGCTCTGGGTCCGCACGATGCCACTCGCCTCGAGAGGACCGTCGGAGGGCCGGCGCACCCGCAACCCGGTCGAAATCTCCTCGGTCGCCCGCTGTTTCCGTGCCCGGGTGTTCTCCAGATTGGCGAGCGACTGGCGGCTCTCCAGCGTTAGGGTAGTGCGGCTAAAGATCATGTTATTGCCTCAAGAGGTTGATGACTTCGCCGGCCAGCGAGTCCAGCACGGTGATGACCCGGGCGGTGGCCTCGTAGGCCTTTTGAAACTCGAGCAGCCGCGTGGCCTCTTCGTCGAGCGAGACGCCGGAGAAGGAGTCGCGGATATTCTGCGCTTCGAGCAGGATCTGCTGCTGGGTGGTGAGGCGCCCCTGGGCCTGGGCGGCGTCCCCGCCTACCTCCGCTACCAGCTTCCCGTAATATTGATTGAACGTCGACCCGCCCACCAGCCCCTGCGAGGCCAGCCGGGCCAGCGCCAAGGCGTTGTCGTTGCCGTTCAGGGCGCCGGCACTGGCGGCGGCGATCTCCCGATTGGCCAAGTTGGTTACGGTCAGGGTGGCGGCTGCCGGCGACCCTCCGGCGGTGAAGGCCCCGGCGAGGCCCGAGACAAATCCGGTTCCCTGGGCATTGTCGGTTACGACGGCATCGAAGCTCACGTTGCCGTCCAGCCTGACTTGACCGCCGGTCACCGAGAAACGGATCCCCGCAGCCGCCAGGGTCGGAGCCAGAGCCACCTGCCGGTTGAGCGCCGCCGCGATCTCCTGCGCCGAGTGTCCCCCCACGGTCCCTCCGGACTCCAGGCCCGAGGTAAACCCCGCGTTGCTGGTCGCAGCCGTGAAGGTAAGTCCCTGACCGGCGGTGTCGGATTCGACCATCTTCAGCGCGCCTCCCTGATCGATAAAGCTGATCTTGCCGGCCAGTTGCGGGTTCAGGGCGATCTGGTCGTTCAGACGGGTGGCGATGGTGGCGGTGCTGTCGCCGGCGGTCAAAGCGGCCGTGGTGATGGAGGCGCGCAGGGTTTGGTCGGCGGTGGCGAAATTCACCGTGATGGTATTGCCCGTGGCCAAGCCCGCCGGCGCGGCCGGGGCCACGAAGAAACTGTCCAGGTTGGCCGTGATCGCGCCGGTGACGGCGCCCGAGAAGGTCACGTCCACGGAAACCGGCGGCGCCGGAGTGGCGGCGCCGATGGTTCCCGCCGTCCGTCCCGCGCCCGTAAACGCCAGCGAGGTGTATTGAAATAGCGGCTTGCCGGCTACGCCGGACAGGTCGCGCCCGGAGGCCAACTGCTCATTTACCGCGTCGGCCAGGGTCCCCGCAAATTGGTTGAGTTGGGCGAGGTAGCTGGGGAGGTTGGTGTTGCGGGCCTCGAGGATAGCCCCCAGTTGTCCGCCCTGGATGCTGCCGGCCACGTCGTTGCCCTGCTGGTCTCGGATCTCGAGCCGCGATCCGGTCGGCACGGTGGTTAACGGAAACTGGAATATCCCGCTAACCAGCGGGGTCCCGGAGCCCAGCACCACCCCGAACTGTCCGTCCTGGTTGATCAGGCGGTAATCGACCAGCGTGCCTAGCTCCTCCAGCACCTGGGTCAGTCGCGTCTGGCTGGCGCTTTGCTCGGCGCCCGGACCCCGCTGCAAGATGGCGGCATTCAGCGCCGCCACTTCGGTGGTCAGACTGTTGATCCGGCTCACGACCCCGACCGCTTCCTGGTCCAAAGTCGCCCGCTGGTCGGTCACACCGTCGTAGGCCGTGCGGATCGAGGTGGCCACCGTGTGGGCCGAGGTCAGAACCTGTTGCCGCAGGTTGAAATCTCCGGGCGAGGTCGACAGGGCCTGAAAGGAATGAAACAAACCATCGGCCGTAGCCCCGATGGACAACTCCCCGACCAGTGGGAAGTGGGGCTCAATCTGGTTCAGGGTTTGCGTAAGCTTCTCGAAGTAGGCCTTCTGCTGCAGCGCGGAGACCACCTGGAAGTCCAGGAACTTGTCCCGCATGATCTCCACACGGTCGACTCTGACGCCACCGGCCAAGCCGCCCGTGAGCAGAAATGGCAGGGTCTCCAGGAAGATCCGCTGGCGGGCGTACCCCGGCGTAGTGGCGTTGCCAACGTTGTTCTGGATCACGCTCAGAGCCTGACTGAACGCCCCCAGGTTGAAACTGGCGGATTGGAGAGAGCTGAGTAGATTTGACATAGGGGTGTCAGGCGTCGGCCAGAACTCGCGGCAGAGCGGTGAGGCGGGTCATGCCCGTCGAGGAGTATTGGGAACCGGTATCCCCTTCGTAGAGCAGACATACGATGCCGGTCAGACCCGCCCGCACCTGCTCGGCGTGCTCGACCAGCTCCCGCACCACTCCGAGCAGGTTGCGGATTTCGAGACACCGCTCGCGTGACCCGGCCGGCGCGCGGCCCTGTCGCGCCGCTTCGAGAAGCGACTCCAGCTCCGCTTGGCCGGGCTCCAGCCACTGGGCCAACCGCGCCTCCAGCTCCGCGTGGTTCCCCGACGCGAGCAGACCGGCCAAGGCCTCCAGGCCGTGTCGTAGGGGATCGGGTAGGGAGTTGGTTTGCATAGGGCTGGCCATCCGCTGGCTTAGGCGCGCGGTTCCGACGCCGCATTCACGATCTTCGAGGCCACGGCCGAACTTGGCACCAGGTAGGTCCCGTTCGAGATGGCTTCCTGCAGCTTCTGGATCCGGGCGACCACCTCGGCAGGCTCCTGCGCGAGGGCGCGTGACAACTCCACACTTAAGGCCGAAAGGCTGGCACTGTCCGTGCCTGGGGCGTCCGGGCGGCGGTTTGCGCCCCGGTTATCCACGGGATTTTCGGGCGTGCGGCTGACCACTGGAGACCGCACGTCGCTCGAGGGGGAAAAGCCGTCGTCAATCTTCATCTCTCGCCTCCCTGGTCTTATCGGCCTATTTGCCCGGTTCTGGGAGATGCCGCAAAATCATTCGCGCGATTCCCAGGCCCCCACTCTCGGCCAGAGCCTGGGCCAGTTGCTGTTCCGCCATGTCCCGGTAGGTGTCGGAGCCGCTGAGGGCGTCTGTCTCCGGGTCGGGGGGAGTATCCGGGCGCATGGTCTTCAGGAGGTGCTCGACCAGCATGGCCTCAAACTGCTTGGCCGCCTCGACCCGGCGCTGCGGCCCGGTCAAGTGTTGCAGCATCCCCAGCTCTACGCCGCCGATCATCATAGTGGGGCCGCCATCAGATCACCTCCAGAATTGCGTCCAAGGCTCCGGCAGCGGCGATCGACTGCATGATCGCGATCACGTCGCGCGGCGTCGACCCGATGTCGATCAATGACTTGATCAGTTCCTCCACCGAGACGCCTTCCTTGAGTAGCAGATGCCGGGCCTTCTCTTCTTTCACCGCCACCGTGGTCTCGGGCGTCACCACCGTCTGACCGGGCGCGAGCGGCGCCGGCTGGCTCACCTCGAACGCCGTCACGATCTGGACCGTGAGATTGCCGTGCAATACCGCTATGGGGGCGATCCGCACGTCGCGGCCAATCACCACCGTGCCGGTCCGCTCGTTCAGGACCACCTTGGCCGGACGATCGGTGGGCACCTCCAGGGGCTCGAGGGCGGCGATAAACTCCACCGGACGCGTTCGGAAGGCTTCGGGCAGCGTTACCCGCACCGCCCCGGCGTTCTCGGCCTGGGCCAGGGGCTGCGCGAACTTCTTGTTCAGGATCTCGACGATGCGGGCGGCGGTCGAGAAGTCCGGCCGCCGCAATTGCAGCCGCACCACGGCGCTCGACAGCGGCTCGGTGGGAGCCCGCCGCTCGACCAGCGCTCCGCCCGGAATCCGTCCCGCGGTGGGATGATTGACCTGGATTCCGGACCCCGCCCCGCCGGCCGCAAACCCCCCGGTCGAGAGCGGCCCTTGCGCGGCGGCGAAGACCACGCCGCTGGCCGCCTTGAGAGGCGTCAGCAGCAAGGTGCCGCCCTGAATGCTCGAAGCGTCGCCGATGGAGCTGGCCACGACGTCGATCCGCGTGCCCGGCTCGGCGTAAGGCGGCAGGGTCGCGGTCACCATGACCGAGGCGATGTTGTTGACCCGGAAGCCCGCCGGCGGCACCGTCACGCCCATGCGCTCGAGGACGTTGGCCAGGGTCTGGACCGAGAACAGCGTCTGCTGCCGGTCGCCGCTGCCCCGCAGCCCTACCACGAGGCCATACCCCACCAGCAGGTTGTCCCGCACCCCGTCGATGGAGGCCAGGTCCTTCAGCCGGGCGGCGCCCAGGGGGCCCGCGACCAGCAGCGTCAGCGCCAACAGGAGTCTCATCGCCGGGCTCAGAAAGGCAGCAACCCTAGAAGCAATCGGTAGAGGAAGAAGGGCCGCTTGACGGCGTCGTTGACCACTCCTTTGCCGTTGATCCGGACCTCCATTTGCGCCAGCCGCTCGGACCGGACCGTGTTGTCGCGGGTCACGTCGTTGGGCCGGACCACGCCCCGGATGGAGATCAGTTGCCGCTCCGAGTTCACTACCACCTCACGATACCCATCGACCACCATGTACCCGTTGGGCAGCACGTGGGTGACCCGCGCGCTCAGCCGGGTGGTTACGGTGCTCTGGCGCGAGGTGGCGCCTTCGCCCGCCAGCGTGTTCGCGCCGGAGGCGTTGACCAGCTCGCCCAGGCGCGCCGGCGACCGGCCCAGGATGGAGGCCACCCCGGCCTTCGCCGACGATTTGCGCGAGGTCGCGGTGGTGCCCTTGGAGAGAGCGGTGGCCGATTCGGTCACCACGATCGTGATCAGATCGTTGACCAGACGGGCGCGCGGATCCCGGGCCAGGTCTCCGAGCGGCCCCTCCACGCTATAGAGAGACCCGCTGCCGGCCGGCGGGGCCGGCATGGTCTTCATGGCTTCCTCCAGGTAGCGATCGATCGGCGACCGTTCCTGGGCCTGGAGCAGCGCCGCCAGAATCAGTCCAGCCTTCCCCAGCTTCATGGGAGCACCTCCGCTTTCTTGTCGTCCACGACCCGGGCGGTCACGCGGCGGCCGCTGGTAAGATTGCGAAATACCAGGCGCTGCCCGACCGCGCCCGCCTGCTCGGCCTGGCCGGGCGCCCGCATCTCGAGCGGACCCCGCTTCAACTCGAGTTCCACCACCGCCCCGCGCGCGATCGCCGGCTTGAGCAGGAGCGCCGAGCGGGGAATCTTCTCGCCGGCCGCGACCGGCCGCGCCAGCATCTTGCCCGGGAGGTCCGCCGGATCGACGCGCCAGCGCTCGGGCGGCCGGGGCAGCGGCCCTTCCGCGAAGACGACATCTCCCGCGCCGAGGGCCTGGCGGGCGGCCAGCGGCCGCGCCGCTACCGCGTAGCGGCCCCGAATCTCGACCTTGGCCCGCAGTCCCAGGGTCGCCGACCGCCGCTCCGGCGTCACCCAGCTCAACGGGATAGCGCCGGCTTCGCCCGCCGGCGGCAACAAACCGGTCGAGCGAAACCGCAACTCTCCGGCCGGCACCAGCGGCTCGCGAAACCCGATGATCTCGACCAGAACATCGTCCGGAGCCACCCGGTAGCGCTCGGCCAGGGACGTCGCCACGGCGGCCGCCGCCTCGGTCGAGGTGAGCACCCGCAGGCGGCGCTCGATGCGGATCCGCTCCGGACCCTGGCCGGGCAGGCCGGTGAGCCCGTGGCGCACGGCCATCCGGTCGAGTTCCACGCGCCAGACCTCGCGGCTCGCCCCGGGCATCGGCGCCAGCAGGACCGTGGTGTCGCCGGGGAGGTTCCGCCAGGCCGGGAGCAGGGTGGCCAGGTCGGCGGCGGTGACGCGGTCGTGGTCTACCTCCAGAAGGGCCAGGTCGGCGGCGGGGGTGGAGAGGAGAAACGCCAGCCACAGGAGCAGGCTACTGGGTGACATTGTTGGCCTGCTGATACATCTCATCCGCCGTCCGGACGGCTTTGCTGGCCGCTTCGTAGGCCCGCTGGCTGACGATCATGTTAATGAACTCCTCGACCACGCTGACGTTGGAGCCCTCCAGGTTGCCCTGGAGCAGGCGTCCCAAGCCTTCCAGACCCCCGGGGGTGCCGAGGATCGGATCGCCGGAGGCCTGCGTCGGTTGGAACAGGTTCCGCCCCAGCGCGTTCAGGCCCGCCGGATTCTGAAACGCGGCCAACTGGATGACGCCGCCCTGTTGGGCCTGGGTCTGGCCGGGCTGGGTGAAGCTCACCGTGCCGTCGGAGGCGATGCTCACGCTCAGGGCATCGCGGGGAATGGTGATCTGGGGCTCCAGCGGGTCGCCGTCCGAGGTGACCATGTTGCCTTCCCGGTCGAGGTGAAAGGCCCCCGCCCGCGTAAAGGCCAGATCGCCCGTAGGCATCCGGACCTGGAAGAACCCCTGACCCTCGATCACCAGGTCGAAGGGGTTGCCGGTCGAGATGAAATCACCTTGGGTAAAGATGATCTCGTTGGACACCGCGCGCGCCCCCAGTCCCAATTGCAGTCCCGAGGGCACCACCGTCTGCTGGCCGGCCGCCGTCCCCGGCGCCAGGATGTTCTGGTAGAGCAAATCCTGGAACTGCGCCCGCCGGTGCTTGAACCCGGTGGTGCTGGCGTTGGCCAGGTTGTGAGCGATGTTGTCGACACTGAGTTGCTGCGCCGTCATGCCGCTGGCGGCGCTATAGAGTGCTCGTATCATGATGTTCCAGGTCTCCTCAGCTTCCCGTGCGCGGAATCTCGTCGATGGCCCGGCGGTTCATGTCCTGGGATACCAGGGAGACCGCGCGGGCCAGCGTTTCAAACTGCCGGTGAACCTCGATCAGCCGTACCGCCGCCTCCGCCGGATTCACGTTGGCGGCTTCGAGTTGTCCCTGTCGCACCGCGGTGCGGGTGGCCGGCCGCGGGCTCCCGGCGTCACCGGGGCGGAAGTAGGCGCGTCCCACCTTGGCCAGCGGCGCGCCGGCGGCGAATTCCACTACCAGCAGTTGGTCGATGGGGCCGCCGGCAGCGACCAGGCCGTCCTCGCCGATCTTCACTTCCTGGCCCACCGGCAAAGTGATGGGACCGCGCCGGCCCCGCACCGCGAAGCCGTCGCCGGTCTCCAGCCGTCCGGCCGGGGAGCGGCGCAGGTTCCCGCTGCGCGTATAGAGCGGCCCCTGCGGCCCGTCCACCACCAGGAATCCCGGCCCGCTCAGCCCTATATCGAGCGGCGCTCCGGTGGCGGCCAGAACTCCCTGCCGCAGGTCGATCTTCGAGCCCTCCACGACCGGCATGGAGGGGGATTCGGCTTCCACGCCCAGGAACAGGTTGTAGAACTCCCGATCGGCCTTGAACCCGACCGTATTCAGGTTGGCGATATTGTTGGCCACCACCTCGAGCGTCTCCAGACGCGAGCGCATGCCGGCGGCGGCGATCATGAGGGTGGGGTCCATGGCGGGGGGATGTGCAATTCCCGGGCCAGTGCCAAACTATTGAAAATCCACCGGCTAGCCTGACGGGCGCGGCGAGTTTCTTGCCGCTCGGCATTTTCTTGGCTGGCGGGACCGGGCCAACGCTGTGAAAACAGGGCATCGCCCTTGCGGCCTCCGGCGTGCATTCGGTCCAATCTAATGACTCCCGCCCTGTCCCTCGCGGCGCTGTTCCCAGGCTTGGCAAATATGGAAGCCTTGTCGAAGGATTTGGCTAAGTTGGCTAAGAAGGACCTGGCCCCGGGCGAGGAGTCCTGGCTGGCCGTGCTGCTGGCCTGGCTGGCGCCCTCGCCGCTGGTGGGGCCGGCTGTTTCGATGGCGCCCGCCGTTTCGATGGAGAAGGCTTTCGCCGTTTCGAAGGGGCTGGCCGTTTCGATTGAGCCGGCTGTTTCGAAGGGGCTGGCCCCGGTCGCCGGGAAGGCTCCGACCCTCCCGCTGGTCTTCTTGCCCCTGGCCTTCGTGCCCCAGGTCCTGGAGGCGTCCCCCCCGGCGCTCCCGCTCGCGATCCCCTCCCTGGCGGACGCCGCCCTGGCACTGGCGCCGCCTCCCTCCGGCGAATCGTCTCCGGCGCTGCTGGCGCCGGCTCCGGCCTCACCCGGCAAAGCGGCGTCTCCGCTAGTGGCGGAGCCAGTCTTGCGGCTCGATCCGCCTCCCCCGGCGCCGGAGGCGTTCCGTTTGGAGGTCCAGTGGCAGCCCCGGGCGGCGGAGGCAGGACGCTCTGCCGCGTCCACCACCCCAGTTGCCCTGGTCGCTGCCGAGGCGACCGCGCCGTCCCCCCCGCCTGCGAAACCAGACCGGCCCGAGGCCGCGCGCCTGGAGCCGGTGGCGCCGGCGGGCCCGCCGACCGCCGCATTTCCCGCCGACGGCCAGCCGGAGCGGGACCCGAATCCGGACCGGGCTCCCGCCCCGCCACCGGCGGCGCGCCACAACGCCCCTTCCCTCGAACGCGCCCTGGTCCTTGAAAAGAGCGACCCGGCAGAACCGGCCCCGCCGGCCAACCCGGCGGAAACCCCGGTCCGGCCGGTGCGCCTGACCGTCCCGGTGGAAGCTCCGGTTCCCCAGCCGGCCCCCCTGCGAGCCGCCGCCGGAGATCCCCCGCCGCCCCCGCCGTCGTCCGAGCCGGCCGAGTTGCACGGCCTGGAGCGGGCCATCGAGCGCGCCGAGCTGCGCCAGTCCCCCCAGATCTCAGAACTAAACCTCTGGATGCGCCCGGAGCACCTGGGCAAGGTAGCGATACGACTCATCGAGCGGGCCGGCGTGGTGGAGATCGCGGTCCGCGCCGAAACCTCGCTGGCGCGCGGCTGGCTGGCCGAGGGACTGCCCACGTTGTTCGAGCGCCTGCAGGAACGGGGCTTTGCCGCCAGCGCCCTGCGCGGCGCCGAGGCCGGTCTGGAGGGGCGGACCGAGGACCACCCGGACGGACGCCGGCAGCAGTGGCGCGACGGCCAGAAGCGGCGGGACCGCCACGAGACTACCTTATTTTCGCTCGAACCAGGAGAAACCTCATGACCATTCCGATCGTGCAGAACAACCCTCTACCGGCACCGTCGACCGACCGCTCCTCGGCTCCCCCCGCGTTGGCCGACGTGTTCCTCAAGCTGCTGGTGGCCCAACTCCGCACCCAGAACCCCCTGGAGCCCCAAAAAGGCGCCGAGTTCATTACCCAGCTCGCCCAGTTCAACACGCTTGAGCAGTTGATCGGCATCCGCTCCGAGCTGGTGGCCATCCGGTTGGCCGCCCCGCCGCCCGCCCCGCCGCCCGCCAACCCCTAAGGAGACCCCTCTATGCCTTCGTCTTTCTATACCGCGCTCTCCGGTCTGCGAGGACACGCCTCGCAGGTCGATGTCATTGCCAATAACCTGGCCAACCTTTCGACGATCGGATTCAAGGCCAGCACGGCGCAGTTCAGCGATCTGATCTACCAGCAGCTGGGCTTGAACCGCGCCGGCGTCGCCTCCCAGATCGGTCTGGGCACCGCGCCGGTCAGCGTCGTTCGCAGCTTCGAGCAGGGCACCATCCAGACCACCGGCGGGCAGCTCGACGCCGCCCTCCAGGGAGCGGGCTTTTTCATCATCCGCCGCGACGACGCCACCCTGTTCAGCCGGGCCGGAAACTTTCAATTGAACCGCTTCGGGCAGGTGATCACCGGCTCGGGCGGTTTCGTGCAGGGGTGGATGCGGGACGCCACCGGCGCGGTCAACACCAACCTGCCGGTAGGCGACATTGTCATCCCGGTCGGCCAGTCGCTCCCGCCGGTCACCACCACCCTGCTGCGGATGAGCCTCAATCTGAACTCCAACACGGTGGTGGGGAACTCGTTTTCGTCGCCCTTACAGGTCTTCGACTCGCTGGGAGCGCCGCACATCCTGACTTTCAAGTTCACCAAGGCCGCGGCCGGCTGGAATGTGGACGTAACGATTCCCGGGGCCGACGTCGGGACCGCCAATCCCACCGAAAGCGTTTTGACCGGGGCGCCGGTGAACATCACTTTCAACCAGAACGGGATCCTGGTGAATCCGGGCACGCCGCCACCTACGCCGCCCCCCTACGATCTGCCGATCAGCTCGGCGGCCTTGACCTTCACCAACGGAGCCGCCCCGCTGGCCATCACCTGGAACCTGATCGATCCGCAGGGGGTTTCCACCCTTACCCAGTTCGCCCAGACCTCGGCCGTAGCCACCACCACCCAGAACGGCTTCCCTTCCGCGCAATTGACCAGCGTGTCGATCGGCGACGGGGGCTCCATCCTGGGCACCTTCAGCGACGGGCAGACCAAAGAGCTGGCCCGCCTGGCGGTGGCCACCTTTATCGCCCCGGCGACCTTGTCGGCCATCGGGGACAACCTGTTCAGCGTCTCGTCCACCTCGGGCACTCCGGCCATAGGACCGGCCGATACGGGCGGTCGCGGGTCGGTATTGGGGGGCGCCCTGGAATTCTCCAACGTGGATATCGCCCGCGAGTTCACCAATCTCATGACCGCCCAGCGCGGCTTCCAGGCCAACAGCCGCGTCATCACCACGGCCGATGAGCTGAACCAGGAGGCCATCAATCTGAAACGGTAAGAAGCTATTGGCTGTTAGCTAGCAGCTAGCAGCAAGCGGGGACGCCGCCCCGCCGGACCCCAGCGCCGGCCTGCCCACAGCTAATAGCTGACAGCTTCTTTCTTATGGACGCGACCATCGGTTTAGCCCGGTTTCACGATATCCCCATCGAGTTGAGCGTGGAGCTGGACCGGCGCACCATGAAAGTTCGGGAGATTTTGGGCCTGCAGGCCGGCACGGTGGTCAAGATGAACCGGTCGGCGGGTGACAACATGAGCCTGCTGTTTCACGGGGTGCTGGTCGGTTACGGCGAGATCGTGGTGATTGAAGACACCATTGGAATCCGTATCACCGATATCAGCAACGAATGAAGGAGACTGCGAATTGCTGGCCTCGATAGCCTCGCTGGCCTTGGTCATCGGAATGCTCGCGGGGGTGTTGTGGTGGCTGCGGCGGCTGGCGCCGCGGGCCGGCGCCGGGCGGCACATCCGGGTGCTGGAGAGCGTTCCGCTGGGGCCGGGGCAGACACTCTACCTGGTGCGGCTGGCCGACCGGGGCCTGCTGGTGGCGGCCAGCCGGGAGCGCTGCGAGCTGTTGTGCGAGTTGGACTCTCTGCCGGTCGAAGAAGGCGTGATCCTCGAACCTTCCTGGCGCCAGGCGCTGCGCGCCCGGTGGGGGCGGCGATGACGCTGCTCCTGGTGCTGCAAGCCCCTTTCCCGCGCCTGACGGAGGCGCCGCCGGGCGCCGAATGGGGTCTGCCGCTGCAAATCCTGCTGTGGATGACCCTGCTGGTGATTCTGCCGGCGGCGGTGGTTTCGCTCACCCCGTTTCTGCGGTTATTGGTGGTGTTTCACTTTCTCCGCCAGGCCCTGGGCACCCAGACCACCCCCAGCAACCAGGTTCTGACCGGGCTTTCGCTGTTCCTGACCCTGGTCCTGATGCAGCCTACCGGAGACCGTATCTATCGCCAGGCGGTGGAGCCGCTGGAGCGGGGCGAGATCACCCAGCGCCAGGCCCTGGCCAGGGCCGCCGAGCCTCTCAAACAGTTCCTCAGCCAGTATGCCCGGGAGAAGGATCTGGCCCTGTTTCTCGAAATCACCCACCAGCCCCGGCCCCGCAACGCCAGTGAGCTGGATCTGCGCGTCCTGATGCCCGCTTATGTCCTCTCCGAGCTGCGCACCGGGTTTCAGATCGGGGCGGTTCTGTTTCTGCCGTTTCTCATCATCGATCTGCTGGTGGCCTCCATCACTCTCTCGCTCGGCATGCTGCAGTTGCCCCCGGTGATGATCTCGGCGCCGTTCAAGATCCTGTTATTCGTGCTGGTGGACGGCTGGAACCTGGTGGTGGGATCGCTGGTGAAAAGCTTTCAGGTCGGAGGTTGACATGAACGCCGATATGGCCGTCGAGCTGACGCGACAAGCGCTGCTGATGGCCTTCCTGGTAAGCGCCCCGATCCTGGCCCTGGCCTTCGTGGTGGGGATCCTGGTGAGTATCATTCAGATCCTTACCTCCATGCAGGACCCCGCGTTCAATACCATCCCCAGGCTGGCCGCCTTTCTGGCCGGCCTCCTGGTGCTAATGCCCTGGATGACCGAGCGCCTGGTCACCTACACCATAGCTCTTTTCTCCAATATGGCCCGCTATGCGCACTGACAGATTAATATGCTTCATTTCACCACCGCGTGGCTGCTCTCCTTCCTGCTGGTCCTGGCGCGGGTCGGCGGACTGGTGGCGCTGGCGCCCCTGCCTGGGACGCGCCTGGTTCCCGCCACCGCCAAGGTCGCCCTGACCCTGCTGCTGGCGGTGCTGCTGGCGCCGCTCGGGAGCTTCCAGCCGGGGCCGCCGGCGGGGGTGTGGACGGTCGTAATATGGATGGCCCGCGAGGCCGCCTTCGGGGTGGCGGTGGCGGTGGCCCTGCAGTTCCTGACGGAGTCCCTGGGACTGGCCGCCCAGTTGCTCGGCTTCCAGGCCGGCTACTCCTATATCAATACCGTCGACCCCACCAGCCAGGTCGACGCCACCATCCTGAACCTGCTGCTGACCCTGCTCGCCGGTTTCCTGTTTTTCGCCTTCGACCTCCACCTGCATCTGATCCGGGCGCTGGCGGTGAGTCTGGAGCGGATTCCGGTGGGCGAGTTCCGCATCTCCCCCGAGGCGGCGCTGCACCTGGCCCGGGTGGGGAGCGCCGTCTTTGAAACGGCTATTCGTCTGGCGTTTCCGGTGATCGCCCTGCTGCTGCTGCTCGACCTGGCCCTGGCCCTGCTCAGCTTCGTCAACTCCCGCATGCAGCTTCTGAGCCTTTCGTTTCCCATCAAGATGGCCGTGACCATGCTGGTGATGGGCACGGTCCTGCTGGAGGCGCCGCGCCTGTTCCACCAACTGGCCGGACGAGCCCTGGGGGCGGTGGAGGGGTTGCTTGGCCGATGAATCGAGAAGCGAGCAACCGACCGCCCGGCGGCGCGAACAGGCCCGCGAGGAAGGCCAGATCGCGGTCAGCCGGGACCTCACCCAGGCCGCCCAGTTCACCTTGGCGGTGGCCATGCTGGGTTGGTCCGCTACCGCCCTGATCGACGGACTCAAACAGACCCAGCGCGGCCTGCTGGCGGAGGCCTTCCGCGGACCGCTCCAGGCCGGCCGGATGCGCGACCTGGTGATCGGCCTCCTGCAGGGTCCGCTGGCCGCGGTCGGCGCCCTGGCTGCCGGACTGCTCGGCGTCTCGCTGGTCCTGCACCTGGTCCAGACCGGCTTTGCCCTCACCCCCAAGCGCCTCACGCCGGACTTCTCCCGGCTCAGTCCCCTGGCCCGCCTCAAAGAACTGCCCGGCCAGAACCTGCGCGAGACCATGAAGGCGGTGATCCTGTTTCCCCTGTTCGGCTGGGCCGCCTGGGTGGTCGTCCGCGACAATCTGGACGCTTTCCTGCAACTGCCCCGGCAAACGGCGGTGGCCGCCACTCTCCTGGTGGGAGCGTCGCTGGAGAGCCTGCTGTGGAAGGGGGCCCTGGCTCTACTCGTCCTGGGGGCTTGGGACTACTTCCGCCAGCGCCAGCGGTTGATGGGGAAGCTGAAGATGACCCGGCAGGAAATCCGCCAGGAACAGAAGGACCTGGAAGGCAACCCCCTGATCAAGGCCCGGTTGCGGCGTTTGCAGCGCGAGCTGATGCGCCGCCGGATGATGAGCAAGGTACCCAAGGCCACCGTAGTCGTTACCAACCCGCAGCACTATGCCGTGGCCCTGGAGTACCACCTGGAGACCATGCGGGCGCCGGTGGTGGTGGCCAAAGGTCAGAACTACCTGGCCCAGCGGATCCGGCAGGTAGCGGAGCGAAACGGGGTTCCGATCGTCGAAAACCCGCCCTTGGCCCAGGCCCTGTACAAGACTTGCGAGATCGGCGGTGAAATTCCTGCCGCTCTTTATCGCGCGGTGGCTGAAATTCTTGCCTACATCTTCCGATTAAACAGAGAGGGATGAAAGCACTCCATGGAAGCGGCGATCAGTTCGGCATCGACACGCAACCTCAACATGGCCGTACCCCTGGCCGTGGTGGGGGTAGTGTTGATCATGATCCTGCCCGTCCCGCCCGCCTTGCTGGACGTGCTGATCTCGGCCAATATCACGCTCTCGGTCATCACCCTGATCGTGACCATGTATATCACGCGGCCGGTGCAGTTCAGCGTCTATCCTTCTTTGTTGCTGCTGCTGACGCTGTTCCGGCTGGCCCTGAACGTCTCGTCCACGAGGCTGATTCTGCTGCACGGCAATACGGGGACCTCGGCGGCGGGGCGCGTGATCGAGTCGTTCGGGCAGTTTGTGGTGGGGGGCAACTACATCATCGGGGTGGTGATCTTCACCCTGCTGATAGCCATTCAGTACGTGGTAATCAATCACGGGGCGGTGCGCATTTCCGAGGTGACGGCGCGGTTCACCCTGGACGCCATGCCGGGCAAGCAGATGTCGATCGACTCGGACCTGAACGCGGGCCTGATCGACGAGACGGAGGCGCGCGCGCGCCGGGCGGAGGTTTCCCGCGAGGCGGAGTTCTACGGAGCCATGGACGGCGCCGTGCGGTTCACCCAGCGGGACGCTATTGCCAGCATCATCATCACGGTGGTCAACATCATGGCCGGTTTTATGATTGGGGTGTTCCAGCACGGCATGGCCCTCGATCGGGCCATCCAGACCTACACGGTCCTGACCGTGGGCGACGGGCTGGTGACGGTGGTGCCGGCGCTGCTGATCTCGGTCTCGGGCGGCCTCATCACCACCCGGGCGGCGGCGGACACGCGGCTGGGGGTGGACTTCAGCAAGCAACTGTTCTCTCAGGCCGAGCCGCTGCTGATCGGCGCCGGGGTCCTGACGGCGCTGGCCCTGGTGCCGGGTTTGCCGACGCTGCCGTTCCTGCTCCTGGGGGTGACGGTGGGAGGCATTGGCTGGAACCTGCGGAAGAAGGCGGCCCTGCCCGCGCCGGCTGCGGCCAAGTCGCCGTCGGCCACCGAGCAGCAGAGCCTGGAAGCGCTGCTACGGGTCGAGCCTCTCTCGATCGAAGTGGGCCTCGGCCTGGTGAAGCTGGTGGACGCCAGCCAGGGCGGCACCTTGCTCAAGCGCATCGCCGCCGTCCGCCGCCAGCTCGCCACCGAGCTGGGTTTCGTGATGCCGCCGGTGCGCGTGACCGACAACCTGACCCTGCGCTCCCGCGAGTACCTCGTGCAGCTCAAAGGCGCCGAGATCGCCCGCTACGAAGTCCGCGCCAACTGCCACCTGGCCATCAACCCGGGTACGGCGAAGGGCCCGCTGGCGGGCGTCGACACCCACGAGCCGGCCTTCGGCATTCCGGCGGTCTGGATCGAGGAAGCCGAGGTGGAAAGGGCCCGGGGAATGGGCTATACGGTGGTCGATCCGCCCAATATTTTGGCCACCCACCTCACCGAGTTGATCCGCAGCTTCGCCCACGAGCTGCTCAGCCGCCAGGACGTCAAGAAGCTCCTCGACCGGGTGGGCGAAGAGCAGCCGCGGCTGGTGGAGGACCTGGTGCCCAAGCTGATCCCGCTGTCGGTAGTGCACCGCGTGCTGCAAGGTCTGCTGCGGGAGAAGGTATCGATCCGGGATGCGGTGAGCATACTGGAGGCTTTGGGGGAGGCGGCCGGTATGACTAAGAACCCCATCCTGCTGGTGGAGTACGTGCGGCAATCGCTGTCGCGGGTGGTGGCCAAACCGTATCTGAACGAGCAGGGCGAGATGGCGGCGTTCTTCGTCGATCCTTCCCTGGAGGACGGGGTCCGCGCGGCCATCGAGCACACCGAAACGTCGACGCGGCTGAATCTCGCGCCGGCCGGCCTGCGGGCGATCCTGGAGAAGTTCAAGAAGTGCTTGGGCGCGCTGCAGTCGCCGGGGGTGGTGATCACCTCGGCGGAGGTGCGCTTCGCGCTGCGCCAGATCTGTGAGAGTACCTTGCCGCAGGCGGTGTTCCTGTCGCATGCGGAGATACCCGCCAACGTGCGGGTCGTATCGTTGGGGTTGATTCAATGAAGACCCAGACCTATCACTCGGGTAGTGTAGAAGCGGCCATCCGGCAGGCCCGGGCAGAGCTGGGCGAGGAGGCCATGCTGATGGATTCGCGCAAGCTGCCGCCGGAGGAACGGCATCTGGGGGCTTACGAAGTGCGGTTTGCGCTGACGGGCCGGGAGGCACCGGCCTCTACCGGCATCGACGAGTTGTCGCGGGGCCTGGACGAGATCCGCCGCCTGCTCCAGACCCTCACCCAGGGGTACCGGCCTCCGGCGGGGGCCGCCGGCCCGCCTCCGCCACTGGCGGAGTGGTACCAGGATTTGATCGGCGCCGAGGTGGAGCCCGAGATTGCCGCCGAACTGGTGGCCGGCCTGGTCCCGCTGGTGGAGCGCGGGGCCGCGCCGCCCGAGCTGGAGCGGGAGATGACCGCTCAGATCGGCGCCTTATTGGAGGTGGCGGGCGACCTCGGCCGCGTCGTGGCCCTGGTCGGACCCCCGGGCGCGGGCAAGACCAGCACCCTGGCTAAAATGGCCGTGCAGTACGGCCTCGGCCGTGGCCTCTCTACCTGCCTGGTTACCACCGACAACTACCGGGTGGCGGCCGCCGGCCAGCTGCAGACCTTCGCCTCGATTCTCGGCGTGGAGGTCAGCGCCGTCCAGGAGACCCGCCAACTCGAACAGATCCTGGCCGGATTCCGGCGCGGCGGCCCCGACCTGGTCCTGATCGACACGCCCGGCCACGGCTTTCAGGAACTCGACCAGCACGGCGGCGAGCTGGCCCCTTTCCTGCGCTCTCGCCAGGACATCGACGTCCACCTGGTATTGAGCGCCTCCACCAAGCCGCGCGACCTCGGGCGTATGGTCGACCGCTACCTGGACTTCGGGCCCCGCAAGCTCCTGTTCACCAAACTGGACGAGACCCTTTCCCTGGGGCCGCTGCTCAATGAAGCGGTGCGCACGCGCCTGCCTATTTCGTTCCTGTCCGCCGGACAGCGGATTCCGGAGGATCTGCGTCCGGCCACCCGGGAGGAACTGGCGGACTTGATTCTGAATCGCCGGAAGATGGCGGTGGGACGGTAATGCCATCCTCCGCTGCTCTTTTGCGCGAACCCGGCATCACCGCCGAGGAACGCGAGCACCTCATCCTGGAGCACCTGCCCCAGGTGAAGCTGATCGCCTCGCGCATCCACGAGAAGGTTCCGCAAAGCGTGAGTCTGGAGGACCTCATCAGCGCCGGCATCGTCGGCCTGATCCAGGCCATCGACAACTTCAACCCCAAGCTGAACGTGAAGATCAAGACCTATGCCGAATACAAGATCCGGGGGGCCATCCTGGACAGCCTGCGGGGTCTGGACTGGGCGCCGCGCAACAAGCGCCGCAAGGCCAAGCTGATCGAGGCGGCCATCATGATGGCCGAGAAGAAGCACAACCGCACGGCCAACGAGGAAGAAATCGCCGCCGAATTAGGTATTACACTCGTCGAATATCACGAGTGGCTGGTGGAGGTGCGGGCGGTGAACCTGGCCCGCCTGGAGCACGCCGGCAACGACCACGAGCCGGTGGACGCGCTGCGCTTCCTCTCCGACGACGAAGACCAGTGGCCCTCCAACCTGTTCGAGCGGTCCGAGCTGGAGAAGCTCATCACCAGCGCCCTGGACCGCATCCCCAAGACCGAGCGCACCATCCTGACGCTCTACTTTTACGAGGAACTGACCCTGCGGCAAATCGCCGAGATGTTGAACCTGCACGAAACGCGGATCTCGCAATTGAAGTCGCAAGCCATCCTGCGGCTGCGCACGTTCCTGCGGTCGCGCTGGCCCACCTGATCGAGAGCCATGCCTATGCCTCCGACTGCTCCACTCTCCCAGGAAGAAATCGATCGCCTGTTCCGCGGGTCCGGGACCGTGGGGACCGAGGAAGCCAAGGCCGGCGCCAAGAAGTCTTTCACCTACGACTTCCGCCGGCCGGACCGGATCCCCAAGGAACAGTTGCGGTCGATTCACCTGTTGCATGACTTCTTCGCCCGCAATCTGGCCAGCTCGCTCGGGGCCTACCTGCGGAGTTACGTGGTGGTGCACCTGGTGTCGGTCGAGCAGCTCTCCTTTGCCGAGTTCCTCCAGGACCTGCCGACGCCTACCTGCATCTCCACCATCGGCATGAAGCCGCTGGATGGCAACGCCGTGCTGGAGATTAATCCGTCGCTGGTGTTCCCGATTCTGGACATCCTGCTGGGCGGCAGCGGCAAGTCCACCATGAAGGAGTTTCGCGAAATCACCGAGATCGAGCAGAGCATCATCGAAGGCGTGTTGCGTATCGTCCTGCACGATCTGACCGAGACCTGGCGGCCGGTGGCGGACATCAATTTCTCGATCGAGAGCACGGAGACCCAGCCGCAGCTCATCCAGATTCTATCGCCGAACGAGGCCATTGTGGCCATCGGGTTCGAGATCACCACCGGCGACAACCGGGGCATGATGAACTTCGGCATCCCTTCCATCATGGTGAAGATGCTGGGGCAGAAATTCGAGCAGCAGTGGTCCATCCGGCGTAAGACCGCCACCGACGCGGATGAGGAACGGATGTTCCGGATCATCAATACTCTGCCCATGGCCTTGGATGCGCGGCTGGAGGGAGGCGCCATCCGGGTGGAAGACCTCTTGCACCTGGAGACGGGCGATGTCGTGACCTTCGACATCCCGCTGACGCGTCCGATCAGCGTGAACGTGAACGGCAAGGTGAAGTTCGCCGGCGAAGTGGTGGTGGCGGGGCGGAATCGCGCCGTCTTGCTCCATGGGGCGGAGGGTCCATGACCACCGCGACGCAATGGCTGGCGACGGCGTGGCAGGAAGGCTTGCGGCGGGCCCTGGAGTCGATGGCCGGGGCGGAGGCGACGGCCGCCGCGCGGTTTCAAATCCAGATTCCCGAAGCGGACGCCTGGCCGGCGTGGCCGGAGCCGCTCTGGTGCCAACTGGATCTGGGCTTGCTGGCGGGGGCGGCCCACGCCGGAGCCCCGCGCCCTACCGTGCAGGCGCTGGGACGGCTTATCTCCCGCGATCCGGAGCTGGGGGATTCCGAGTGTGAACAGAAGTTCCTCGAGTGGATCAACCAAGCCGGGGCGGCCGCGGCCGAAACCCTCTCCGACCGGATGGGTCAGCGGCAGCAGTTCTTGCCGGCCCGCACCGCTCCGCCGCCGGCCACCCTGGACCAGGCCGTCCAGATCGACCTGCTCTGGCAGGAGGCGAGCTACTCTCTGGCCTTCCTGCCCAGCCCGCAACTCCTGGATATCCTGGGCGCCGACAATCTGGCGTCTCCGATGTCGGTGCTGCCGCCGGCCACCTTGGCCGTCCCCACCTCCAACCTCGACCTGCTTCTGGAGGTCGAACTGCCCGTGATTGTCACCTTCGGCCGCACCCAGCTTCCCCTCCGGGACGTCCTCAAACTCTCCTCCGGCTCGATCGTGGAGCTGAACCGCCTGGCCAACGAGCCGGTGGAAGTCCTGATCAACAACTTCGTTATCGCACGAGGAGAGGTGGTGGTAGTGGACGGCAACTACGGAATCCGGGTCACCCAGATCGTCAGCCGGCAGGAACGGATCCGCTCGATTTTCTAGAGGAACACATGCGCCTGGATGCCCCACTCTTGCACTTGGTCCACCTCGCGGTGGAGACCGCCTTGGCCGCCCTCATCTGGATACTGCTACGCCGGTTGTACGCCTCGCGCCAACGGCTGAGGGTCCTCGAAACCGAGGTCGGCCTGGTAAGAAAACGCTTCGAAGCCGCCACCGCCGGATTCCACATCCGCCTGCTGCATTTGGAGCAGCAGACCAAGAGGGCCGCCGCGACGGCCGCGGTCGCATTGTTGCCGCACCAGGGCAATCGCGGTGAATACGAACTCCGTATGAAGGTCCGTCAACTAACCGCCGCCGGCTCCGGCGCCGAATCGCGGCCGTAAGAGTTCTACATGGCTCTTGCAGGGCCACAATAAAGGATGAAAACGTGGCTGGTTCGGTGCACCTATCCGGAATTCGGCAGGCCGGGTCGGGGGGCCCGGCGCGGCCCCAGGGGGCCGCCCACATTTACAGGGGAGAGGCTCGGTGCTACTGGACTGCCACCGCCACCGCGTTGCTGTCCTGGCCGGCGGCCCGAATCACCAACTGCGCGGCGGCGTTAGGAGCGAGCGACACCGGCGCCAGGACGTTGACCTGTCCCAAACCGACAAAGCCGGGAGCCAGGCCGGCGAACAACACTGGAGCCGGACGCCCGTCCAGGGTGGCGCTCACCTCCGCCGCCGCCCTCGACAGGGGCGAGTTCGGCGCGGGAGCTCCGCTCGAGACCGAGGGGGCCACCCCCCCCAAACCGGTGACGAACACCTGCAGCACCGTCCCCCGGCCCGCGGGATTCAGAACACCATTCAGAGTTCCGTCCTGGTTCAATACCGCCGCTCCCCCGGACGCCAGCACGAAGATTCCCGGCGCCGCCTCGTCGAGCGTCACGTCGAAGCGCGCGGCGCCGTACGCCGAGGTCACCTCCACCGTCTGGGAACCCGGCGGCAGCTCATACGGCAACTGCAGGTTGGCCTGGAAGGGCAGGGCAAACAGGAGCGGGGCCGGCCGGCCGCCCACCGTAATCGAGAGTCCGCCCAAAGCCCCGGAGGTCCCGCGGATCGGGATAGCCAGACCCTCCACCAGGCCGGCGCCAAACAGGGACGCCAGCGACCCGGGGGAAAGCCGGGGCCCGAAGCCGGCGGCGTTGCGCAGTCCGTCGGCCGTCGCGGTGACGGTCTGCGGGATCACCGCGAAGGCCGCCGGATCGGGGTTGATCCGGTAAGCGCCCCGGCCGAGCGGGCCGGCCGCAGCCGGGCCCCGCACCGTGGCCGTCGCCCCCTCGCCTACGACCAACTGATACTGAGCGGCCGTCCCGTCCGTGTAAAACAATTGCGCGGCCTCCCCGCCGTCCACGGCCGGATCGTCGTAGGAGGCCAGAGCCGGGATACGAAGGTAGTAGCCAGACATGGCGCTGGGCGCGGCCAGCCGCGGCGGGACCGGACCGGTGGCCTGCACCAGAAAGCCGCGCGCGGGCCGGGGTCCCAGCCGCAGCCGCAGGGCGTGCAGGATCCGGCCGCTCCAGGAGCGGCCCAGGGCGTTGAACCCGGTGAGATACTCCGCGAGACTGGTGCGGTTCCAGTCGGGACTGGGGTCGTGGATCAGGAGGTCGCCGTCGGGGCCGGCGCCGACGGCCACCACGTAGTGGGCGCCGCGGTCCTGGTCCCCCGACCGCAGCATCAGGCCGATCAGCACCGGCCGCCGCTCGTTCACCGCATCCCGGATGGAGTTGAGATCGGAGGGCGCCGTTTCGAAATCCGCCGCGTCGCCCACGAAACCCAGCGCGCGCGGCAGATTCACCACCAGCTCGGCGCGCCCGTTCAGGGTGAACGGCAGAAAGCCGCCGGAGAGCAGGAACTGGTTCAGCGCCGCCGGCTCGGCCAGACCGTTGGGCGCGGGCAGCTCTCCACGGTCCTGGTAATACCGGAAGAGCGCGGACAGGGCGGTAAGCAGGCTGCCTTTCTGGTGGATGCTGGCGGCGCCGCCGCCCAGGCGAATGTCGTCGATCCCCTGCCGCAGGCTGGGGAAGGTGGTGAGACGGCCGTCCTCGGCCCGCGCGGCGAAGGTGACCAGGCGGTTGAGCGACTCGGCGGTGGCCAGCACGAGGCCGGTCGCCGGCGGCATCCGCAGCCGCGTCTGCGCGTAGCCGCCGGCGTCGGTCAGCGCCTCGGCCGGACTTACGATCCCTCCGGCCACGGAGCCGAACCGCACCTGCACCCCGGACAGGGGGTTGGCCGCGTCATCGGTCAGGCGGACCACCAGGGGCAGGGAAGCTTCGCTGCCGGGCAGCGCGCTCTGGTTGTCACCGCGGATCTTGCTCAGCAGGTAGCGAACTTCCTCGGCCGGCCGCACGCGGTAGGACGCTTCCGCGCTCTCGTTGCCCTCCGAATCGCGCACCACGACGCGGTAAACGCCGCTCGCCGTCGTCGGCCGGATCTGCTGCTCCCAGCCATAAGCGCCGTTCGCGGGCGTGACCTCAAACTCCGGCGCCGCTCCCACCGTCACCACCAGGCGCCGGCCCGGCGTGAATCCGCTGAGGGAGAGGCGGACCCGGCTCCCCTGCGGCACGACGGCGGGGAAGGCGGTCACAGCTGGCGTCCGCGCCGCCAGCCGCTCGCGGGCCTCGGCGTCGTCGGTGGTGTATTCGATCACGCCGCCCTCAAAATTCTGCCGCGTGGTGGCGCCGGAAGCCGCCGGATCCGAAGCCGGCAGTCCCAACGCTCCGGCCGGGCCGTTGAGGTGGCCATAGCGCGCCAGGATCGGCCCGCTGACCAAGAACGCTTGGCTGGCGCGCGGGCCGGCGGTGTGACCATAGATCACGCCGCCGGCAAACGTTTGCGCGACGCCGGCCGCACCGAAGATGGTGGGACCGGTCGCGGCGGCCTCCCCGCGCGGAACGCCGGCCGCTCCGGTTTCAAATCCTAGCGCCGCCCACTTCGGTGTCACGGGCGACGCCACCAGCACGGGCGGCGACGACGCCAGGACGTACTGATTCTCAAACGTCTGGCGTCCGGCGGCGTTGGCATCGGCGACCGGAAACCCCAGCAGGCCCGCCGGTCCTCCCAACTCACCGTACCTAGTCAGCCGCTCCCCCGCCACCACGTAGCCCAGGCCCGCCTCGTCGGCTTTCAGCGCCAAGGCCCGCCCCAGAGTCGCCGGCGTCAGAACGGAGAACTCCTGCCCGTACCCGGCGCCCATCCGCCGCACCGGGCCATCGGCGGGCAGGCGCGGCGTGATGTTGTTGCGCGAGAGGGCGTCCTGCAGCGCCTGCCGGACCGCCAGGTTGGGAGCCCCCTCCCCCACCTGGCAGCACGAGGAGGTTACCGTAATCCGCAGGGTCTGGCTGGAGACGCCGTCGACATACGCCACGATGTTGGCAAAGCCCGGACCCACGGCCCGCAAGGTCACGCTGGCGCCGGTTCCTTCGATCTGGACCACGGAGCGGTTGCTGGTGGTCCAGATCGCCGGACGATCGGTCACCGCATTGCCCTGGTTATCGAAGGCCTGCACGGTGCGGGTGATTACGTTGCCGAGCTGCAAGGCGACGGCGGCGGCATCGATCCGTACCGCGTTGACCGGCGCCCGCGCCTCCACCGTCCCGGTGGCGGGGTTGAATTCAATGAAGCCCCCTTCGAAATTTTGCCGCTGCCGGCCCGAGAGGGTGAACTCGTCGCCGCTCGGGAAGCCGATCCAGCCGCCGGTTCCGCCAGTCTCGGCGTACTTCGTGAACAGCGTGCCCGACACCACAAAGACCTGGTTCTGGAGCGCGCCGGAGGTGATCTGAAGCACCACGCCTCCCTGGAAGTCCTGCTGGGTGCCCGTGGTATTGAACCTCGAACTAGCAGCGTGCTCCTGGCTGACGGGCAGGGCCAGGGCGGGCGTCACCCGCCACTTGCTCACGTAGGGATCGCGGATGAAGAAAGCTTGGCCCCGGAACGTGCCTCCCTGGTGCAGCAGGAGGGCGTGCCCGCCCGCGAAGTTCTGCAACAGACTGGTGGTGCCGTCGATGTGGGATTGCAGTCCCGGATTGTAATCGGAAACCGGGTAACCGACGTTGCCGGTGAAGCTCCCAATGGAGGTGTGCAGGGCCAGGATCTCACAGCACATCTGGAAAGCCGTGTCCAGTCCGTCCGGTTTGGCCAACAGGTAGCTGAAGCCGGTGGCGGGGTTGACGTCGTCGAAGTTCTGGACGTAGCCCGGTCCGTCGCGGTGGACTTTGGTGGTGGGCGGCACGACCACGTGGTTGGAAAAGGTCCCCCGGTAGAAGGCCTGAACAAACATCCCCAGGATGGAGGAATTGGGAGACCCGTCACCCACTCCACCAGCGCTGGGCTGCTGTCCCCAGACCACCAGCAGGCCCACCTCGGCGGCCAGAAACACTACCAGCGTGGTTCGCAGAATCCGAGCGGCCATAAGAACTATAAACCCCCCCGCCCCTCAAAGGTTTCAGAATACCAGGGGTGGCGGTTATCCTGGAGAGGTGTCCATCATGCTTCAGGAGATCGAGGAGCAGCCGGACGCCCTCGAACGCACCTTTCAGGCAGAACTCCGGCAGATTGAGCGGTTTCGCCGCCGCCTCCAGCAGTATCAACCGTCACTGGTGGTCCTGGTAGCCCGGGGCACCTCCGATAACGCCGCCTTGTTCGGCCGTTATCTTTTGGAGATGACGACCGGGCTGCCGGTGACGCTGGCGGCGACGTCGGTCCTGACGTTGTACGGCGTCTCCCCGCGCTGGAAGGGAGCGTTGGTGGTGGGTGTTTCGCAGAGCGGCGAGTCCACCGATACGAACCTGTTCCTGGAGGCGGCCCGCCAAGGCGGCGCCCTCACCGTGGGCATCACCAACGAGCCCTCCAGCAGCATCACCAAGCTGGTGGAGGAGGTCTTCCAGGTACGGGCCGGCAAAGAGCGCAGCGTGGCCGCTACCAAGACCTACACGGGCCAGCTTCTGATGATGTACCTGCTGGCCTATGCCCTGGGCGCCCCGCTTCCGCCGCGCCTGCTGGCGCGCCTGCCCCAGACCGTCGCCCGCGTCCTGCTACTCAAGGACCAGGTATGGGACCTGACCGAGCGCTACCGCTATATGGACCATGCCGTGGTAGTGGGACGCGGCCTCAACTACGCCAATGCCTTCGAGTTCGGCTTGAAGATGATGGAGACCTGCTACGTGGTGACGTCGCGCTTCTCCGGCGCCGATTTCCTGCACGGCCCCATCGCGCTGGTGGAGCGGGCCTTTCCCGTCTTCCTGTTCGCGCCGCCCGGCCCCACTTGGCCGGCCATGCGCGGAACCCTGGAAAAACTACGCGGTCTGGAAGCGGAAACGATTGTCTTCAGCGATTCCAGCAACGAGGACAGCCTGCGCTATGCCACACGCGCGATCCGCCTGCCCCGCCTCATCCGCGTCGCCGGCCCTTTGCCGGCCGACCTGCTCACCCCGATACCCTATATCATCCCCGCCCAACTCTTCGCCGCCGGCCTGGCGGCGCAAAAGGGCTACGACCCCGACCACCCCCGAACTCTAACCAAGATCACCAAAACAGTGTAAGCCTGCACCGAACCGGGCTCGGTGGGACAGACGCCCTCGCCTGCCCCACAGAAGCCTTCCGACCGGCCTCGCGATTAGTCCTTCGCGATCGCCAGCATCTTGTTGAAGCGCTTGCTGAAGTCGCCCCAAGCTTCCAGACTGGCCTCCAGCCGGGCGCGGCCCTGGCGGGTGAGCTTGTAATACTTGCGGTCCGGCCCGCCGCTGGCCGAGTCCTTCCAGTAGCCCGTGATCAGCTTGGCCTCTTCCATCCGGCGCAGTGTCGGATACAGGAAGCCCTGCTTGAACTCGAAGAATCCTTCGCTCCTCTCTTTGACATCCCGCGAGATGTCATAGCCATACCGGTCACCCTTTGTCAGGATGGCCAGGATGAGGATCTCCGTCGTACCCATCTTCAGTTGCTTCAGTATCTTCTTTCTAGGTTCCATGTCCCTCGTCCATGCTTAAGAGTAGGGAGCAATGTTAACGCTCCCTTAGTAGTTATTCTCAATAGGACGGGGGAGAAAAGCAAGAGGTTCTTGAAGAAATCTTTTTGGGGGAGCCGGTGGCCGGCCCCGCCCGGAAGGTCAGGGGAAGGCAGTAGAGACCAATACAGTACTATTTGCGCTCGCTCAGCAGGCCCCAGCCCATCGTGGCCAAGCCTCCCATCATCATGGCGAAGCTGACTTTAGTGGGCAGATCCTGGCAGAAAAAGCAGTAGGCCCATACAATCAGGATAACTCCTCCCAGTTTGAACATCGGCGCATCTCCCTCGCTTGGGTGGTACGGCCCTCCAGGGACCGTACTCCTCCATACTTCTATTAGACGTACTGTAAGTCAAGCTATCTTCCGGACATTTAGCGGTAGGACTTACGGTACGTTAGTACTAAGATTAGTGGTGCGCCTGTTGGGCTAAGTTGTTGAAAAAATGGCCAATCATCATTTTGGTCGTGACGTCCAGCATCCGCTCTCCAACGCTCGCGATCAACCCGCCGACCTGGACCTCCCCTTCATAGGTAATACGGGTACCGGTAGCGTCCGGAGAGAAGCTCAGCAGACCCGAGCCGCGTACGAAGCCCAGCTTCCCCTGACCTTCTATATGAAGCCGATAGGAATTCGGAGGATTGCGGTCGGCGATCCGAACCTTCCCCGCGAACAGGCCCTGGATGCTCGCAACCGCGATCTTCATCTTCATTTGGTACTCATCGGGGCCAAGCGGGACCAAGCCTTCGCAGCCCGGAATGGCCTGGGCCAGGGCGTCGGTATTCAGCAGCAGTTCCCAGGCGGCGGTCGGCTCGAGCGGTAGGGTTTGCTCGCCCCGGACCTTCATCTGGCGAGCGCCAGGGCCTGTTCGAGGGCCCGCCGGGTCGCGACTTCGGCCAAGTGGGTCCGGTAATCGGCCTGAGCGTAGAGGTCGTTCAGCGCCTCGACGCCCTGCGCGGCCAGCCGCGAGGCCGCCGCCAGAGTTGCCGCGGTGGCCGGACGTCCCGTCAAGGCGTTTTCGACCGCCTGGGCCACGTACGACTTCGCGCCCACGCCGGTGATTCCCACCCGGGCCACCGAAATTTGGCCGCCGCTCACCGCCACCTGCGCCGCCACGCCCGCCACGGCAAAACCCGAGGCCGGCTGCTGGAGCTTCACGTAGGCCGACCCCAGCCCCGGCGCGTCCGCCGGCACGATCACCTCGTAGACGATCTCGCCTTCGCCCAGCGCGGTGGTGAAGGCGTCGAGGAAGAAATCTTCCGCGCTGACGGTCCGCTCCCGGCCAGCGCCTACCAGCCGGATCTGGGCCCGCAGCGCCTGCAAGGCCGCCGGGTAGTCCGCCGCCGGATCGGCATGGGCCGTCGAGCCGCCGATGGTTCCCAGGTTTCGCACCTGCGGATCGCCGATCCGGCCGGCGACCTCGGCCAGCAGCGGGCAGCTCCGCCGCAGCGTCTCCGAGACCGCCACCTGGTTATGGGTACTCATGGCGCCGAGCCGGACCGAGCCGTTGGTCTGGGCGATGTAATGGAGCTCGGCGATGCGCCCCAAGTCGATCACGTGCGCGGGACCCGACAGCCGCAGCTTCATCATCGGGATCAGGCTCTGGCCGCCGGCCAGCACCCTGCTGTTCTCGACCGACCCCAGCAGCCGCAGCGCTTCCGAGACCGATTCCGGCGCCGAGTACTCGAACGATTGGGGAATCATGCTTGGCTCCTTTCCTGGATCAGGCGCCATACCTTTTGCGGCGTCATGGGCATGTCGATATGGGTCACGCCCAGCGGGGCCAGGGCGTCCACCACGGCGTTGACCAGGGCCGGCGAGCAGCCGATGGTCCCGGCCTCGCCCACGCCCTTCACCCCCAGCGGATTCACCGGCGACGGCGTCTCGGTGCGTTCCGTCTCGATCTCGGGCACGTGGTGCGCCTTGGGGATGGCGTAGGTCATCAGCTCACCGGTAACCAGGTTGCCGTACTCGTCGTACACAGCCTCTTCGAAGATCGCCTGTCCCAGGGCCTGGGCCACGCCGCCGTGGACCTGCCCATCCACCAGTAACGGGTTGATCACCTTGCCGCAGTCGTCCACCGCCACGTAGCGCTCGATCCGGATCTCGCCGGTATCCCGGTCCACCTCGACCACGGCGATGTGAGCCCCGAAGGGAAAAGCGAAGTTCGACGGCTCGAAGAACCGCGTCACCAGCAGTCCCGGCTCGACGCCCGGCGGCAGGTTGCGGCAGACGTACGCTTCGAGCGCCACCTCCTGGAACGTCACCGTCTTAGCCGTCTTGGGACTGGTAAAGATCCCGCCCTCGAACGACACCTCGTCCGGACTGACCCCCATGGCGTGGGCGGCGAACTTGGTGCACTTGGCCCGCAGATCCTGCAACGCCAGGTGCACTGCCGTGCCTCCGACGGCGGTACCACGGCTCCCGAACGTGCCGATGCCGTACTGCACCACCGCGGTGTCGCCGTGCAGCACCACCACGTCGTCCATGGGCACGCCGAAGGCGTCGGCGGCGAGCTGGGCGAAGCTGGTCTCCTGCCCTTGCCCGTGCGGCGAGGCGCCGGTCATTACCGTGACCTTCCCGGTCGGCTCCACCTTGACGGTGGCGCTTTCCCAGCCACCCGCCGGGGTCGCTGGCGAAGGCCCGAACGCGCAAATCTCGCCGTAGGTTGAGATCCCCACGCCCATCAGCCGTCCCTGCTTCCGCGCCTCCGCCTGCCGGGCCCGCAGCGCCCGATAATCCACGATCTGCATGGCCTTATCCAGTGGCTTGGCGTAGTCGCCGCTATCGTAGGCCAGACCGGTGGCGGTGGTGAACGGGAAAGCGTCCTTCGCTGGGAAGTTCTTGCGCCGGATCTCGGTTGGATCCATCTTCAATTTCGCCGCCAGGATGTCCACGATCCGCTCGACGCAGTGGGTCGCCTCCGGACGCCCCGCCCCGCGATACGCATCGGTGGGGGCGGCATTGGTAAACACGCCGAAGACGTTGGCTTCGGCATCGTGGAAGTTGTAGAGGCCCGGCAGCATCAATACCGACAAGGTGGGAATAAGCGGTCCCAGTAACTGGTGGTAGGCGCCAAGGTCCTGAATGATCTTGATCTTCATCCCGGTGATGGTGCCGTCCTTCTTGGCCGCCATCTCGACGTAGTCCACGTGGCCGCGTCCGTGGATGGTCACCTGGAAGGCCTCCCGGCGGCCCTCGATCCACTTGATGGGTTTGTTCACCCGCATCGAGACGAACCCCACCAGGGCCTCTTCGGCGTAAACGTTCAGCTTGCTGCCAAATCCGCCGCCGACCTCGGGAGTGATCACCCGCAGGTGGTTCTCCGGGAGCCCCAGCATAATGGCCAGTTGGGTCCGCAGCAGGTGGGGAATCTGGGTCGAGGAATAGATGGTCAGTTGCTTGTCGCCCGGGCTCCACTCGGCCACCACGCCGCGCGTTTCCATGGCCGTCGGGATCAGCCGCTGGCTCACGATGCGCTGCTTCACTACCACGTCGGCCGCGGCGAAGGCCTTGTTGGGGTCGCCGTAAACTGTATTCTGGGTAAACGCGATGTTGTCCGGCCACTCCGGATGGACGGCCGGAGCGCCCGCCGCCAGCGCCTTCTCCGGGTCCGCCACCGCCGTGGTCGGATCGTAATCCACCTCGATCAGATCCAGCGCGTCGGCCGCCAGGTAGCGGTCCGACGCCACCACCACGGCCACCGGATGCCCCACGTAATACACCCGGTTGGTGGCCAGGATGGTGTGCTTGGGAACGCGCAGTCCGGGCAGCGCCGCGGCGCAGGGCACCGGCCCCACGCCCTCCACGTCCGCCCCGGTAAACACCGCGTGGACGCCCGGCGCCTGGGCCGCCGCTTCCGTCCGCAGCGCCTGGATCCGGGCTGCGGCGTGCGGGCTGCGCAGGATGGCCGCGTAGAGCGTCCCCGGCTTCTTGATGTCGTCCACGTAGGTGGCCGTGCCGGTGATCAGCCGCGGATCCTCCTGCCGCCGCAGCCGCTGGCCTACTTTGAGTTGAACCTTGGTTGGAGTGGTTGGAGTCGTGGTCGCCATAGTGCCGCCTCTCGCCGCCTAAGCCCGCGCGGCCATCGTTTTGGCCGCCGTCCGGACCGCGTTCACGATGTGCATGTAGCCGGTGCAACGGCACAGATTGCCCTCCAGCCCGTGCCGCACCTCCTCCCGGCTGGGATCCGGGTTGTCGGACAGCAACTGCGCCGAGGCCATGATCATGCCGGGCGTGCAGAACCCGCATTGCAGCCCGTGCTCGTTCCAGAAGGCCTCCTGTACGGGGTGCAGATCGCCGTTGGACGCCAGACTCTCGATGGTCTCCACTTTGCGCCCGTCGGCCTGCACCGCCAGCACCGTACACGACTTCACCGCGCGGCCTTCGAG
>JBGOUV010000218.1:0-11806 GCA_041477815.1 Terriglobia bacterium | reverse complement strand
TCCAAGGCGGTGCTGGGCGACTGGCAGATCAACGGCATCTTCAGCGCCTACCAGGGACGCCAGTACACCCTGAGCGCCTCCGGGGCCGCGTTGAACATGCCGGGCAACGCGCAGACCCCGGACCAGGTCAAGCCGACCGTCGAAAAGCTGGGCAAGGTCGGTGACGATGGCACCTGGTTCGACACCAGCGCCTTTGCGCGGCCCACCGGGGTGCGGTTCGGCAATGTTGGCCGCAATACCATGCTCGGGCCCGGCGTGGTGAATACGGACTTAAGTTTGTTCCGCACCTTCAACCTGACGGAAAGGTTCCATCTGCAGTTCCGGGCGGAGTCGTTCAACTTGAGCAACACGCCGCACTTCGTGAACCCGACCGGCAATGCCAACAGCTCGAACTTCGGGAAGATCCTCGCCACGCAGTCGGGCAGCTCGGATGCGGTGGGTCGATCCCGGGAATTGCGCTTCGGCTTACGGCTGAACTTCTAGTCGTATCTTCACTTGTCAACCGGGGGCGCGGGCAGCAATGTCTGCGCCCTCACCACGAAATTCCGAAACGTCGCCTGGAGCCTTCCGGCAGCGACCCGAGGAGCGGCCCGTGCAGGACTCCGTTCTCCCGTCAACGCCCGCACGCGCCGCGCGGCTGCCCCGCGCTGGTTCTCTACCAGCCGCCTCAGGGCCGGATGCAGGGGCCTACCAGCTCAATGCCTCCGAGGTCGAGACGGCCAACCGGTCCGGTGGCCGGCGAGGCCGTCTATTCCATTGCCTATTCCGGAGAATCCGATCCCGGCCAGCAGGAAATCGCGCCGCCTTTCGCGGACGCCCTCGCCCAACTGGATACCAACGAGGACGGCCGGCTTCCCAAGGACGAGCTCGTGGATCTCCGCGCCCAGGCCAGGTTCTATTTGGCTGCAAGGCCACGCCCGCCATCGCCGCCGGCAGCTTATATATAGGTGCGTACAGCGCACTATGCTGCTTCCGGAAGAAGGCGGAATGAGGAAGGAAGGAGCTGTGTTAATCTAGAGACTATGGCGACCGCGACTGCACTGACGGTCAGGGATTTCCTGGCCCAAGTGCCGGAAGAGCAGCGTTGCGAGCTGATCCACGGGGAGATTGTCCCGATGGGTAATGCAAAGTTCAGACATGAACGGGTGAAATCCACGGCACACAGGATCTTCAACGCGTACTTTCAAAGCAACCCGACCGGCGAGGTCTTCAGTGAGACCATGTACCAGCTCACTGACACCGACGCCCTTCAGCCCGACCTCTCCATCCTGCTCCAGGAGCAGATTCCCGCCCAGGCCCCTGACGACCTGCTCGCGCTGGCGCCCGCTCTGGTTTTTGAAGTGGTCTCTTCGGAATCCGCCGCCCACCTGGAAGACCGGATCGAGCTGTTCCTGGAGAGAGGGACGCGCGCCTTTCTGGTGGCCTTTACGACCCGGCAGGTCATTCGTGTCTTCGAGCCTTCCGGCCAGGCCCGCCTGGTCCGCGGCGATCAGAAGCTGGAGCTCGACCTGCTCCCGGGCTTTTCCGTCCCCGCCTCCCAATTTTTCGAAGGCTTGTAGGCCGTTCAAGGCGCCAGCCCCACGCGCTTCACCAGATTCCCGAAGCGCGGATCGTTGCGGAGCCGGTCCAGACGGGGTTCCACCTGTAGGTAGACCAGCCACCCGGCGCGCTCCTCGTAGGCCCTTTCGAGCCACACGAAGGCCTCCTCCATCTCACCCAAGCCGGCATGAATGACGGCCTTTTCGTAGGGTGACACATACCGCCGCTTCGACAACTCGTCCAACTCGCCGAGCACCTTGCGCGCTTCCACGGCGTTGCCCGCCAGCGCATAGGCGTGTCCCAGGCTCGAAAGGTACACGGGGTTGCCGCCGGTAAGAGCGTCGCGCGCGATCGCGTAAGCGTGCGCCAGGCTGGAGGGCGCCACCGGGCTGCCTCCGGAGAGGATGAAGGCGATCTGGAATTCGCCGATGGCTTTCTGATACTCCCGCTTCTGCTCATGGGCCATCCCCAGATACCAGTGCGGCAGGGGGTGACTGGAATCGAGCTCCAGCGCCCTCCGGGACGCTTCGATCGCCGCGTCGTACTGGCGGGCATAGAAATAATGCCAGGCCAGGTGGGCGTTGATGGGGACATCGACGGGGTCCGCTTCCACGCCTCGCCGGGCGGCGGCCAGCGACGCCTCGGTCCGGCCCAGGGCCATGGAGTAGTGCGAGTACCACTGCTGCAAGGTCGGATACTTGGGGTTGAGATCGAAGGCGCGCCGGAATTCCTTCTCCGCGCCGGCCCAATCCCATTCGTAGTGGAACTTGAGGAAGGCCAGAGCGGCATGAGCTTCGGCCAGCGTCTCGTCGATTTCGAGGGCCCGGCGGGCGGCCGCAGTCGCCTTGGGGAAGACCTCTTTCGGCGCCAGCGCCCCGTGGTCGTGCGATCCCAGCACATTGTAGGAATCGGCCAGGCCGGCGTAGGCCGGAGCGTAGTTCGGGTCTTGGGCGATCGCCTGCTGGAAATACTCGATCCCCTTATTCAGGCCGGCGCTGGTTCGCTTGTTCCAGTGGTAGCGGCCCTGAAGATATAATTGATAGGCTTGAGTGTCGCCGGTGTAGCGTTTGGTGAGCCGCCTTCTCTCCTCCCCGGTCAGTTGCACGGCTAGAGCGTCGGCCACTCGTTCTGAAATCAGGTCCTGCACGGTAAAAATGTCGGTGAACTTCTCGTCGAAGGTGCCGGCCCAGGAGGGTTTTCCGCCCCGGACGCTGAGCAGTTGCACCGTCACGCGGATACGGTCGCCGGATCTCTGCAGGCTCCCCTCCAGCACCCAGTCGGCCTGGAGCTGGCGTCCGGCGGCGAGGGCGTCGGTTGCGGTGTCCAGGTATTGGCGCACGGCGCTGGTGGGGCGAACGATGGTCCGCGGGAGGTTGCTGAGCTTGGTGATCAGAGCATCGGCCATGCCCAGCTCCAGGGATTCGTCCCGGCCATTCTGGCTCAGTGGACGGAACGGGAGCACGGCCAGCGTGGCCGGCCCGCCCGTTCCGGGCAAACCTCGCCAGTAGACAACCGCGGCCCCGAGCCCCGCCAAGAGCAGTCCGCCGGCCAGCAGCAGCGTCCTGGTGTTCGGACGCCGGAGGCCGGCGGGAGGCGCCTCCACCGGCGCCGGCTCGCTGACTTCGGTGAGAAAGATATAGCCCCGGCGGGGAACGGTCTTCACGAAGCGTTGGGAATCATCCTGCAACGCCCGGCGCACCTCCATCAGACACTGTGCCAGCGATTCCTCGCTGACAAAGGTGTCCGGCCAGATGGCCTGCATCAATTCCTCTCGCCCCACCAGGCGCCCGCCCCTCTCCACCAGGTACCGCAGCATCTCAAAGGACTTGGGACGCAGTTTGACCTCCCGTCCTTTGTGGAGGAGGCAGCCGCGATGCAGGTCCAGGGTGAAGCTCTCGAAGCAGTAGCGGTTCGGCACAGGAGCGTCCGGGTTGATTATAACGTCCTGATTCGACGGTGTTTGATGGATCTTTCACGCATTCTTGATGGTTTCTTCATGACTTCCCGACCCGCGCCGTGATTCACTGACCGGCATGACGAACTGGAAGCAAGCCATGTACGCGAAAACTTTTCAGAGTCCGGCTCTGGTGATTGGGCTGTTCTTAGGGGGCGGGATGTGGGCGGCCGAGCAACGACCGGCCCCCTCTCTCAAACTGACCTGCGAGGAAATGGAGGCGTTCCTGCGGACAGCCAAGATCGGGACCCAGCGGGACATCCCCAAAGGCGTTACCCAGCCCAAGCGGGCCACCTTGGACGACGGCAAAGTAACGCACGATGCCGGCATCCAGGCCATACACGAAGCCAAAACCTCCTATACCACCACCCGCGGCACCGAACTGAACTTCAAGGACTTTTGGGAGTTCAACGTAGCCGGCTACGAGCTGGCCAAGATCCTGGAGCTCAACATGGTTCCGCCCTACGTCGCCCGCAAGGTCGGGGGCAAGGCCGTCTCGCTCACCTGGTGGGTGGACGGCGCCATGATGGAAGTGGATCGCCTCCGCCGCAACCTCCAGCCGCCCGACGTGGAGAGCTGGAATCGTCAAATGTACACCGCCCGGGTCTTCAACCAGTTGATCTCCAACTCCGACGCCAATCTCACCAATTTCCTGGTCACCCCGGACTGGCAGCTCTGGATGATCGACTTCACGCGGGCCTTCCGGGCGGGCAAGGATATACCCAGCCCGAAGGACCTGGTGCAATGCGATCGCAAGATTCTGGCCAAGTTGCGCGAGCTGAGCAAGCCGCTGCTGCAACGGCACTTGAAGCCCTATGTTGGCGATATGGAGATCGACGGGCTGCTGGCGCGGCGCGACAAGATCGTCGCCTTCTTCGATAAGGAGGTCGCCGCCAAAGGGGAGGCCGCCGTGCTCTTCGATTTGCCGCGCAGCGGGCAGGCCTGCGGGGTAGGGCTGTAGGGCTGTGTCACAGGCAGAGGTGGAGCAGGCAATCGTGCCTGCCGTCTCGACCCGGCAGCCTAAGGCGGCGCACAAGCCTCTCGTGACAGGCCCCCTAGCCTGGTTTAGATTAGCGGCAGGCGACTCCGGGCGGGTACACCTGATGCGACCGGCAGCCGCTGCTGCCTCCCTCTGAGGCGCCTTCCCCCGGGAGATAGATCAAGCCGTCGACGAACACGGCCGCGGTCACGCCGTGCACCGGAATCGGCATAGGCCCGAGGCGGGTCCAAGTATTGGTCAATGGGTTATACATATCGTGATCCGGGCAGACCCCGCTCGGCGCATTGCTTTCCCCTCTCCGCCGAACACATGCAGGCACCCCATCGCTTCCAGGCCATTCACGCCCCCGCGCGGAATCGGCAGGCGGGCCTGGGCCCGGTATTTCTTGGATAGGCTGGTAATTTAGCCACCCGCACCACGTCGTCCGGCCCGATGCTCTTAAGAAGCGCGAGCCGATGGCGGACTTGCCGTAGTTGTGCCACAGGTAGGCCGCCGCCAGCACGCGCTCTTCCAAGACCCGCGTGGGGCTGTTCTCGCCCCGTTCGAACTCGCTGCGCGCCACGGTCAGGCGAGCAGGGCCTGGTCCATCGCGGAGTTCACCATGCGGTCCGCTTCCAGGTCGAGCGCCCAGCGCAGGTTGTCGCCGGTGGCGGTGACCGTCTCGAAATAATTGGTGCGGTCGACGGAGGTGCTGCCGTTCCACGACGCTCCGTGCCCGGTCAGCTCTTTCTTGATCTCCCTGCCGCTGGTAGTCTGTATAAACAGCAGGTGCTCGCGCCGGTGGGCCCTGCCGGTCTCGCCGCCGCCCTCCTGCCGGGACCCGACCAGATAGGTCTGGTCCACGGTCACCTTGGGGTTAGAGGGATCGGGGAACAGGAGCGCGCGCAGGCCGTTGGAGAAGGTGTATTCGGTGATGCCCTCCAGCGAGGCGCCCTTTCGAACCGCGTTCGGCAAGCCCTGTGCAAACGCCGAAACCGCCAGACAGACAAACCAAGCTCTGTGGCGCATAATCGCTCAAATCATAGCAGCCCAGGGCGGTTGACCAAACCGGATCCAGGGTGTATCTTTCCTAATGAAGGTGGATCTCGGGGAGGTGGAAAATGTCGCTCGCTCGTTTGCTGGTGTTTGGGACCCTGCTTACGGCTGCCCTGCTGGGACAAGGGGAACGGGCCACCGTGACCGGAACGGTCACCGACCCTACGGGGGCCATTGTGGTGGGGGCGGACGTCGCCATTCGCAATGTCGCCACCAATGTAATCATCAGAACCAAGACGAATAACGCGGGCATCTACTACCTCCCGGCTTTGCCTCCCGCCCGGTATGAACTTCGCGTGGAGTCCGGCGGCTTTCGGCCGGCGGTGGTCGCGGATATTCCCTTGGGCGCGGGGCTGACCGCCAACTTCAACCTGACCCTGGAGGTGGGAACCGTCACCGAAGCGGTGGAGGTGCAGGCGACCGCCGTGCAACTGGAGTCCCAGACCTCCGGCCTCGGCAAGATCCTGGCGACGCGCAGCATCGCCGAGCTTCCGGCGCTGGGGCGAAACCCGCTCACGTTGCTGGCGACTATCCCCGGTGTGCAACCCGTGGGCGGCGCCACGTCTCTTGCCAATTCGCAATACAAAATGAGCGGCGGCACGGCGACGCAAAACGGTCTGTTGACCGACGGCGGGGAGAATCGGGCGTTCCGAACCAGCACTAACAGCGTGGTTTCCCTGGAGTCGGTCGCCGAGATGCGCGTGGACACCGCCACCTACGCCGCGGAATTTGGCCGCTCCGGCGGCGGCGTGATCAACCTGGTCACCAAGTCGGGAACCAACCAGCTTCACGGTGTGGGATACGAATTCATCCGGAACGATCACCTCAACGCCAATAGCTGGCAGAACAACAGGAGTGCGGTGAGAAAGGGCCTGTACCAGCAAAACCAATTCGGGGCGGCCGTGGGCGGTCCGATCGTTCATGACCGGACCTTCTTTTTCTTCAACTACGAAGGCGTACGCCAGGGCACTCCGATCCAGAACCTCAACACCGCGCCGACGGAGGCCCAACGGCGGGGCGACTTCACGGGAACCCTCGACGCCGGCTCCAGGCAGGTCATCGTCTATGACCCCACCACCACCCGGGCCGACCCCTCCCAGTCGGGGAGGTTTATCCGGGACCCGTTCTCCGGCAACAGCATTCCTCAAAGCCGTATCAATCCGGTGTCCCTGAACGTCCTGAAATACTGGCCCGCCGCCAACCGGGTGGGAGAGGGTCCGACGCTCTTTAACAACTACTTCAAGGACGCCAAGAGCATAACCCCCAGCGATTTCTATTTGGCCCGCATCGACCATGTCATCTCCGACAGACATCGCCTCTTCGGACGGTTCAATGCCCGGCAGGCCCAGACCTTGACTAGCGGCCTGGGCCCCGAAGATGTGGCCTTCACTTCCCGGTCCGTCTCCAGTTCCCCGGTGCGGAACGCCCTGGTCAGCCTCACCTCGACTTTCACGCCCTCCTTGCTGGGCGAATTGCGATTCAGCTTCATCCGTCTGCAATCGAACAGTACCTGGGACGGTAAGGGCTTCGACATCGCCTCCCTGGGATTTCCGTCGAGCCTGCTGCGCGAGATCGAGTACAACACGTTTCCGAACATCAGCGTGGCGCAATATACTGTTGGTACCGGGCTGTCGGTGACCAGCGGCAGCTCGGCCGAAGTGGGCAGCCTGGCGGGCGGGAACAAGACGGTTACGCCCACGGATGTTTGGCAGTTCCAGTACCACGTGACGTGGCTGCGGAACCGGCACAAGATCAAGCTGGGAGCCGACCTGCAGCTCTTGCGGCTCCATTCCTTCGCCACCAACAGCCCGGCCGGTGCGTACTTCTTCGATCGCGTGTACACGCAAGGCCCGGACCCCCTGGTGAGGAGCTCGTTTGCCGGGAACGGTTTTGCCAGTATGCTGCTGGGGATTCCCGTCTCCGATCGCATCAGCTTCGATCCGTCCCTCAAGGTCTGGGGCAGATACTACGGGCTGTACTTTCAAGACGATGTTCAACTGACCAGGAAACTGACCGCGAACCTGGGGCTGCGGTATGAGTACGCCACACCGTTCGCGGATAAGTTCGGGCAGGTCGGCTATTTCGATTTCCAGGGGACCGAACCTATTACCGGCTCCAAAGGGACTTTCAAGATTGCGGAGCCCGGCCAATACCAGACCAATCCGAACAAGAAGAACTTCGGTCCCCGCGTGGGATTGGCCTACAGCCTCACGTCGAAAACGGTAATTCGCGCGGCCGGCGCGGTCTTTTTCGCCCCCACCGATACGCTCAACCCGGGCACGTCCGACTGGGGCAACGGCCTGTTCATCCTGGAGGAGGGCACCTTGGGCGCGCCTAGTCCCTTCCCGAACACGCCGCCTCCGGGAGGGTCGTGGTCCAATCCCTTTGCGTCCGGTCTGCTGAAACCGACCCGCACGGAGACATTTCCAGGGCAAAATCTCCGGACCTTCAACCGCGAGCACGCCTTGCCCTACGTTTCGGATTGGAACCTGAATATCCAGCACATGGTGACGCCCACGTTAATGGTGCAGGCGGGGTACGTGGGCAGCAAGGTCACGCACCTGGCCCAGAACCGGTTTTACAACCAGAACGACCCGCTGCTGCTGCCTCTGGGTTCCGCGCTGCTGCAGCAGGTTCCGAACCCCTTCCTGGGCAAGATCAAGTCCGGGAGTCTGAGCTTCCCGACGGTGGAGCGGCGCCAGCTTTTGCGGCCCTATCCGCAATATCTGCAGTTTCTGATCGTCCGGGACGGATACGGCGACCAGCATTATGAGGGTTTCCAACTGCGAGTCGACAAGCAGTTGCAGCATGGCCTGAATTTCACCGCCGGATACACGCTGTCCAAGACCATCACCAACAACTTCGAGTCGGCTACCGGCGAGACAGGCCCGCAGAACGCCTTGTATAACCCGAACTACAGCCGCGCGATCGACACCAACGACGTGCCCCAGCGACTGGTCTTGAGCTACATGTGGGAGCTGCCCTTCGGCAGCCGCAAGGCCTACCTCTCGTCGGGCCTGTTAAGCCATATCGTCGGCAACTGGCAGGTCGGAGGCATCACCGTCCTCCAGAGCGGGATCCCTCTCCGGATCGCGGCCGCCGACGCCACCGGCCTGCTCGACTTTGGTCTGAACGTCGGTCGCGGCAACCGCTTGAAGGACCCGGTTCTCCCCAAAGACCAGCGGACCATGGACCGGTACTTCGACACCACGGCTTTTGCGCTGGCGCCCCCATTCACGATGCCGAATGATTCCATCACCCAGCCGCGGCTGCGTGACTTCGGGCGTCGCAACTTTGACATGTCGATGATCCGGAACCAACCGTTCAAAGAACGCTATAACGTGCAATTCCGCGCGGAATTCTTCAACGTGTTCAACACCCCGGCGCTGGCCCTCGGAAGCGGTTCCAGCGTCACGGTGAACACGCCACAGTTTGGCAAGGTGCTGGCGGGGGCCAGTCCGCGCGAGATTCAGCTTGGACTGCGCCTAGTATTTTGATGGAGCTGCGAAGCCTATGATGAATTCACATATATCTCGACGCCGGCTTATGCAGGCCGCGGGCGCCACCGCCTGGACCACTGCGGCGACTCCGGCGGCCCCCGCCTTGGGCATGGGCGTCGAAGGTCCCCATACGCCCAAGCTCTGCATGGGTATCGGTGGAAACATGACCGAGGCCGGCATGCGCCGGTGGAAGCAAATCGGCATTGACCACGTCCTTTCGGGAGGGGGGCCGATTCCCTGGCAGGAAGCCGATATCCGCTCCCGGATGGACCGTCTGAAGGCCGGCGGACTGACCTTGGCGAACATGATGATCGTAGGGTTCCCCAACACCATCTATGGAAGACCGGGCCGCGACGAGGAGATTGAGAAGGTGCGGCAGTCCATTCGCGCCGCCGGACGGGCGGGCCTGCCGGTGATCGAGTACAACTTCTATGCGCACCGCGCCGTGGAGGGCTACTACGAAGAGCCCGGGAGGGGCGGCGCGGGGATGACGTCGTTTGACTACGAGCGGATCAAGGACCTGCCTCCGCTTCCGGACGAGGGCGCCCACAGCCTCGACGAGATGTGGAACAACGTCACCTACTTCCTGAAGGCGGTAGTCCCTGTGGCCCAGGAATCCCACGTCCGGCTGGCTCTGCATCCCAACGACCCTCCGGCGCCCACCAGCCGTGGGTCCGGACAGGTCATGGGCAGCCTCGCCGGATGGAAGCGCCTGGTGGATATCGTCAAGAGCCCGTCCAACGGGATCACCTTCGACTGCGGGGTGACGCGGGAGTTGGGCGAGGATCCGGTGGAGGTCGCCCGCTACTTCGGCGCCCGAGACTGCATCAACCACGTGCATTTCCGAAACGTGCGGACCTACGTGCCACGCCTGAAGTACACCGAAGTGTTCCTCGATGAGGGCGAGGTGAACATGTTCGCGGTGATGAGGGAGCTGGTGCGGCAGAAGTACCCGCGGCTGCTCTACCCGGAGCACCCGCGGGTGCTCGACGCGGACCGCGAACAGGCGGGCGCCGCGCGCGGCGGCGGCTATGCGGGCTTTGTGTATAACGTGGGCTACGCCCGGGCCATGATGCAGGCGGTCATGGCTTCGTGAGGCCGGGCTTCCAGCCGTAGGCGTTCAGGATGACGTGGAAGAGCTGGGTGTTGGGGAGGAAGCCCCGGACCTGATCCGCGCCCGGGCCTTGGGCGGCGGCGAGGACTTCTTCGCCGGTGTGGCTGTGGCCGACCCGGAGAGCGGGGATTTCCACTACCTCCTTGGAGGCGTGCTTTTGCTTCCATTCGTCGAGGCCTTTCAGAATGGGCTCCCCACGCCTGCCGCCAACCGAGCGGAGCTCCATGGAGTGATCGGCGGTGAACAGGAGCAGGGTGTCCTGGAGGTCGACGGTAGAGGCGATTTCACGGATCAGCTTGTCGAAGCCGACCACGTTGTCGAGGCCGCGCTGGGGATCGTCGGTGTGGGCGTCCCACTCGATCATGAGGAAGTAGCCTTTGCGGTTTTTGGAAAGCGCGCGGAGGGCGAGGCGGGCGGCTTCGGGGAGGTTTATGTTCCTGTCGAGAACCACGATGGGGCGGAGGTTATCGGCGGGGACATCGGAGAGCGAGGAGTAGATGGGACGGTGGTGAGCGCGGGCGACTTCGTCGAGGTCTTTGCCCAGAGCGGTGACGCCGTCGAATACAGCCTTGCGACCGATGCCCATGACGACGTCTACGCCGTCACCAAAACGGGGAGTGAAGATCTGGAGGAAGATTTCACCGAACTTGCGGCGGTCGTTGGCCTGGGCGTAGCAGGCGGCCGGGGTGGCGTCGGCGATGTTGACATTGGTGAGGACGCCGGTCGAGAGGCCGCGCTCTTCGGCGTACTCCAGGACGGTCTTCAGCGGCGTGCCGTCCTGCTTGCCCCGGACGGTGTCCGGACCCTGGCTGATGACGCCGTTATGGGTTCGGACGCCGGTAACGATGGCGGTCATGCCGGCGGCGGAGTCGGTAACCCAACTGGAAGCGGTGGAGGTGTCGGAAAGGGCGAGGTGAGGCCAGCTCTGCACATATAGCTTTTGCGCCTCGCCGTAGCCGTGGATGCTCGCGGCGTTCAGGGTGGGGATACCGCAGGCGTCGGCGAGGAACAGGATCACGTTCCGGGCGCGCTTGCCGGGCCTGGGGGCGGCAGCGACGGGAAGGCACAGGAGGAGGGCAAGAAGGGTTCGGACGAAGAGGATCATAGATTTTGATTCTAGGCCGTGGAGGCCGCAAAAATCTCAGGCTCCCGCCCGTCCCTCTGAAGGCGATCCTGCTCCCGTCCAGCGAGACGGACGACCGGACGGCCCGACCGGCCCCGCAGGTCAGTGGCGTGGGCCACCTCAGTGCCTCGGCATCTTCGCATTGTTATAATCGGTTTAGGGCGAGAGTTTACATCCCACGCGAACGTGGCGGAACTGGCAGACGCACCAGACTTAGGATCTGGCGGCCGCAAGGCCATGGGGGTTCAACTCCCCCCGTTCGCACCAATTAAACACGTCCGAGTTGTGGATGTAGGCTCACCCAGCGAGCCAGAGGCCACGCCAAGAGAGCCTGTGCTAGAATTCCTGTGCACCACGGCTCATACCTGAATCTGTCGGCGCAGCACTCTGGCGCTTGGAGCCGCACGCACCGGCCACAACAATCATCAAGGAGGACGCCGATTCTTGGATCCGATCAGACGCAACATACTTGCAACGGGCGCCGCGGCGACGGCCATGGCCGCAGCGCCGCGCCTGTTTGCTCAGCAGACTGGGCAAGGAG
>JBGOUV010000287.1:0-8918 GCA_041477815.1 Terriglobia bacterium | reverse complement strand
GATCGCTCGAAGGGGCGTCGCGCGTCGGGAATGTTGAACAGGTAGGTGGGCTCGCTCCAGCCCCCACCGAGGGTGTAGTAACGGTTTCCGGCCGGGTTGGCGCACCACTCCTTGACACTCCCGGCCATGTCGTAGGTCCCGAAAGCTCCTAAACCGGCGAAGGCTCCCACGCGCGCCGGGCCGCGGCCGGCGAAGTTGCTCAAGCGCAGCCGAGCGGCGGAGAGGTAGATCGTGGCGGCCTTGTACCAGTGATAGACGGTAGGGAGGCTCTTACCGGCAGACTCGGCGTAGGCGGCGGCCTCATACCAGCTCACGCCGGTGACGGGGAATTCGGCGCGGTCCTCGGGGTAGGATCCCAGCTCCCAGGTGGCCGGGCCGGGGCGGCCGGTGCCGTCGCGAAACTCGGCCCGAGCCTCTTCCCAAGACAGGGTGCGGCCGTCCTTTATCAAGGGGTGCTTCCAGAATTCCCGGCTCTGGTAGCCGCCGCGATCTACGAACTCCTTGAACTGCCGGTTGGTAACCTCGTATTGGTCCAGCCAGTAGTCCTCCAGAGTCACCTGGGCCGCGGGACCGGTTGTATCAGCGCCGCCGGGCACCCAGACCATGCCCGGGGGACGCTCGGCCCGGGTATGCAGCCGGAATTGGCCCGCCCCGGGCACCGTTCCCTCCACCGGCTCGAAACCTTCCTTGACGATCCGGCATCGGAGGACGCTGATGGGCAGCTCGACGTTCTCCAACGGGGATCGGCCGAAGAACACCCACCGGGCCGGCTCCGTGGTGTCCAGGTAATCGCGCAAGTCCGGCAGGAGTGGTCCGGAGGGCGGCACGGCTCACGTGGTCCCGGCGGAACTGCTGCATGCGGGGGTCGTTGGGAAGGTAGCGTTCCGCCTGCTGGACCAGCAGGAACGCGGCCAGGAAGCGCTGCTGCTCCACCAGACGCTAAATCTCGGGCACGGCAACGTTGCGGGCCCAGCGGACGCGGGAGTTGCGAACCGCCAGCCAGACCGCGGCGGCTAGGAGCGCCAGCAGCACCACCAGAGTGGGAATCAGGACGGCGGCGCGCCGCAGAAAGGGCGGCGTGGCCAGGCGGATCTGTGCGGACTCCAGGTCCTGGGCCAGTTCCAAGGCGGAGGAGTAGCGCTGCCGGCAGTCCTTCTCCAGGCACCTGTTCAGGACCGTCTCCAACGGCGGCGGGATCTGGAGCGGCGGCGGCGCGTGGTGGAGGATGGCCGTCAGGGTGGCCAGAGCCGAGTCGCCCTGGAAAGGCCGGCGGCCGGCGAGCATCTCGTAGAGAACGACGCCGAAGGAGAAGACGTCCGAGCGGGCGTCGACGTGCTTGCCCTCGGCCTGTTCGGGAGACATGTAGGAGACAGTTCCCACAATGGCGCCCTCGAGGGTCTGGCCGCCCGAGGTCAGGGTGGCGTCGCTCTCGCTGACCACCGCGGCCTCGGTCAGCTTGGCGATGCCGAAGTCGAGAATCTTGACGTGACCGGCGGCCGTGACCATGATGTTGGCGGGTTTGATGTCGCGGTGGACGATGCCGGCAGCGTGGGCGGCGGCCAGGGCGGCGGCGATCTGGCGGGCGCAGTCCACGGCTTCCTCGAAAGCGAGGCCGGACTCGATGCGGCGGCTGAGCGCCACGCCGTCGATGAACTCCATGGCGATGAAATCGATGCCGCCGGCGGAGTCGATGTCGTAGATGGTGACGATGTTGGGATGGTTGAGAGCGGAGGCGGCCTTGGCCTCCAGCACGAAGCGGCGCTTGCGCTCGGGGTCGCCTACCATCTCCGGGTGCAGCACCTTGATGGCCACGGGACGGTCCAGGTGGATGTCCAAAGCGCGATACAGCACACCCATTCCTCCCTCACCCACTTTCTCCAGGATCTTGTAGTGGGCGAGGGTTTGGCCGATCATGAACGCCTCCTAGCTGGGCGCCTTATTATACATGGCTCGTTTCATGCCAGAGGCAGGTCCGTGTTGTAGGCGCCGGCGGGGCGGGAGCCGGCGGATTTGCGGCGGGCTTGGAGGACCTCGCGGAGGCGCTGGGCGACGATCTTCTCCTCGCCCGGAACCATCATCCAGGGGACGAAGGTGACGCCGAGCGGGGTGCGCAGGGCGATGATGGAGGGCTCGCCTTCCTGGAGGGCCTTGAAGCAGTCCTCGCGGGTGAAGTTCCAGGCCTTCTCGTCCCATTTGATCCACAAGCGGGGGACGTGGTTCGTAATGTGCGCTGGGACATAGCCGGTCTCGACGCCGGGGACCTTCTCGACCACGCCTTTGACATACTCGACCTGGGACTTCCAGTAGTCCATTTCGGCCTGGTGGTCCACCTTCATGTACCGCTCGACGGCGGCGACCATGCCGATCATGGTTTCTTTGGAGATCTTGAGGTCGCGGCCGATGCCGGAGTAGGGGCTTTGGAAAGTGGCGGCGAGGTCGGTGAGCTCCTTGCGGCCGAGGAGGAGGCCGGCGTTCTGGGGACCGCGCAGTCCTTTGCCGCCGCTGAAGGCGACCAGGTCGACGCCCAGCTTGGTATAGGCTGCTAGGTTGTTGGTAGGGGGTAGCTCGGCGGCGGCGTCGACCAGTATCGGGACGCGCGTGGCTTTGGAGACGGCGACGCACTCTTCGAGGGTGATCTTGCCGCCGGGGGCTTCCAGCATGTCGCGGTACTGACCGAAGTGCTTGTCGGCGATGAGGAAGTAGATCAGGGCGGTTTTGCCGTTGATGGCGCGCTCGAGCTGGTCCTTGTATTCCACCTCGACCATGCGGCCGCCGGCGGCCTCACATTGCCGGGTCCAGCCATAGTTGTGGAGCTTCTGGACCACCACTTCGTTCTTCATGCCGTCGGTGAAGGGGAGGCGTTTGGCCTTCTCGGGGTCGCCGCCGGCGATGCAGGCGCAGGCGCCGACGAAGATGGCTCCAGCGGCGCCGGTGGTGACCAGCGCGCCCTCGTTGCCGGTGAGTTGGGCGATGCGCTCGCCGGTGGCCTTGGTCAGCTCGCGGATCGGTACATAGTGGCGGGCGGCGTCGTCCATGGCCTCCAGGACTTCGGGAGGCATGAGGGAGCCGCCGAGGTGGGTATAGGTTCCGGAGGCGTTGATGATGGTGCGGAGTCCGAGGCGGTTGTAAACCTGGCGGGACTCGGCGGTGGATTTCACGGCGAGGGCGGCGAGCAGCCGGGAGCCGCCGGGGAGGGCGGCGATGGCGGGGGCCCAGGAGAAGAAACGGCGTCGTGTGGTCATGTCTGTTACTATAGTCGGCAGGTGGAGCTTATGGCAACCACACAAACGCTGCTCACCTTTGAAGAATTCGCCGCCTTGCCGGAAGAGGAAGGGGTATTCCGCGAGCTGGATGAAGGGGCGGTGATCGAAATGCCCCAGGCGAGTGTTCCTCATGGACGGGTTCAGGCCAACACGGCCGCCTCGCTCCTGGCTTGGCTGGGCAAACGCACCGCCTACCAAGTGTCGCTGAACGTTTCCTTCTTGCTGGCGCCGCATACGGTGCGGATTCCCGATGTATGCTTGATGCGGACGTCCTCCTACGAGAGCATGGAGGATGTTCGCGGAGCGCTCCGGGGGGCGCCGGATCTGGCCGTCGAAGTGATCTCGCCGAGCAACTCCGCGAGGGACATGGATCGTAAGGTGGAGCAGTACCTGCGGGCCGGGGCGCAGGCTGTTTGGCTGCTCTACGGTGACACCCGCCACGTCATCGCGCACCGGCCGGGGGAGATTCGCAAGTACGAGTCCGGACAGGTTCTGGAGGAGCCGGGGCTTTTGCCGGGTTTCTCTGTCCCGGTGGACGAGCTGTTCGCCGGCGTCTAGCCAGTTTCCACGGAGCTCGGTACTCGTAGTCTACTCCGGGAGGCGGGGTGGCGTTGGGGGGATTGCCTATTCCGTTGGGGTACTCATTGCGGATGTTGTAGCCGCGGCCAAGGTGACGTGGCCGATGCCGCCAGAGCGGACCAGGTCGGCGGCTTCGCGGCAGACGGGAGACGAACGGCGCTGGATGCCCACCTGGCTGACGCGCTGGTTGCGGCGGACGGCGTCGACCATCTTACGGCCTTCGACTACGGTTAGAGAGAGGGCTTCTCGATGTAGACGTCCTTGCCGGCGTTGGCAGCATCGATACACATGAGGGCGTGCCAGTGGTCGGGGGTGGCGATGGCTACGGCGTCGAGGTCGCGGTGGGCGAGGAGCCGGCGGTAATCCTTAGTGGACGGGAGTGGCGCGGGACTTTTGGTGGGCGAAGCCCAGGCAGTCGTCGCGGCGGCCGCAGAGGGCTACGGGTTCCTGGTCGCCGTGCAGTTGGGTCATGGGTGTTGGGTGATGGGTGTTGGCGAGGTCGCGGTCGTTGGCGCCGAGGACGCGCTGGTGGGAGGCGGCGGTGAGGGCGGAGGAGGTGAGGAAATTACGGCGGTTCATGGGGCGTCGCGGAGGTGCGAGAGGTTGTTGGGGTAGCCGTGCATGGACAGCCGGCAACTGGGACCGTCGCCCCACCAGCGGGGCGCGTGGAAGGTGTAGCGCGGGGCGTATACTATGTCGCCTTCCGAGGCGACGAAGGGCGCCTGACCCTCGATCTTGTACCGCATCAGGCCTTGCAGGATCACCCAGGACTCGGCGCATTCGGGGTGGAAGTGGCCGCGGTCGTTTTCGTTGAGCGGGGGCAGCTTGCTGCCGTAGCCGTAGATGATGCTGGAGGCGCCGCGGTCGTCGCTCACAAAGCGTTCGCCGCTGTAGTTGAGCTTGGCCGCCACCAGGTCGTCGAGGTTGATGTGGGGGCGGTTGGTCCGGCCGTAGGGGAAGGGCTGCCGGCCCAGGCGGACCGGGATAAACTCGATTCCGGGCAGGCGGGTCGCCGGAGGCTCGGGGAACAGGGTGGTGGTATTGGGAATATTGACCTGGTAGCGGAGGGCGGGTTTGTCGCCCACGGTTTCCATCGCATAGATGGTCTGGGCGGGCGCCTGCACCATCGAGCGCCGGCGGGCGACGAAGGGTTCTTGTCCTTCGATGTGGAAGCGGATCTCGCCTTCCAGAATCACCCACCACTCGCGGGTGTCGGGATGGAAGCGCGGGGAGACCTTCGAGCCGGGCGCCGACTGGATATACTGGGTCCAGAGGTAGTCGTCCCGGATCACCCACTCGGACCATTCCGCCTGGCCCTTATGGGCCGCCTTCACTTCGGGCAGCCTGGTGTGGGGCTTGTGGGGCGGGACGTACGGGGTCAGCTTGACGGGCTTGGGGGCGTAGGAGACGGGCTCCTGGGCGGGCAGCCAGGGGGAAGTAACTAGCAATAGGGCTAGGACAGTTCTCACAGCTTCATACCAAGCTTCTTCTGAATGTATTGGGCGCTCACGCGGGCGGCGTCCTGCGGCGACTGATCGGGCGAGGAATCGAGCTGCACCACCATCCAGCCTCGCCAGCCGATCTTGTCCAGGTGGGCTTTGAGGGCCAGAAAATCAACGCCGCCGTGGCCGAGGGGGAAGAAGGGCGGGTCCTTCATCATGTCGGGGTTGTCGACCCGCTGCTTGGCGCCGCCGAGCCACTCCTTCTTGGTGTCCTTGAGGTGGTACTCGAGAACGCGGTGGCCCAGGGTACGGCTGAGCTCGACCGGATCGATGCCGGCCATGTTGATGTGCCCGGTGTCGAGGACCAGCATTACGTGCTTCTCATGGGTATTAGACATGATGTAGTCGATCTCGCGGCGATTCTCGAGCTGGCTCCACATGTGGGGGTGAATGCCGAACTGGAGACCTTCCTGGCTGATGCGCGGTCCGAGCTTGTTCAGGACGGCGGCCATCTGCTTCAGGTCCTCATCGGTCGTACCGGTGGGCCGCCGCGAGCCCAGGTTGATTTTCAGGTGCCGGCAGCCGAGGCGCTGGATGAAGCGCACCAGGCGGAGATGCTCCTCGACGATCTGGTGGTGCTTGGCGGGGTCTTCAAAGTGGGATTCCATGGGCGCGCCGTTGGAGATCGTCACGAAGCGGACGCCGATGTCGTCCATCCTCTTCATTAGCTCCTCGGGCTTATCGCGGTCGTAGTAATCGCGGAAGGAGCCGATGAAGGCCTCGACGTAGCGATAGCCCACCTCGCGAATCTCGCGGAAGGCGAGCCAGATGTCCTTGGACCAGGCGGTGCCGGCCACCTGGGGGCTGATGCCGATCTGGTACCGGGGGGCGGTTAGGGCAGTGGCCAGTGTCCAGTGGCCAGTGGCCAGTTGGGACGCGGCTGGGAGGGCAGTGGCCAGTTGGGACAAGGCCGGAACTGAGGCCAGGGCGCCGGCTGCGAACCTTCTGCGGGTGGTGTGGGGCGTCACGGTGGTCCCTCCTATAGGAATGGCTGGAGGTAATCATAGCTCTTGCGGGCGGCGTCGGCGGGGGTCATTATTTCGGCGAAGGCTTGGTGGATGGTCACGTAGCCGGAGTAGCGGATGGCGTGAAGGCCTTCGAAGACCCGCTCGAAGTTGACGCCACCCTTTTCCCACAGGCCGATGTGGTCCAGGGGGACGCGGCCGCGGGTCCAGGTGTCGACAAAGCCTTTGCCCTCAGGGCGGAGGAGGTGGTTCTGCACGTAAACGTTCAGCAGCCAGGGCTGGAGCTTTTTGATGGTTTCGGGGCCATAGTCCTGGGCGGAGATGAGCCAGTTGGCGGGCTCGTAGATGAGGCCGAAGTTGGGGCGGTTGACGCGGCGGAGGACGTCGAGCGAGCCGGAGACGGTTTCGAAGAGGCTGGAGCAGTGGGACTGGTGGGCGAGGCGGATCTGGCGTTCGCGGGCCGCGTCCGAGGCACGCTGGGCCCAGGGGATATCCTCCTCTTTTTTCATGCAGATACGGATTAGATTGGAACCAAAGGTTTGGGCCAGATCGAGGTAGGGGGTGATGTTGCGGAGGCACCGGGGGCCCTCGTCGTTGTTGGAGGGGACAGCGAAGTCGCCGGTGACCATGGAGACCGGGAGGGAGGCGGCGCGGATGGCTCGGGCCATGGCCTGGAGGCGGTCTTGGGGGGTGTGGATGCCGCCCTGGGAGGCGCGCATGCAGAGGGCCTGGTAGGGAGTTCGTTTCGCAATATCGATGAGCTGGTCGAGGGTGAGGGTGGTCTTAGTCTTGTCGGAGAAGGACTCGGCGACGCGGACGGAGAGGGAGAGCTTCATCTGGGGGGTGGCGGGGGGGAGGGCCAGGAGGGCCAGGAAGTTGCGGCGGGATAGGTGGCTCATGTTGATTCTAAAGGCCTGTTGGCTTTGGTTTTTCAAAATGCGTAGTTTCTTCCAGGGGCCGGGGGTGACCGGCCCGACGGCTCACTCTACCTCTATTATACCGCGGCTGTCTAGGGGGTTAGTAGGAGTATACTGATGTCATGAGCATGAAGTTTCAGGTGACGTTGCCGGAGGCGCTGCTGCTGGAGTTGAAGCAGGTGGCGGCGGAGGCGGGCGTGTCGGCGGCAGAGTTCATTCGTGAGACGGTGGAGGAGAGACTGCGCCGGAGGGCTGGACGGGGGGAGACCGATCCGTTTGCGTCGATTACGGGCTTGGTAGAGTCGGAGGAGACGGACCTAGCGAGCCGGGTGGACGAGATCCTGTACCGATGAAGATCTTCGTGGACACGAGTTACTATGTGGCTCGGGTCATGCCGCGGGATCAGTGGCATGGGGCGGCGATGGGCGCGGTGCGGCCTGGGATGACGTTCGTGACGTCGTCGCTGGTGATCAACGAGACGGTTTCATTGTTGCAGGCGCGAGGGCACTTTTCGGCGGCCGTGGTATTCCTGGGGCGGGTGCGGCGGAATCAGGAAGTGCAGGTGGTGTTTCCGGATCGGGAGTTGCAGGGGGAAGCTTGGGATCTGTTCGGGAAGTGGGGAAGCGTGGGGGCTAATGCGGGCGATTGCATGAGTTTTGCGGTGATGCGGCAGTTGGGGATCCGGAGGGCGTTCACTTTTGACGGGCACTTTCGGGAGGCGGGGTTTGAGACGCTGGGTGGAGGCGCCTAGGCTGGCGGTTCGCATTCGCGGAGGGTGGCCTGGGCCGCTTGCAAGTCGGGCGAGCGGAGTTTGGTGTAGATCTCGACCGCGCGGCGGGCGTAAGGGAGGCCCTCGGAGGGGTGACCTTGGCGGGCGAGGGCTTTGGCTAGGCGTCGGCAATCCTCGCCGATCAGTTCCTGTCGCCCGACGGCCTCGGACAGGGGTAGGGACTCGCGGGCCAGCTGCTCGGCAGCGGGCCAGTCCTCGCGGTCAAGGGCGAGTTCGGCGAGGTTGCCGGTTATGTAGGCGATGCCCTCGCGGTAGTTGAGCTCCTTGGCGATGCGCAGGCCTGTGCGGTAGTCACGCTCGGCGGCGGGGGAATCGCCGGAGGAGCGTTCTGCCGCAGCGAGGGCGTTCCAGGCAATTGCGACGTCCTCGCTCTCCGGATTGGGGGTGCGCCAGAGAGTCAGGGTTTGCTTAAACGCAGTGATGGCCGCGGGGCAGTTCCCCTCCAGGTAATGCGCGAGTCCCCGTAGGTAGATGGCATTAGCCTGCGTGTAGGCACCAGCTTTGGCAGTTTCCCAGTGTGCCTGGGCGCGGGCGGCGCAGACCAAGACCTGAGGGCCCTGTCCACGCAATTGATACACCCAGCCGGCGTCGTGCGCACGCCAGCCTGAGTTCCGAAAGTCGTTCGCGGCGAGGGCCTTCTCCTCGGCTTGCTGGCTGAACCACAGCCTCTCGTCCCAGCGCCCGGAAAAGTCCAGGAAGACCCCAAGCGCTTCACACACGGTTTGGAGCCGCGGGTTCTCGCCCTGGACGAGGCGGGGCAAGGCGGCGGACAGGGCCGCCCATTCGACCTCCAGGACCGGGAAGCGCTCGTACTCCCGATAGCCATTCTCCAGAGCCAGGGCGTAGGCGCGGTCGGCGAGGCGGTCGCCGGTCTGGGCGACGGCTTCGGGACGCTTGTCCCG
>JBGOUV010000542.1:0-3627 GCA_041477815.1 Terriglobia bacterium | reverse complement strand
GAGGAGATCGTCGGTTCCGAGCCGGCCACGCCGTGAAACCGCGGTTCCACATTTTCGATGGCTGATCCTGTCCGCATCGAGCTGCAGCCGTCGGGGGAAAGCCTCGACGTGGAGCGGGGTACATCTCTGCAGGATGTACTCTTCGCCTATGGAGTGGAGTTCCCTTGCGGCGGGCGCGGGCGGTGCAGAGGATGCCGGGTCAAGGTGCTGGAAGGGTCGCTGCCGGAGACGCCGGAGCAGGAAGCGATCCTGACAGCGCAGGAGCTTTCGGCCGGGTGGCGCTTGGCCTGCCGCGGCCTGGCCGGCGGGCCGCTCACGCTGGAAATCGCACAGTGGCAAACACCCATCCTGGCCGACTACTCGACGTTTCCCTTCACCCCGGCCGAGGGGTTGGGCGTTGCGATAGACCTCGGGACGACCACGCTGGTGGCGCAATTGCTCGATTTGCGCACGAGCCACGTGCTGGCGGTGCGGACGGCGCTGAATCCTCAGATGGGGTACGGCAGCGACGTGATGAGCCGCGTCCACTTCGCCGTGATCGAGGGAGGGCAGCGCCAGCTCGAGCAACTGATCCGCAAGCGGATTGGCGCGATGGTGGCGGACCTGCAGGTCTCAGCCAGGAGCGGCGGGGAGCGCCTCCGCCACGTTGTGGTCGTTGGGAACACGGTGATGCATCACCTGTTCTGCGGCATCTCGCTCGAGCCGCTCGCCCATGCCCCGTTTGAGCCGGTGCGTGACGGCCTGGAGGTTTTTGAGGCCCGGGATCTCGGGTGGGAGACCGTCGAAGGAGCGACCGTGCGGTTCCTGCCCTGCCTGGGCGGTTTCGTAGGCAGCGACATCCTGGCCGGCGTGCTGGCGACCAGGATGCATGAGAGCGACTCGCTCGTCGGGCTCATCGACCTCGGCACCAACGGCGAAATCGTCTTGGGAAACCGGGAACGGATGTTGTGCGCTTCGACGGCCGCCGGTCCGGCCTTCGAGGGCGGGCGGATCAGCATGGGCATGCGCGCCGCGACCGGCGCCATCACCGAGGTGGACGTCGAGGACGGCCGGATTCTCTGCCGCGTGCTGGGCAACGTGGAGCCCCGCGGCATCTGCGGGAGCGGCCTCGTGGACGCCGCGGCGGTGGGACTGGAACGGGGCGTGATTCAGCCCAGCGGCAGACTGGCCGGAGGTTGCCGCGAGTGGATGCTTTGCCCTCCGGTGAGCCTCCAGCAGCAGGACATTCGCGAGCTGCAACTGGCCAAGGCCGCCATCGCTGCCGGAGTTCGGATCCTGCTGGACCGCTGGGGCGCCCCACGCGGCGATGTGTCGCGCCTCTACCTGGCGGGAGCGTTCGGCAACTACATCAACCGCGCCGGCGCGCGGCGCATCGGGCTGATCGATTTCCCCGAGGAGCGGGTGGAGCCAGCCGGGAACACGGCGCTGCTGGGCGCCAAGCTCGCGCTGTTCTTCTGCCCAAACGGCGCCGGCGACTTGGCCCGGATCCGAAAAGCGATGTGCCACATTTCGCTGGCCGCCGATCCGCGTTTTCAGGAGATCTACGTAGAGGAGATGGCGTTTCCGGAGGCGTGAACCATGCCACCAAGACCACCAAATTTCGATAACCTGCGACGCAACCTCTTGCGGGAAGGCGAGCCGGCGTACGTGCCGATCGTCGAGTTCGGCGTCGATTACGACGTCAAGTGCGCCTTCCTGGGCAGGCCCGTCCGCACGCTCCAGGACGAGGCGGAGTTCTGGTACGAGGCCGGTTATGACTACGTGCCGCTGCAGGCCGGAATCCGCACCTTGTTCTGGCCCGGCTACACGGCATCGGAAAAGGTGGGCGACCGGGGTCTGGAGACCGACCCGCGCCTCCACCAGCGCACGCGCACGAAATACACGGTATACCGGGAGGAGGAACGCGAGATGGACTGGGCGCCCGAAAAGAGGGGCGCCATCACCAACCTGGAGGAGTTCGAAGCCTTCCCCTGGCCTGATCCCGATCGGATGGACCTCTCCGCCTTCGAGGAAGTGAAGCAGTACCTGCGCCCCGGGATGAAGGTCATTGCCTATTTGGGTTACATATTTACCTCGGCGTGGTGGCTGATGGGCATGGAGACGTTCTGCTTCGCGCTCTCCGAGCAGCCGGAGCTGATCCGGCGGCTCTACGACCGCATCTGGTCGCTCCAGAGCCGCGTGCTCTTGCGGATCCTGAAGTTCGACGTGGTGGGGGCGCTGATTCACGCCGACGACCTGGCCTACTCGGAGGCCCTGATCGTCTCGCCGAAACATTATCGGGAGTATGTCTTCCCCTGGTATCGGTGGTGCGGCGCCCTGGTGCGAGATCACGGCCTCGCTTACATCTTCCATTCCGATGGCCGTCTCGATCGGGTGCTGGAGGACCTGATCGGGTGCGGCTTCAACGCCCTCCACCCCATCGAGCCGAAGGCGATGGACATCCGGGAGGTGAAGAAGAAGGCCGGTGACAGGCTCTGCCTGTTGGGAAACATCGACCTGGGTTACACGCTGACCCGGGGCACGCCGCAGGAAGTGGAACGGGAGGTCCGGGAAAAAATCCGGGCGGTGGGACCGGGCGGCGGCTATTGCGTAGGCTCCAGCAACTCCGTGACCGCCTACGTGCCTCTGGAGAATTACAATGCCATGCGGGAGGCGGCCTTCCGGTACGGCGCTTACCCGCTCTCCGACTAAGAAGGAAGCTGCGCTATTTTTTTCGTGATGTACAGCAGCCGGTCCCACTCGACGTCCGCCGTCACCATGTCGCTCACGCCCAATATGAAGCGGCTGGCGCGGCCGTAGCGTTCGATCAGGCCGTCGATGAAGCGGCGGAAGTCCTCCTCGGGGGCGCTGTCGCGGCAGAGCAGGACCGACGGGATGCCGCCCCAGGTGGTGATGCGGCCGGCGAAAGCCTCGAGAATCTCCTCCAGCCGCAAACTGGTCATGGGATAGGGGCAGACCGAGTCGGCGACGTCGAAGCCGGCGGCTCGATACAAAGGCAGCAGCTTCCGGTTCTCGCCGTCGGTATGGGTCATGAGGTACTTGCCCTTGCCGTGGAGCAGGCCGGCGTAATCCCGCAAAACCGGCAGGATGTGCTTCTCCCAAAACGGTGGATACGTGATGGAGTCGTCGTAGTTTCCGCCGAGCAGGATGACCTCGGCGGGCGAATCGGCCACGATCTCCAGTATTCGCTGATAGTAGGGTTTCATCTCGTCGGCCAGGCGCTCGACGACGGCGGGGCAATCGTGCAGAGCATAGAAGAACTGTTCCAGCGGCAGCAGCTCCTTCATAATGTGCTGCATGGGACCGGCCGTGCCCAGCGTGTAGCCCACCACGATGCCCCGGTCGCCGACCTCGCGGCGTTTCGCCAGGTATCCCTCCGGTTGGGGCTCGACTTTCAGGTGAGAAAAGATGTAGCCGGCGATCTCGAAATCGCGCGGCTCTTTGATGGCGTGCTCCGTGATCCACGAGATGGAAGCGCCGGCATCGAGCATCTCATCGGTGAACACGGTGGCGGTTCGGATCGAGCCGATCGGCGTGTGGTACTCGATCACCGTTTCGCGCCCGCGGCGCAGCACGCGGCGGTCTACGCCTTCCAGCGTCGCGCGATAGGAAAAAACCGGCAGATTG
>JBGOUV010000564.1:0-3295 GCA_041477815.1 Terriglobia bacterium | reverse complement strand
CTGCCCCGTCCGCACCAAAGCCAGCGTGGCCACGGCGGTATTGGCTACGTCGTTGCCTTGCGTTTCGAGGCGCTCGCCGATGCGGACCAAGGACGTTTCTCCGCCGTCCTGCCCCCAGCCGCCGTCGCGTCCCTGGAACTGCAGCAGCCAGCGGACGCCCTTGCTGATCGCAGCGCTCGGGTCGTTCGCAGGCTGCGTGGCGGCAGCCAGCGCGGCCGCCCAAAGCACACCAATCGTGAGAAGTCTCATGTAGATCTCCTTTTCTACCGTTCGATGGGCGGCCGGCCGTCCTGTGGCTCATAGACGCCGCCACGACCGAAAAAGTTGCCGCTCATCTGGAAGTACGGCGGCGTCGGGAAAGCTTGCAGGATTTGTATTCGGAGAACCGCATTATGTCTGGTTACGGGATAGGGGGCTGCGGAGACTGGCGAGCGCGCCGGGGTGCGCCGGGACGCCGCTGGGGACCGGCCAGGCGGCCCGGAACGGAGAGTGCGGCCGCTGTGGAAGGTAGCGGCGGCGGTGGCGTTGTTAGGACTGTTGATGCTTCAATTCCGAATCGTCTGGCGAAAACCCTTCCAGGTGGGGCGGGGCGGGGAAGGATGATACTCCAGGACCGCTCCTTGGGCGCGCAGGCGGCGGGTGAGCTGCCCGGTGTCGATGGCCTGGACCGCCTGGCCGGCGTCGATGGCCAGCTTGGCGGCGACACCGGCCGCCTGGCCGAGGATCATGTATTGGGGCTCCATACGCAGGGTCGAGTAGGCTACGTGGCTGGCCGAGAAGCAGACGGGGACCAGCAGGTTCTGAGCCTCGGCGCGCTTGGGTAGCATGACGCGGTAGGGAATCTGGTAGGGGGTGACCGGGACCTGCATGTCGCCTTCATTGCGCACCAAACCCTGGGACGTGACGACCCGCTGGATGTTGTGGGAATCGGAGTTGTAGGAGCCCATGCCGATGGGGTCGGGCTTGGTGAGGTCGGTCTGGATATCGCGCTGGGTCATGACGTACTCGCCGACCAGGCGGCGGGCCTCGCGGATGTAGAGCTGGTGGGGCCAGTGGTTGGTGTCCAGGTACTCGTCCTTGGCCAGTCCCCAGGTGTTGACCTCCTGCTGGAGCGCGGGCGGGACGCGGGGATCGTGGGCCAGGAAGTAGAAGAAGCCGGCCACGTAGTCGACGTGGGCCTGCCAGATCTCGGCGCGGCGCTGGTAGCCGGCTTCGGGGTAGTCCCAGGAGCCGCCGATGTAGTCGGTAGAAAAAGCTCCGTTGTTGTTGATGTCGGCCTTCCGGTTGGGAAGGGGGGCGACGAGGCTGACCTCGTTCATGGTGGGGGGACGGCCGTTCTTTTGGGTGCCGGCGGCGAGCAGGCGCGCCAGGAGTTCGTAGCGGCGGGGATCGTAGCTGGCCGGTTTCGGGTAGGGGACCTGGTTGGCTGGGTCGTTCGAAACGATCATGCGGAAGTTGTAGGCCTGGACCTTCTTGTCGGCCTCGCCCGGCTCGCCTTTGGCGCCGCCGTAGATCTCGGGCAGGAGCGCGCCGTCGGGGCCGTAAGGGGAGATGTCGACCCGGAACTGGTGCTGGGGGGTCTCGGCGCGGACTCCGGCCAGGGACTCGCCGTATTGCGCGACGCTCTCGCGGCCCCAGGTGTAGGAGACGCCGGCCTGGGCCATCAGATCTCCCTCGTAGGTAGCATCAACGAAGATGCGGGCCTCGAAGGAGACGCCGTTGTCCATGGTGATACCGGTGAGGCGGGGGCCGGACTTCCGGACGCCGGCCTTCTCGCGCAGGCGGTGGCGAAACAGGACCTTGACGCCGGCCTCGTCGAGCATCTGGCGCAGAACCTGTTCGCCGGCCTTGGGCTCGAAGTACCAGGCGGCGTCCTGGCCGTAGCGGCGCGTCTCATAGTGGTCGCCCAGGCGCCAGAAGACCTCCAGGGCGTAGCCGCCGATGACCTCTTTCTTGCCGTAGTCGGTGCGGGAGAGGCCGCCGGTAAACATGCCGCCGAGGTGGTTGCCGGGTTCGAGCAGGGTGACGGGAAGGCCTTCGCGGGCGGCGGTGACGGCAGCGAGGACGCCCCCGGCGGTACCTCCGTAAACGACGACGGCGGCGGAATTTTCGGCCGTAGGGAGGGCGGCGGCCAGGAAGACGATGGCGAAGGAGGATAATCTGATTCTCATAAGGACGATTCCCCTATCTTAAGCTAATCCCCCTACTCCCCTCCCCGCCCGTGATCGGGCACCCTGGCAGGCGCCCTGCTACTGCCGCAGACTGTCCCCCACCAAAGTCCGCGAGGCGGCAAAAAAAGATACGCCATCAGCTCACGAGCGAGTATAGTAATTACAGCGGGTCACTGATGGTCCACGTCTCTGAAGCCTTTCAGAATATCAACTTGGCTTCTCGCCGGATAAGGCTGACCCAGGGCTGACGCCTGGGGAGCGCGTGGTATGAGGCTTCATTGGATCGGGATTCGAGAATCGGGCGCGGCGATGCCTTCAGCGATGACTGAGAGAGTGGCTAAACCTGAGCTGGCGTCGGACGGGACCACAAAGTTGATCTGGTAGGCCGTGTAAAGACCCGGTGCATAGAAACTCCCCAGCACCTCTGCGCCTCGGCCGTTGATCCCCACGACGGGATTCGTGATGGTGCGGGCTGGGGAGACCGGCCCGGGCACATTGGTCCCCACCACCGGACTGGTCGGGCCGAGGCCGGTGAGGAACAGAAGGACCGTCTCTTGTCGGCGCGCTGGGTTGGATGGAGTGACCACACTGTAGTCAGCGTGCAGGGCAGCCGCTACACGGGTGCTGCCGGAGTCAAACTCGAATATCCCCGGTTGTATGGGCACGATCTGTACACCGTGGAAGGTCAACTTGTAGCCGTTGTTGTTAACTACCACCGTCACGTTGCCTGACGGGACATTGAAGGGTACCTGAAAATTAATCTGGTCAAGGCGCTGGACATTCGCGATAGAAATGATCGGTGCATCAATGCCGGCCACGTTGACGCCGATCCCTTGCAGGGTGGTCGGAAACGGCGCTTGGACGGCCTGCACGATCCCGGTCACCTCCCGGATCAGGCCGACCCCGAAAATCGAACCGGCGCTTCCCGGCACCAAGCCGGCCCGAAAGCTCGCGCCGTTGACAAAGGTCGTCGGTGGATCGAGTAGATATGTGAGCAAGTCCCCACTTAGGCTTACTACCCCCGCGTTTGTGAAGTTCCAGCGCCCGGATCCTGAGGTGGGGCGCACAACGAATATGAGGTACATGAGCTTATCCAACGCGTCGTATGCCTTCTGGGAATACCG
>JBGOUV010000342.1:0-7655 GCA_041477815.1 Terriglobia bacterium | reverse complement strand
CCATCGCGATGAACGGCACAGCGTCCGCATCCGCGATGTCGTAAATATGCACGATGTTCGGATGATTGAGCGCAGAAGCAGCCTTAGCCTCCTGCACGAAACGCCGCCGCCGTTCCTCGTCGGCCAGCTTTTCAGCAGGCAGCGTCTTCAACGCAACAAATCGATCCAGGCGAAGATCGCGGGCTTTCCACACGGCCCCCATGCCACCCTCGCCGAGCTTCGATTCAATACGGTAGTGGCCCAAGGTTTGGCCGGTCACAATGGTTGTGTTCCAGGATACCTCATAAACCCTTGCGCAAACGCCGCGCGCTATTATAGAATCACGCCAGGGAGAACAAGGGGAAATCATGAGATTGAGCAAACTTTTCTGCGTACTGCTTCTGGCCGGTTCCACTCTGGCCGCCCAGACTTTGGACACCGCCATCCTCGGGACGGTCACCGATCCCACCGGCGCCGTGGTCGCGGGCGCTGCCGTTACCATCCTCCATCCGGCCACGGGCGCCTCTCACTCCGTGAACAGCGCCAACGACGGCAAGTATGAGGTGCGCTACCTGGTCCCCGGGGAATACACGGTGGAGGTCCGCTCCGCGGGTTTCCGCAGCGAGCGCCGTACCGGCGTCACCCTCCAGATCGGACAGCAGGCGCGGCTTGATTTCAGCCTCCAGGTGGGCGACGTGGTGGAAACGATCGAGGTGCAATCCTCCGGCCCGCTGCTCCAGACCGAGAACGCGACCCTCGGCCAGGTGGTGGCTCACGAGCGGATCGTGGCCATTCCGCTCAACGGCCGCAACTTCCTCCAACTCGCCGCCCTCACCCCCGGCGTGGTGGTCCGGGAAGAGTCCAACGGCGAGCGCACCCGCGTCATGGCCAACGGCGTCCGCGACATCTGGTTGCAGGTGAACATCAACGGCATCACCGCGGTCAACAACCGCCACAACTTCGTCAACTTCTATCCCTCCATCGACGCCATCCAGGAATTCAAGGTCCAGAGCGGCAACTACTCGGCCGAGTACGGCGGCAACGCGGGCGCCAACATCAACATGCAGCTCCGCTCGGGGACCAACCGGCTGCACGGGACCCTGTTCGAGTTCCTCCGCAACAACCAGCTCGACGCCCGGGGCTACTTCCGTCCCCAGCCGTTGCCCAAAGACATTCTCCGCCGGAACCAGTTCGGCACGGTGGTCTCCGGCCCGGTGGTGAAGGACAAGACGTTCTTCATGGCCAGCTACGAGGGCATGCGGGCGCAGAAGGAGTCCGCCGGCACGTCGATTGTCTTCACCGACGCGATGCGGCGCGGCGACTTCTCCGGCGTCTCCGGCGCCGTCACCGATCCGCTCGACGGCGGCCGGGCGTTCCCGGGCAACATGATTCCCACCAGCCGGCTGAACCCCGTCTCCATGAACCTCATCAATACCTATACGCCCCGGCCCAACGTCGCCGGCGCCGTGAACTACGCCGGCGTCCTGCGCGACGACGTAATCATCGACCAGGGCCTGGGCCGCATCGATCACAGCTTCGGCGCCAAGGACCAGGTTTTCTTTCACTACATCTACTCCCGGCGCGACTTCCCCGCCGTGGACCTCAACCCGGCCTTTGTCTATGACCACAGCACCTTCCCCAACAGCAGCCTGGGCTTCCAGCACGTCCACACCTTCAGTCCCACGCTGCTGAACGAGGCCCGTTTCGGCTTCCACCGGGGCAACATCTCCCGGCTCAGCCCCCGCACCAATACCGACTTCCGCATCGAACAGCTCGGCATCCAGGGCCTGCGCGTCGGCGGACCCGACGGCCGCGCCCTCCGCAACGACGAGCAGGGCTTCCCCGTCATCTCCATCGACGGCTACCTGGGCATGGGCGACGGCCGCGCCTCCTCCAACCTCGACAACAGCCGCACCGAGCAGTTCGTCGACAACTTCAGTTGGATCCGCGGCAGCCACTCCCTGAAAACGGGCCTCGACCTGCGCTACCTCCGCGACGACGCCACCACCAACAACTGGCCCTTCGGCAACATGGCCTTCACCCGCGACATCGCCTCCAACTCGGCGGCCTCCTACATGCTGGGCTTCCCCCGTACCGCCCTCACCCCGGAGGGCGTGCCCATTTCCAAACCCCGCCAGTGGCGCTGGGGTGTCTACGTGCAGGACGACTGGAAGGCCACCTCCAAGCTCACCCTCAATCTCGGCCTGCGCTACGACCTGGTCGGCCTGCCCAAGGAAGTGAACGCCGTCAGCCGCACCCTCCGCTTCGACCTCGACCCGCGCGGCCCGGTCCTGTGGCCCGAGGCCGGCCAGCAAGCCGATCTCTGGATCAATGAGTATAACTACGTCAGCCCGCGCGTCGGCTTGGCCTACCGGTTCAACAACAAGACGGTGGTGCGCGCCGGCTACGGGATCTTCTACACGGCCGCCCAGTTTGACAACGTCAACATCCTGCAACTGAATCCGCCCGTCGCCGGGAGCCTCACCGTCATCAACCCGGCCACCAATCCCGTGGCCACCATCCAGAATCCCACGCCCCGGGCCCTGGTCCCGGCCAACCCCGTGTTCAACGTCGTAACCCTGCCCCAGGACCGCAAGCGCCGCAACGCCTACGTGCAGAACTGGAACCTGCAGGTTTCCCGGGAGATCACCGCCAACGACGTCCTGGAGGCCGGCTGGGTCGGAAGCAAAGGCACCTTCGTCGACACCAGCCTCAACAACTTCAACAGCCCGGAGCCGGGTCCCGGCGACATCCAGGCCCGCCGTCCCTACCCGGCCTACGCGCGCATCCGCATGATGGTCGCCGACGGCAACACCATCTACCATTCCATGCAGACCCAATATCAGCACCGCTTCTCCCGCGGCCTGAGTTTTACTGCGGCCTACACCTGGTCCCACCTGATCGATGACAACAGCCAGACCGTCAATCGCGGCGCCTGCGGGTGCCAGACCGCCCGCAGCCGCGGCCGCTTCGAGCGGGCCGACTCCATCGACGACCGCCGCCACCGCCTCGTGGCCGGCTATGTCTGGGATTTGCCTTGGGGCAAGACCTTGGGGGCCGCTCCCCGCTACGTCCTCGCCGGCTGGCAATTCGGCGGCGTGGTGACGCTGTCCAGCGGCACTCCCTTTAATGTCTCCCAGAGCGGCGACAGCCAGAACGTCGAGAACTTCGGCTGGGCCCGCCCGCACGTGGTCCCCGGCCAGAAGCCCATCCTCGACAACCGCATTCCCACCCGCTGGTTCAACACCGACGCTTTTTCCCGCAGCACCTTCGAGTATGGCAACGCGCCTCGCGATCCCGTGGTCGGCCCCGGCGTCCACGTCTTCGATCTCTCCATTTTGAAGAACTTCAAGATCCCGTTCGCCGAGGCCCACGACCTTCAGTTTCGCGCCGAGTTCTTCAACGCCTTTAACGTGCCGCAGTTCGCCAATCCGGGGGCCTCGCTCGGCACCGGCACCTTCGGCGTCGTAACCGGGACGCAGCTCGACAACCGCCAGATCCAGTTCGGACTGAAGTATTCCTGGTAGACCTGGAGCGTTGTGGGACAGGCCTCCGGCCGTCCGGGAGAGGGCGGAGTCCTGTCCCACAGCGGTGCAGTCATCATAAGGCTCCCGCCTTAGGGGCGTACTCAGACAAGAACCACCGCAAACTCCGAATCGAAACTTTTCTCATCCGCTAGGGGTTTGGACAACCATAGAGGGTGAGAAAAGCATGAAGAACTCCACTACGCGGCAGTGCCTGCTGGCCATCGGGATGGCCGCCTGCCTTACGGCCGAAGTGCAGCACGCCGACTGCACGCTGTTCGGCCCCCAGCGCGACCGCTTCGTCCGAGTCCCCGATCGGGACCTTCAGATTCTCTCGGCCACCTCCAGCGAGGTGGCCGCCACCCTGCCCCCGCTGCCCCCCCGCAGCCGCAGCGGCGCGCTCCAGAGCGGAACCGGGTCCGAACTCGACGACATCCTGTTCGCCGCCATGCGCGCCAACGGGGTCACCCCTGCCGAGCCGGCTACCGACCAGGAGTTCATCCGCCGCGTCACTCTGGACCTGACCGGCCGCATCCCCACCGTCCCGGAGCTGACTTCCTTCCTCGCCGACTCGGGTCCCAACAAGCGCCCGGCCCTGGTCGAGCGGCTGCTCGCCTCCCCGGCCTGGGTCGACAAGTGGACTATGTACTTCGGCGACCTGTTCGGCAACTCCGCCGTCACCAGCCAGGTCCGGCGCGCCGCCGACGGCCGCAATGCCTTCTATCACTACATTAAGTCTTCGCTCCAGCAGAACAAGCCCTACGACCAGATGGCCCGCGAGCTGATCGGCGCCACCGGCCAGAACAGCTACGAGCAGGGCGAGTTAAATTTTCCGGTCGGCGGCTTCATGGGCGGCGGCCCGCAGCAGGACACTTACGACCGCCAGGCCGCCGACGCCGCGCAGATCTTTCTCGGCATCGCCCACGTAGACTGCCTGCTGTGCCACGACGGCCGCCGCCACCTCGACTCGCTCAGCCTGTGGGGCAAGGACTTCACCCGCTCCCAGGCCTGGGGCCTGGCCGGCTTCTACGCCCGCACCCAGCTTACCCGCGTTCCGGCCACTCCCGGCCGGCCTAATCCCTACTACTGGTCGGTTCTCAACGACTTCGGCCGCTCCCGCGCCGACTACACCCTGAACACCACCAGCGGCAACCGCCCCGAGCGCCTGCCCCGCCCCGGCCAGAGCCGCACCGTCGCCCCGGTCTATCCCTTCAGCGGCCGTGGTCCCAACCCCGGCGAGTCCTACCGCACCGCCCTGGCCCGCGAGATCACCGCCGACTTCCAGTTTTCGCGCGCCGCCGTCAACTACGTGTGGAAGCAGTTCTTCGGCCTCGGCTTCGTCGATCCTCCCGACCAGTTCGACCCCGCCCGTCTCGACCCCAACAACCCACCGCCCGATCCCTGGACCCTGCAGCCCTCCAACCCCCAGGCCCTTCGCAAGCTGGCCCAGGACTTCATCGCCTCCCGCTACGACCTCCAGGCCTTGCAGCGCCAGATCGTCAACTCCCGGGTGTATCAGCTCTCGGCCCGCTACCAGGGCGTTTGGAATCCCACGTGGGATAAGTACTACGCGCGCCACCTCATCCGCCGCCTGGATGCCGAGGAGATCCACGACTCACTCGTGATCGCCAGCGGCGTCAGCGCCACTTACACCCTCCCCGGCCTGGGCCAGGTCAACTGGGCCATGCAGTTCCCCGAGACCGCCAATACGCCCGCCGGCCGCGGCAACGCCGTCACCGCTTTCCTGGACAGCTTCCTGCGCGGCAACCGCGACGACGTCCTGCGCAGCCGCGAGACTTCCCTGCCCCAGGCCCTCAACCTGATGAACGATAACTTCATCCTGATCCGCGCCCGCGTCGCCACCCCCAACAGCCTCCTGGCCCGGAGCCTGGGCCAACCCGACGACCAGCTCGTGACCACGCTCTGGCTCAACGTGCTCTCCCGCGATCCCACCGACGCCGAGCGCGCCGCCGCCCTCGACAAGCTCCGCGGCGGCGGCTCCGCCCAGCGCACCCGCAACGCCGAGAACCTCCTCTGGGCTCTCTACAACAAGACCGATTTCTTCTTCAACTACTAGGAAAGACCGAGATGATTCACCGCCGAGGACGCCGAGTAAATCAATCCTGGTTTTCCTCTGCGGTGAATCCAAAACCCTCATGACCGACAAACAAAAGTTCGAACGCCTCCTCACCCGCTGCCCCGTCAACCACAGCCCCTTGTTCTTCGAGCGCCCCCACCTCTCCCGCCGGCGATTCTTCCAGATCCTTGGCTCCGGCGTCTCCGGCTATTTCGTGGCCGCGCCCCTGCGCGCCGGGGAGGTCGTCTCGCGGGCCGGCGTCACCACGCAGAACAAGGCCAAGAACGTCATCTTCATTCTGCTGTCCGGCGCCATGAGTCATATTGATACCTTCGACTTCAAGAACGTCCCCGGCGCCACTCCCTCGACGTTCGCTCCTGAAAACGTCACCGGCATCGGCCTGTTCCCCACCGGCCTGTTCCCCAAGCTGAAGAACAACCTCTCCGACCTGGCCATCGTGCGGTCCATGCGCGCCTACGCGCTGGTCCACGGTCTGGCCCGGACCTGGATGCAGATCGGACGTAACCCCACCTCCGCCCTCGGCGCCATCGCCCCGAACATCGGCTCGGTCGTGGCCCTCGAGATGGAGCCCCAACGGCTGGCCACCCAGGTCTTCCCTACGTTCCTGGCTTTGAACTCCGGCGACGCCATCGGCGCCGGCTACTTCGCCGCCCGGTACGCCCCCTTCAAAGCCGAGCCCGCCGCTACCGGCCTGCGCAACACCAGCTCGACCGCCGCCGGCGGACCCGGTGTTTTCAACGACCGCTGGAGCCTGCTGCACCTGCTGGACGACCCCCTGCGCGTCCGCTCGCCGCTGGGCAAGCCCGCCGAGGACATGGACGCCTTCTACGCCCAGGCCCGCGCCATGGTCGATAACCCCGCCGTGGCCCAGGCCTTCATGTTCTCCGCCGCCGACAGCCAGCGCTACGGCAACACCGCTTTCGGCAACGCGTGCCTCACCTCGCAGCAGGTCCTGGCCGCCAACCAAGGTACCAGGTATATTCAAATCACCCTCGGCGGGTGGGACATGCACCAGGACATCTACGACGCGACCGACGGGCTGGCGCCTCTATGCAAGACCCTCGACGACGGCCTCTCCGCCCTGCTCGGCGACCTCCAGTCCAGCGGCCTGCTCCACGAGACCCTTATCGTCATGCAGGGTGAGTTCGGCCGCACCGTCGGCCCCCTCACCGGCGACGGCGGCCGCGACCATTTCCTCCAGCAGTTCATCCTGTTCGCCGGAGCCGGCGTCAAGGGCGGGCGCGCGCTCGGCCGTACCGACCCCACCGGCGGCTTCGTCGAGGACTACGGGTGGAGCCGCAACCGCGAGTTCCGCCTGGAGGATGTCCAGGCCACTATCTATTCCGCCCTGGGGATCGACTGGACCAAGATCCGCACCGACGACCCCTTCGGCCGCGGCTTCGAGTACGTCCCTTACGCCAAAGACGATGTTTACGGGCCGCTGAACGAGCTTTGGGCGTAAGGGAGTCGCGCTACAATCGTCTGGTGCGCATCGTAACCGATCACCCCTTCACCCCCGCAGAAGCCGCCCGGATCACCGCCGCCGGCGACGGCCGAGTCGAGCTGATTCTCTGTAAGGACCGCCCGGAGCTCCTCCACCAGGCCGAAACGGCCGAGGTCCTCTACGGCATGCCCGACGCCGAGCTGCTCGCCCGCGCCCGGAACGTCCGCTGGGTCCAGGGCGGCGCCGCCGGCGTCGAGGCCCTCTCCGGAGCCATGCGCGATCATCCGGCCGTCCTCACCAACTTCGCCGGCACCTTCGCCCCGGCCATTTCCGAAACCGCTATGGGCATGCTCATCTGCCTCACCCGCGGCATCAGTCGTCACTATGTCCCCCAGTTCCTCCGCCGCGAGTGGAAGCCCATCGGCGGCGTCAAGAGCGGCGACTACACCGAGATTACCGGCATGACCATGGGCCTGGTCGGCCTGGGCGGCATCGGTACGGCGCTCGCCCGCCGCGCCTTCTACGGCTTCGACATGAAGATCCTGGCCATCGATTCCAGTCCCCGCCAGAAGCCCCATTTCATAGCCGAGATCCACGATCCCGGCTGGCT
>JBGOUV010000114.1:0-16714 GCA_041477815.1 Terriglobia bacterium | reverse complement strand
TCGACTTTGTGCTTCTTGAACAGGAACTCAATCCCCTTGGCATGCTTTTGGACCACCTGATTCTTCCGCGCCAGGATACGCCCCCAATCAAAGCGCAAGTTGTCCGCCAGTATCCCCTGCTCCGCCCCGTGCAGAAACGTCTCGTAGACGTCGGCCGCGTGCAGCAGCGCTTTGGTGGGGATGCAACCCACGTGCAGGCAGACGCCGCCCAGCAGCGGGTCCTTCTCCACCACCCCCACCTTGAGCCCGTACTGCCCGGCGCGGATGCCCGCAACGTACCCCCCCGGTCCACTGCCGATAATCAATACATCATACATAGCGGCCGTCAACGCAGCACAACCTTCTCTCCATAACCCGGCACCTGCACCGGCCACCTGAATTTCTTCTCAATCCGCTCGTCCAAGGCGTGGGCCGCCTCCGCTTCGCCGTGCACCAAAAACACCCCCTTCGGCGCCGCCGGAAACCTCTCCAGCCACGCCAGCATCTCCTCGTAATCGGCGTGATCGCTGAAGTGCTCCAACTGCTCGATGTGCGCCCGCACCGGGATCTCCTCCCCGTGAATCCGGATCGTCTTCGCCCCCTCCACCAGCAACCGCCCGCGTGTCCCCGGCGCCTGGAACCCCGCAAACAGGACCGTATTGTGGTGGTCCGGCAGCCGCTGCGCCAGGTGGTGCAGTACTCGCCCTCCCACCGCCATCCCGCTCGCCGAAATGATAATCGACGGCTCCCGCGACGCTCCCGCCGCCTTCGACTGCTCCACCGTTTTGTCGAAGTACACCTGCGGCCAACCGAGCGGGCTCCCGTGCCGTTTCACCAGTTCCTTGGTTTCGCCCGTGAACTCTTCGCTATACCGCAGGAAGATCTTCACCGCTTCGATAGCCATGGGGCTGTCGATATGAATCGGAACTTGCGGGATCATCCCCTCGTCCATCATGCCCCGCAACACAAATAGCAGTTTCTGCGTCCGCTCCACGGCGAATGCCGGGATCACAATCGACCCGCCCCGCTTTACCGTCTCCTGCACGATCTTGGCCAGCTTCGGCCGCACATCCTCCGAGGGATGCTTGCGGTTCCCATAAGTCGATTCCATCACCAGGTAGTCAGCCACCGGCGGTGGCGGATCGTCCGCGGTGAACCGGCCCCTCCCCAGGTCGCCGGTAAACAACACCCGCACCCCGGCAGCCGTCACCAGCGCGCACTTCGACCCCAGGATGTGCCGGTTCGCCCGAAACTGCAATTCGAACCCATTCTGCAGCTTTACCGGATCCTCATGCCCCACCGGCCATAGGTACTTCAGGGCGTCTTCGGCGTCCTCCACGGTGTAGAGCGGCAAGGCCGGGGCGTGCTTCGAGAACCCGCGCTTGTTGGCGAAGGCCGCGTCTTCTTCCTGTAGGTGACCGGAGTCCGGCAACAGGATCCCCAGCAAATCCGCGGTCGGCCGCGAGCAGTACACCGGCCCCCGGAACCCCTCTTTGATCAGCCGGGGCAGATACCCGCTATGGTCCAGATGAGCGTGGGTGAGGGCAACGGCATCAAGGTTCTTCAGCGGCAGGGGAAACGGCTCCCAGTTCTTCACCCGCCACTGCTTCGGACCCTGGAACAGCCCACAATCGACCAGCAACTCGCTCTCTCCGATCGATAGCAGGTGCCTCGAACCGGTCACCGTCCCAGCCGCGCCCAGGAATTGTAACGTGAGATCTTTCATGAACTTGCGGTACCATTATCCGTTGTACCATGACTCCGTTAGTCACGATCGGTTCGTCGCGGCATCCATCCCGGCCCGCGTGGCTCAAGGCCCCCGCCCCGGTGGGCCCCCACTACCGTGACCTCCAGGATCTGGTCGGACGTCTCGGCCTCCACACGGTCTGCGAAAGCGCCGCCTGCCCCAACATCGGCGAATGCTGGAACCACGGCACCGCCACCTTCATGATCCTCGGCAACGTCTGTACCCGCCGCTGCGGCTTCTGCGCGGTGCAGAAAGGCGAGCCCCTCGCCGTCGACTACGACGAGCCCCGCCGCGTCGCCGAGGCCGTAGCCGCCTTGGGCCTCGACTACGCCGTCATCACCAGCGTCAACCGCGACGACCGCAAGGACGGCGGCGCCGAGCTATTCGCCCTCACCATCCGAACCATCCGCCAAGTTGTCCCCACCTGCCGCGTCGAAGTCCTCATCCCCGATTTCCAGGGCTCCCGCGAAGCCCTCCAAATCGTCCTCGACGCCGCCCCCGACGTCCTCAACCACAACACCGAAACCGTCCCCCGCCTCTACCGCCAGGTCCGCCTGGGCGCCCGCTACGACCGTTCCCTCGAACTCCTCGCCCGAGCCAAACAGTCCTCCCCTACCCTGCCGGTCAAGTCGGGCCTGATGGCCGGCCTGGGCGAGACCGCCGCCGAGCTAATCGAAGTGTTCACCGACCTGGCCCAAGCCGGCGTCGATATCCTCACCATCGGCCAATACCTACGACCCTCCCCGCAGCACCTCCCCATCGTGCGATACTACACCCCGGCCGAGTTCGACTCCCTCCGCCGCGAGGCCTGCCGGCTGGGCTTCGCGCACGTAGAGGCGGGCCCGCTGGTTCGCAGCTCCTACCACGCCGCCGAGTCCCAATTCCGCGCCACCCGGAGACTGGCATGAACCGTCGCGATCTTCTGAAATCCGTCATGGCCGCCGCCACCGCCGCCGCCCGCGCCCAGAACCCCGCCTGGAAGCCGGTGCTGTTCGATGCCCATCAGAACGACACGGTCATTGTCCTGACCGACCTGATCATCCCCGCCACCGACACCCCCGGCGCCAAAGCCGCCCAAGTCAACCGCTTCCTCGATCTCCTGCTCAGCGAGTCCCCGATCGACCAGCAGAGCCGTTTCCTCCAAGGCCTCGTCTGGCTGGACGGCTACGCCCGCCGCACCCACGGCGTCCCCTTTGTCCAGTGCAGCGTCCCGCAGCAAACCGCCCTCTTGCAGTCTCTCGACTCCCAGGGCAACGCCTTCTTCCAGGACTTCAAGCGCCGCACAGTGTCCGGCTACTACTCGTCCAAGATCGGCGTGGACGAGCTGAACAAGGGCGGTCGCGTGCCGTCGTCGTACGGTTGCGGCCACCCTGGGCACTCGGAATGAGCGCACACATTCCACGCATTGAGTCGCTGCGGGTGCAGAACTACCGGGCCCTGCGCGACGTGCAGATCAAGGGCATTACTCCGCTGACTGTCTTCTTGGGTCCCAACGGCAGCGGCAAGTCCACGATCTTCGATGTGTTCGCCTTCCTCTCGGAGAGCTTTTCTGTCGGGCTGCGAAAGGCCTGGGACCGCCGGGGCCGGTTCAAGGAGCTACGAACACGCGGAGCCGACGGTCTCATTGTGTTCGAGTTGAAGTATAGGGAGCAGCCGGGCTCGCCCCTGATCACCTACCACCTCGCCATCGATGAAGAAAGTAAAGGGCCGTTCGTATCCGAGGAGTGGTTGCAATGGCGGCGCGCTGAGTATGGAAAGCCGTTTCGCTTTCTCGACTTCACGCAGGGGACTGGAAAGGTCGTCAGCGGCGAGATGCCGGATGAGCGGGACGAACGGATCTCCGAAGGCTTGGCCTCTCCGGAAATGCTGGCGGTCAACACCCTGGGCCAGCTCGCCAAACACCCGCGTGTTTCCGCTCTGCGGCAGTTTGTGACCGGATGGCACCTCTCGTATCTGACGACCGAGCGCAGCCGGGGCGCTCCGGAAGCGGGAGCCCAGGAGCGTTTGTCGGCTACCGGGGACAACCTCCCCAACGTCATCCAATACCTGAAGGAACAGCACGGCGGGCGTCTCCGGCAGATTCTGGACACCCTGTCCCGCCGGGTGCCGCGCCTGGAGAGGGTAGATGCTGACATTATGGCCGACGGACGCCTGGTCCTTCAGATCAAGGACGCTCCGTTCACTCAACCGATACTGGCAAAGTATGCTTCGGATGGAACGCTCAAGATGCTGGCCTACCTCACGGTGCTTTACGATCCGGAACCCCCGCAGTTGGTTGGAATCGAAGAGCCGGAGAATCACCTCCACCCTCGCCTGCTACCTGAGCTCGCCGAGGAGTGTCGCACCGCTTCCGCCCGCACCCAGTTGATGGTGACCACCCACTCACCGTTCTTCGTCAACGGCCTAAAGCCCGAAGAATTGTGGGTCTTCTACCGGGACGAAATGGGCTACACGCAGGCCGTACGAGCGGCAAGCATGAAGGGGGTGAAGGATTTCATGCGTCACGGGGCCCAGCTGGGGCAATTGTGGATGGAGGGGCACTTTCCAGTGGGAGATCCCCTGACGGCATCGGGCGGCCCGAAGACTTCGCGAAAAGCGTAAGCATGCACATCGAGCTTTTGGTGGAAGAGCCCTCTGCGGAGGCAGCCCTTCAGATCCTCCTGCCAAAGATTCTGCGGGCAGACGTATCCTTCTCAATCCATCCCCATCAGGGAAAAGCGGACCTCCTCGGCAGTCTCCCGCAGCGGCTTAGAGGATACAACTCTTGGATCCCGCCAGACTACCGCATCGTGGTCCTGGTCGATGCCGATAGGACAGATTGCAGGGCCTTAAAGAGGCGCCTCGAGCAGGCGGCGCTTGGCGCAGGGTTGGCGACCAGATCGGCCACTCGTTCGACTTCCTTTCGTGTCGTCAACCGGCTCGCCATCGAGGAGCTGGAAGCGTGGTTTTTCGGCGACGTGGAAGCGATTGCGGCAGCCTATCCCCGGGTTCCCCGCAGCTTGGACCAGAAGGCGCCGTTCCGGAACCCGGATCAAATCAGGGGCGGCACGTGGGAGGCCCTAGAGCGCGTCCTCCAGCGCGCCGGACACTTTCCCGGTGGTCTGGGGAAAATCGAAGCCGGTCGAGCCATCGCCCGACACATGGACCCGCAGCGGAATCGATCCCGGAGCTTCTGCGTATTTCGCGACGCCCTCCTCGAAATCTCATCGTGACCAGCCCCTCCCTCCGCCGCGAGCTCAGCCTCACCGATCTCGTTCTGTTCAACGTCGCCGCCGTCGTCAGCGTCCGCTGGATCGCCGCCGCCGCCCACATCGGCCCCTCCTCCCTGGTCCTGTGGACCCTCGCCATCCTGCTCTTCTTTCTCCCCTGCGCCCTTACCGTGGTCGAGCTCTCCACGCGTTTCCCGGACGAGGGCGGCTACTATGTCTGGACCCGTCATGCCTGCGGCGACTGGCACGGCTTCGCCTGCGGCTGGATGGCCTGGTGGAGCAACCTCGTCTTCTTCCCGAACCTGGCCCTGGCCCTCGCCGGCATGGCCGTCTATCTATGGGCCGGAGAAAACCGCTCTCTAATTCTCGTCGTCTCGCTGCTAGTCTTCTGGCTCCCCATCCTCACCAACATAGTCGGACTCCAGGTCGGCAAGTGGACCCCCAACATCGGCGGCATCTGCACCTTCCTGGCGGGCACTCTTCTAGTCGTCGCCGGCGGCCTAACGGCCTGGCGCCACGGCTCCGCCAACCCTTTGCTTGAATTCCCCACCTGGACCTTCGACAAGCTCAACTTCTGGTCCCAGATCGCCCTCGCCCTGGTAGGCATCGAGCTCAGCGCCATCCTGGCCGCCGAAGTCCGCCGCCCCCAGCGCGACCTCCCCCGCGCCGCCTTGCTCTCCAGTTTCGTCATCGCCGCGATCTTCATCCTGGGCACTGCCGCCCTGCTCGCCCTGGTCCCCGCCGCCGACGTCAACGTCGTTACCGGCATCGTCCAAGGTGTCCAGATCGCAGGCGGGAAGCTCGGCCTCCCCTGGTTAGGACCCCTCATGGCCCTCCTGGTCACCCTCGGCCTGCTCGGCAACCTCGGCTCCTGGGTCGCCGGAGCCGCCCGCCTCCCCTTCGTCATCGGCCTGGACCGCCATCTCCCGACCGCCTTCGGTCGCCTCCATCCCCGCTTCCACACCCCGCACATCGCCCTGCTGGTCCAAGGCATCGCCGGCACCGCCCTGCTCCTCTTGGCCCAGATCGGCGAGACCGCCCGAGGCGCTTATCTCCTCCTGGTGGACCTCACCGTATTCGCCACCATGATCCCCTACCTGTACATGTTCGCCGCCCTCCTGCGCCTGTCTCGCGACCCCCACCGCGGCGCGGCCCCCGAACACTTCCTGGTCCCCGGCGGCCGTCTGGGCCTCTTTCTCGCCGGCGGCAGCGGCCTCGCCACCACCCTTCTGGCAGCGGGCCTGTCCCTGGTCCCGCCCCCCGGCGTCCACAGCGTGTGGCTCTTCGAGTTGAAGACCATCGGCGGCACCGCGTTCGCCCTCGCTGTCGGCGCCGCGTTCTACCGGGTATCGAGATAGAAATTGACAACCTCCCGCCGTTGGCCGCTCCATCGGGGAAGCGTGTGGGGCGTTATTTCGCCGCCGGGACCGAAGAGGCTGGTCAGTGGGATGTTATACTCAAGGCCAATGTTCCACCAGATTATGTTCGCCTATGTTCGCCAGAAGCGGTTGGGGTGACTTATACCAAGGTGAGGACCTGGTAGGCAACTTCAGTGAACCAAACAAATCGGGCGATCAACTGGATCGTGCCTGCCGTTTCCGCCCACATGAGGAAGGGCAGGCAGCGATAGAAAGCTGGAGTGTCAGAGTATCCCCGAAAGGTCATCCGACAACTTGAATCGATCATTGGGAAATTGCAGAGGCTTGCGCAGGAGAATGCGCTCGAGCTCTTGCCTCCGCAAAAGTGAGCAGCCGCCATAAGAGGAAGGTCCATCTCAGGCTCGGGGCACTCGGACCGCCCCATGATCCGACCGGGCGACCGGCCATGCGGACCTTTGCTGTCACAGTACCTAGCAAAGGCATGATGCCCGAGCCCTTAGACGGACGGAAGTCTACCGTTTACCATTGAGAAAAGATCCGGGACGAACGGTCTCAAGCCGAGGCGCCCGCTATCGTGTCGAGGCCCAGGAGGGAAGGATCCTTGCCTTTCCAAGGAGTGGAAGGGGCGCGATCCATGTGCATTGCTGGGGTGAAGTTACGACGTGCCAAGGAGCACAGGCAGGAGGGCTTTACAAAGGCCGGTATAGCATTTACGATTGGTACAGAGACAACGTATAGAGGAGCGCGACGGCATGAGCACCTACACGGCAGTAGTGGAACTGTGCCCGGACACCGGCCTGTATGTGGGCTACGTTCCGGGCTTCCCCGGCGCGCACAGTCAGGGCCAGACGTTGGATGAACTGAACAAGAATCTCCGGGAAGTCATCGAGATGCTCCTGGAGGAGGGCGAACCGAAACTTGAGGCGCAGTTCGTCGGAACCCAAACGGTCACCGTCGGCTGAGCATGGGCAAACCTCGGGTTCTCAAGCCACGCGAAGTCGTCTCGATCCTGGAAGGGCTGGGCTTTGCCGAGGTTCGTCAACGGGGCTCACACAAGCGGCTCCGGCATCCGGATGGAAGGGGCACGACGGTTCCCGTGCACCCAGGGAGGGACATTTCGCCGATCCTGCTGCGCCAGATCGCCAAGGACATCGGTTTGACAGTTGAGGAGCTATTGAAACATTCGTAGCCGCCTCCTACCGGGTTGACTTCCGCACCGGTCCCTCATAAGGTATCCAGGATGAAGCCCACGCGCCTGGTCCTGGCCGGTCTGGCTGTCGCCGCCCTCCCCGCCGCCGCTACCCACCTCGGCCTGCTGGACCTTCCCAACGCCGTCCTGCTCCTCACCCGCTGGATCGCCCTCGCCGCCCTGGTCCTCTACGGTTTCCACCGCCGCTCCCTCACCACCTGGATCCTGGTTTCGATGTTCATCGGCGCCGAAATCGGCCACGACCTGCCCGCCACCGCCGTCCAACTGCGCGTCTTCAGCCTGATCTTCCTGCGTCTCATCAAGACCGTCATCGCCCCGCTTCTTTTCGCCACCCTGGTGGTCGGCATCGCCGGACACAGCGACCTCAAACAGGTCGGACGCATGGGCGTCAAGGCCCTGGTCTACTTCGAGCTGGTCACCACCCTCGCCCTCTTCATCGGACTCGCGGCCATCAACATCAGCCGCGCCGGCGTCGGCATCACCCTGCCCCCCGCCGCCGAGCGCGACCAGTTGCAGGCCAAGAAACAAACCACCCCGGACATCATTCTCCACGTCTTCCCCGAGAACCTGGCCAAGTCGGTAGTCGAGGGCGAAGTGCTCCAGATCGTGGTCTTCAGCATCATCTTCGGCATCGCCCTGGCCCTGCTCAGCGACCAGAAACGCCGCCCCCTCCTGGCCTTCGCCGAGAGCCTGGCCGAGACCATGTTCAAGTTCACCAACATAATTATGTATTACGCCCCTATAGGAGTCGGCGCCGCCATCGCCTACACCGTGGGCCACATGGGCCTCGGCATCCTGGTGAACCTGTTCCAGCTTCTGGCCACCCTCTACGCCGCCCTGACGGTGTTCCTGCTCGGTGTCCTGCTGCCCATAGCCAAGTTCGCCGGCGTCCCCATCCGCCGCTTCGCCGGCGCCATCGCCCTGCCGGTCTCCATCGCCTTCGCCACCACCAGTTCGGAAGCCGCCCTGCCCCGCGCCATGGAGGCTATGGAGGCCCTCGGCGTCCCCCGCCGTATCGTGGCCTTCGTAATGCCTACCGGCTACAGCTTCAACCTCGACGGCACCACCCTCTATCTGTCGCTGGCGTCCATCTTCGTGGCCCAGTCGGCCGGTATCCACCTCAGCCTCGGCCAGCAACTCGTGATGATGGTGACCCTCATGCTGACCAGCAAAGGAGTAGCCGGCGTCCCCCGCGCCTCATTAGTGATCCTCCTCGGTACAGCCGCCAGCTTCAACCTCCCCGTCGAGCCCATCTTCATCATCCTGGGCATCGACGAGCTGATGGACATGGCCCGCACTTCCGTAAATGTGATCGGAAACTGCCTGGCCACTTGCGTAATAGCCCGCTGGGAAGGCGAATTCAACCCCACCGAACCGCGACCGTAAGGGAGGGATGGTCCGGACACGCGAAGGAACCGCTCCCTTATGGTCGCGGTTCGGAGATCCGGTACAGCGTGAAGTCGTAGAGCCGCAGCACCTCCCGGAAATCGTGCAGGTGCTGTTCGGGGGTGGCTGTCACCACGTATTGGGCCTGGTACTTTCCCGCCAGTTCCCGAAAATCCGCTTCCTTTAGCTTGGCGTACCCCCCAGCCAAGGCGCTGGCACACCAGGTCCACCCGCTGCACCGCAGATCCGTCGCCCCGGCCAGGTCGTTCAGCCGCTTTTTCCACTCGATCAGCTCCACCTCCACCATGGGAGTACACTTCCAGTTGGCCACCTCCGCCCGCTGCGCCACCAACTGGAACCCCGCCAGGTACGGGGGCGTGATCACCACGGCATCCACCGGCGTGACCCCCTTCACCTTCTGGCAGAACTGCACCCACGCATCGGGAGAGGGCTGGTCATAACTGAAATGAGGCAGCCCGAACCCCGCCCGTACCAGCAGGATCAGGCTCAGCAAGGCCGGCGCCAGAGCGCCGCGGTTCCAAGCCACCACCGCCGCCACCAGGGCCAGAGTGACCGGCGCCACCCACAAACCTCGCGTCGAGACTCCGAAGCTGTGCCAGAACATCGGGATGCCCGGCGTCGTGGTCGCCACCATCCCGAACCCCGCCACCATCCCGGCGCCAAACAGTCCGACGCCCCACAGCCACAGCCGGGACTGCCGCAGGGCGTAGATCAGGGCCCCGCACATCCCGATGAAGGTGTGGTTCTGGACGGTCAGAATGGCCAGCGCGCACAGCTTCTCCCCCCACGGCCGCGACTCCGCCACCGAGATCAGGAAACGCGCCGCGTACAGCAGCGCGAAGTATTTCACCCAGATCATCTGCCGGAAGGTCTGGAGCCGGATGACCAGCTTGACCGGAATCACTTCCACAAACACGGTCCCGATCACGCACAGGGCGAAAATCAGGGCCACCCAGGTCAGGATCTGGCGGTCGATCCGCCGGCGCCAGATCACCGCCGGCGCTGCCAGCGCCAGCACCAGGAAGAACCGGTACCAGTCCGCGCCCGGCCACGACGAGGGGATCAGGTGGTGGGGCTGGCGCAAGATCGCGTGCAGGTACAGGTAGTCGCGCGGCGACAGCAGGGAAGGGCTGCGCATGTAGGTGGTCCACTGCTCCAGCAGCGTGGGCGCCACCACCGCCAAATACAGGACCCCGGCCAGGACGACCCGTCCGAACCCGGTCCGCCGCCAGCGCCACAGCATCCCCAGCCCGACGATCAGCATGGTCAGAGCCCCGAGCTGAATGTGCACCCAGGTAGCCGCTCCCAGAGCCGCCGCCGCCGCGAGGGGCCGGTCTTTCAAGACCAGGTAGAACGCCAGCAGGCAGATGGGCACGGCCAGGTTGTGCGGCACCAGGCAGTTGCCCCACAGCGTGTTCGCCCCCGGCACCGGCGTCTCCCACCGCAGCATCAGAAACAGGCCCACGTAGAAGACCCGCCGGTCCTCGAAGATCAGCTCCACCAGCCGCATCCCGGTCCACAGCACCGCCCATACCGACAGGATGTGCAGTATTAGCAGCACTGTAGGGATGGGAAAATACTGATTGGCCCATACAATAAAACGGATCGAGTTCGGATGCGCGGCCGTGGTATGGGCGAACCAGTCATTGGCCAGCAGTGCCGGATCGATGCGGCGAAAGACCCACGGCATGTAGACCACGTGGTTGGGCTCGCCGTAACTGTAGCCGATGTGCAAAATGACCAGGGGCGTCAGTAACAGGGGAACCAGCCAGCTCCAGATTCGCTCCAGCGGCCGCGCCTCCCCTAACGTTGCCGCCCCGAGCGGCTGGACATGGGACCTCATGGAAAGTAAACCCGCCGGCCCAATAATACCAATTGCTCGCGGGTTAGGACCGCTCGGGCCACGCCGCCCGGGTCCGCCGTGCCCTTCAGCGGGAGCGCCCGAAACCGGCCGCGCCCGATGTCTTGCGCCACCCATTCCGGCCTCTCGAAGACGCCGTGCCGGGAACGCACCAGCAGATGCGTGCGCCGGAGGTCGGCGTCGGTCAGCGGCCTCCAGTGGTTCCACTTCAAGAACAGCGCCAGCCCCGGCGGCCGGTAGACCAGTCCCCGGGCCACGGTCACTGGTCCCACGCCCGTGGCCCACTCGACAAACGGTCCGGCAGTTTCGGCGGAGTGCAGGCTGAAGTGTTGGGCCGTGCCGAACTCGAACGGCTCCCCGATCACGGCCACGAAGTCCCCCGCCTCCACCCCCCTCAGACGACGCACTTCCGCTTCCAACGCCCGCTGGCGCTCCGCCGCCGGGATCCAGCACTGGCGGATCTCAGAAGCGGCGTTCAAGGTGAAGAAGCCTACCAGGAGGCCGCCCGAGACCAGCGCCGCCCGCCGCCCCAGGGCCCAGCATCCCGCCGCCAGCAGCACCGCCAGGAATGGCGTTGGGACGTAGTGATACCGGAGCGGATACCCGGCCGCCAGCCACAGCGTGGGACCGTAGCCGAGCACCGCTCCCCCCGCGCCGAACAGCGCCACCCGTCCCAGCGACACCGCTCCGCCCTCCTTCTCCGCTCGCCGCAGCACCGCCGCCGCCAGCAGCGCCGCCCCCACTGCCAGGGTGACGCCGGCGACGGTGAGGGTGACGCGAAACGGCGCGTCCGCGGGCAGACCGGTCAGGTTCCACCACCCTTGGCAGATCAGGTTCACGTTGTTCCAAAACGTGCGCCACACCCACTCGTACCGGCGCGCCTCTCCCGGAGACTGCACATTGATCCACCCCAGGTACACGCCCCCCGCCACGCCCATCGCGCCCCATACGGCCGCCGTGGTTGGTACCGCCCTCCGCCAGCCGGACAGACACACTGCCGCCAGCGGAATCCCCAGCGCCAGCAGCGCAAAAACCTGCTCCCCGGCAAACATCCCCGCCACCGCCAAAACCGCCGCGAGCCGCCACCGGCGCTCCCCTAGCAGCAACAATACCCAGAAGGCGGCGAATACGAAAAACGGATTGGTGAAGTAGGTAAACAGCACGAACCGGCTGGTGGGCAGCACCAGGAACAGCGCTCCCGCCAGCCAGGCCAGGCCCCGATCCACGCCCCACCGTCCCAGCGCCCGGCACAACAGCCCGGCGTTGGCCAGGTGCAGCAGCAGGACCATCGCGAAGTTGACCTGCGGCGTGTACTTTCCGATCCAGGTGACGCCGTAGCCGAACAGGATGCTCAACCACTGCATCCGGAAGACCTCGTAGATCCGATTCTCCGCCGCCCGAACGGCCAAGTCCCACACCCCGGCCGCCCCTCCGGCCGACGCCTTCCGGAAAAGCGGCATCAGAATCCAGTCGTCGGCGAAGTACTCGGCGTGGCTCCAGTACAGCAGGTAGACGCCGCACAAGAACAGGTAGACCGCCCCGCGCTTCATGGCTTCTGCCAGGCAGCGGGAAACACGGGCTCCTGCGCCCGCAGGCCCGCCGCGGTCCAGGCGGCGGCGGCCACCGCGATCCGCACCGGCCGGGCCTCTTTCCGCACCGGGACCGTGGTTTCCCATTGCTCGACGCCGCGGTGCGCCAGCACCGTTTGGACGCGGCTGGTCGCGCTGAGACGCGGATCGCTCCCGTCTTCGGTCGCCGCCACCAGAAACCGGTCGGCCCGCTGCTTCCCCTGCCGGTAGCGCGCCCCCAGGACCCACTGCCCCGCCTGCTCCCGCTTGGTGAAGGGTTCTTCAAAGGCGCCGTCCGGCTCCAGGTCCTGCTCATACTGTCGCGGCGTCGCCGACTCGAGCACCGGCTGCGGCGCCGGCAGACTCGGGCACTCCACTGCCTCCGCCGCCGGGACCAGCGCCAGACCCGCCACCCGCAGCTTCACCCCGGGCGCCAGCTTCGCGCCCCAGAACGCGAAATGCGGGTATAGCGCCCGCGCCCGCCAGGTCTCGACCGGCGGCGTTACGAACCGCTTCCAGGCCCCCGAGGCCGCCTCGCGCCCGGTGAACCGAAGCTGTACGTGCGGGCTCTCGATCCCTCTCCACAGCCGGCTATAGGCATTGGCCAGCGCCACCGCCCCTCCCCACAGCTTCGGCGTGACGTCCTCATCGGAGGGCTCGAGCGGCGTGGCCGTCTCCACCCGCGCATACCCCACCGCCACCACGACGGGCACGCCCTTGCTCTTCTGGACCCACTGCGAGATCGCCCCTTCGGCGTCGCCCTCCACCAGAATGGAGCCGGACTGCTCCACCTTGGCGAAAGGCGGTATATTCCATCCCGTGGCGCCCACCAGATTGCGGCAAGGCTCCGGCGCCCGCGCCGGGCCTCCGCACCCGGCCAGCAGCATCACGATCGGCCACGAGATCCAGCGACAGGCCCGCACCAGAGTGTCAGTATAGCGAATGTGTTACCATGACATTTTAGCTCCCGGAATGATTCGCCCCTACCGCGGCATAACGCCGAAAATAGCCGCTTCCGCTTACCTCGACCCCAGCGCGCAGATTATCGGAGACGTTGTCATCGGCGAGCGCTCCAGCGTCTGGTGCCATACCACGGTGCGCGGCGACGTCCACTACATCCGCCTCGGCGATGAGACCAATGTCCAGGACAACTGCTGCCTCCACGTCATGACCGGCGAGTATCCCTGTATCCTCGGCAACCGCGTCACCGTCGGCCACTCGGTTACCCTGCACGGCTGCGTGGTGGAGGACGACTGCCTGATCGGGATCGGCGCCCTGCTGCTCAACGGCGTGGTGGTGGGCGCGGGCTCCATCGTGGCCGCCGGGGCGCTGGTCACCGAGCGCACCGTGATCCCGCCCGGAAGCGTCGTCATGGGAGCCCCGGCCAAGGTCAAGCGCGCGGCCACCGCTGAGGACTACGAGATGATCCGCCGCCACGCCCGCAACTACGTCGAGTATCGCCGCATCTACCTGGAGGAATGTTGATCAAGGCGATTCGCGGCACCCGCGACCTCCTGCCGCCTTCGACCGGCGTGTGGAACCACGTCGAGCAGGCGGCTCGGGAGATCTTCCGCGTCTTCAACTACCAGGAGATCCGCACGCCGCTGCTCGAAGAAACCCAGCTCTTTGCCCGCAGCGTGGGCGAGGAGACCGACATCGTCACCAAAGAGATGTACACCTTCGACGACCGCGACGGCAGCTCGCTCAGCCTGCGGCCCGAAGCCACGGCGTCGGTGATCCGGGCCTATCTGGAGCACCGCCTCGACCAGCAGCCTGGCCTGCAGAAGCTCTATTACATCGGTCCGATGTTCCGCCGCGAGCGCCCGCAGAAAGGCCGCTACCGGCAGTTTTCCCAGATCGGCGCCGAGGCCATCGGGTCTACCTCGCCGGCCATCGATGCCGAGGTGATCGAGATGGTCATGGGACTCCTCGAGAGCCTCGGCCTGGAGGGCCAGCAGCTTCTGCTCAACTCCGTCGGCTGCCTCAACTGCCGCCCGCGCTTCCTGGCCCGCCTGCGCGAGGAGCTGGACAAAGTGGCCCCCAGCCTGTGCGGCGATTGCCAGCGCCGCGCCGTTACCAATCCCCTGCGCGTCCTGGACTGCAAGATCGAGGCTGATCAACCCATTATTGATGCCTTGCCATCCATTCTGGATCACCTCTGCGACGACTGCCGGGCGCACTTCGACGCCGTCCGCCGCTACCTCGTCCAGCGCGGCGTCAGCTTCGAAATCCGCCCCCGCCTGGTGCGCGGCCTCGACTATTACATGCGCACTACGTTCGAGGTAGTCCACGGCTCCCTGGGGGCTCAGAACTCGGTGCTCGGCGGCGGCCGCTACGACGGCTTGGCCGAATCCCTGGGCGCGAAGATCGCCGCCCCCGGCATCGGCTTCTCGATCGGCGAAGATCGCCTGGTCATGACCCTCGAGCAGTCCCAGCCGGGCCTCGCCGCCCACGCCATCGACTGCTTCCTGGCCCCGCTCGACGAGCCCGCCTTCGAGCGCTGCTCCGAGATTGCGCGCGACCTGCGCCGCGGGGGCCGCGTGGTCGAGCTGGCCCCGGCCGGCAAACTCAAGCGCAGCCTCGAAACCGCCAACAAGCTTGGCGCCCGCTATGTCCTGATCGTGGGCGAGAGCGAGATCGCCGAAGATCGCTATACTCTTAAGAATATGGCGACCGGCGAACAGACCAAGGTCTCCCGGTCCGAACTGGAATCGTTGAACTAATGTCTTCCACACCTTTACCGCTCGATCTTCTCGGCGAGCTGCGCCGCACCCACTACTGCGGCGAGCTGCGCCCCACCGACGCCGGCCGCCGCGCCATCCTCCTGGGATGGGTGCACCGCCGCCGCGACCTGGGCAGCCTCATCTTCGTCCACCTCCGCGACCGTACCGGTATCGCCCAGGTGGTCTTCAAGACCGACGTGTCGGCCGCAGTCCACGCCAAGGCCGAGACTCTCCGCCACGAGTACGTCATCGCCGTGGAAGGCCCCATCGCCCTGCGGTCCGCCGATACGGTCAACCCCAGCATCGCTACCGGCGAGGTCGAGCTGGTCGCCGACAAGGTCTGGATCCTGAACGAGTCCCGCACCCCGCCCTTTCCGATGGAAGAGGACGCCGGCGTGAGCGAGGACGCCCGGCTCAAGTACCGCTTCGTCGACCTGCGCCGCCCGCGCATGCAGCGCAACATAATACTGCGACATAAGATTGCCTTCGCCGTCCGCGAAACCTTGAACAACCTGGGCTTCCTGGAGATCGAGACGCCCTTCATGACCCGCTCGACGCCGGAGGGCGCCCGCGACTTCCTGGTCCCCAGCCGCCTGCAGCAGGGCTCGTTCTACGCGCTGCCCCAGTCGCCGCAACTCTTTAAGCAGCTTCTCATGATCAGCGGCTTCGACAAGTACTTCCAGATCGTCCGCTGCTTCCGCGACGAGGATCTTCGCGCCGACCGCCAGCTCGAATTCACGCAGATCGATCTGGAGATGTGCTTTCCCCAGCAGGAGCGCATCTTTGAAACCATCGAGCCCTTGATCGAGCACGTCTGCGCAGTCGCGGGCTACCAGGTGCACGCCCCGTTCCCGCGCTTCACCTACGAGTACGCCATGGAGCACTACGGGTCGGACAAGCCCGACCTGCGTTTGCCGGCCATGCATCCCGCCGGCGACTTGTTCCCCGCTCTCGTCGTCGGCGGGATGCCGCTGCTGGCCATCCGGATCCCCGGGTGCGGCCAGCTCTCGCGCAAGGAGCGCGACGATCTAAAGGCGGCCGGCGCCGAACGTAGCCTGCGGGTCTACGACGACCCCAAGCGCCTGGACCGCGACTTCCCCGAGCCGATGGCCCAACTGCGCGAGCGCGTGTCGGCCGAAGAAGGCGACTTGCTGCTGCTCGCTACGGCCGCCTCGCCGCCCACCGGCCACCGTCCCGAGCACCAGGTCTGCCAGGCCGCCGGAGCCCTGCGCCTGCTGGCCGGCCAGAAGTACCACGACCGCCACCGTCTCCTCGACCCCAAGGTCTTCCGCTTCCTCTGGGTCACGGACTTCCCCATGTTCGAGTGGGACGAGGAAGAGAAACGCTGGAACGCCGCCCATCATCCCTTCACCTCGGTGCACGACGACGACGTGGACAAACTCACCCAAGACCCCGCGCACTGTCGCGCCAAGTCCTACGACCTGGTTCTGAACGGCGTCGAGCTGGGCTCCGGCTCCATCCGTATCCATCGCCGCGACATCCAGGCCAGCGTGTTCGCCGCCCTGGGCTTCACCGACGAAGAGGCCAAGCGCCGCTTCGGGTTCTTCCTGGAGGCCCTGGAGTACGGAACACCGCCGCACGGCGGCATTGCGCTCGGCCTCGACCGCCTC
>JBGOUV010000057.1:0-22595 GCA_041477815.1 Terriglobia bacterium | reverse complement strand
GTACGGGCTGAAGCGCTTCTGGCCGAAGGCGTAGAGTTGCTGGTAGGATGCGTCTTCGGTCGTCTTGCCGGCCATCCCAGCCCCCATAAGGACCGCCGTGCGGGCTGCCAGCCCGGCGTCCAGCTCCAGGCCGGCGTCGCGGATCGCCTCCCGGGCGGCGATCAGGGCAAACTGGGTGAAACGGTCAAGCAGGTCCAGGCGCTTGGGATCGAAGTGCGCCGCCGGGTCATAGCCGCGAGCCTGTGCGCCCACCTTAATGATCAGGTTTTCGGAAGCGAAGCCTTCGAGCGGACCGATCGCCGAACGCCCGGCGCAGAGGTTTTGCCAGAAGGCCTGGACATCCGGGCCCGAGGCCGATACGGCTCCCAGCCCGGTGACGACCACTCGGCGCATGGTTTCAGCCGGCGGCCTTCTCGGCCAGCAACTTTTCGACGCCCTCCACCGCCTGACGCACGCTGCGGATCTCCTTGGCCGCCTCGTCCGGAATCGTGATATCGAGGTCGTTTTCCAGGGCGAACAGGATGTTCACCCCATCGAGCGAATCGATTCCCAGCTCTTCAAACGATGAATCGATGGTAATCTTCGTAGCGTCTAAACGTTGGGTCTTGGCGATGGTGGCAATAACCCGCTGTGCGAAATCCTGTTCCATATCCTGGGGCCATCATACAACACTCGCGCGGGCATTGGTTCTGGCGATGGCGGTTTTGGGCTCGGTCCGGGCTGCGGCGTTCGACCACGTGGCGTGGGACCGGGTCCTGAAGGCCCACGTCAGTGAGATCGGGGAAGTGGATTACGCCGCGATCCAGGCCGGCTCCAAAGATCTCGACATCTACCTGCGGCAGCTCGCCGAAGCAAGCCCTCGGAATCGGCCCGAGATGTTCCCTTCGCGCGCCCACGAGCTCGCCTACTGGATCAACGCCTACAACGCCTTCGTGACGCGCGGCGTGGTGGATCACTGGCCCACCCGAAGCGTGCTGGACCTCGCCCCACTGAAGCGCTTCTTCTGGCGCGAGGACTACACCGCCGGCGGCGTCAAGATGAGCCTGTATGCCCTCGAAAACGACATTATCCGCGGGAAGTACCACGAGCCGCGGATTCACTTCGCTATTGTCTGCGCCTCGCTGAGCTGCCCCATGCTCGCCCGCGAGGCGTTTACTGGCGAGAATCTGGAAGTGCTGCTCGACCGGCAGGCGCGGCGGTTCGTCCAGCAGCGCCGCAGCGTGACGATCGATGCGGCCGCCGGCGAGGTGACCCTCAGCGAAATCTTCAAGTGGTACAAGGACGATTTCGGCAGCAGCATTTTGGACTACATCCGCCGCTACGCCTCCGAAGAACAGCGCCGCGCCATCGACGCCCTGAAACAACCCAAAATCAAATACTACGATTACGATTGGTCGATCAACGACCCCGGCTCGCGAGGGCGGGCGAAGTCGGCCGTAGAGCGCGAACTGGCCCGCTGAGCACGAAGCCGCCACCGGGTCCGGCGGCGGCAATTTCGCTTGGCGCGAAGTCGCTTTCCGGCGCCACCAGTTCCAGGGACGGCAAAATTGCACGGGAGGCGGGCGCGGATCTATTTTTTCGATGGGTAGTTGTCGAAAAGCCAATGGTGCATAGTCTCCTGCATCGAGGCCGGTCAACGCAAGGCCGGGAATGGCGCTACGCCGCCTGCGAGCCCGACTACTGGGCCGACGGCGGGGCCGGCGGAACCGGTCCCCGCTCGCTTCTGGGACTCCGCTATGATGGAGTTTCATGCCCGCCTCCCTGGTCTGCTTCAATCCGGACTGCCGAAAGTCCTTCCCGATCACCGAGGTGCTCTACACCTGCCCGCAGTGCGGCGGGCTGCTCGAAGCTTGCTACGACCTCCAGGCCCTTAAGCCGGAATCCCTGCGAGCGGCTTGGCGCGACCGGCGCCTGAGCGACGCGCCGCTCGACCGGAGCGGCGTCTGGCGCTATCGGGAGATGTTCCCGTTCCTCGACGATTACTCCGTGGTCGTGACCTTGCGCGAGGGCAACACGCCACTGCTCGATGCCCGGGCGGCGGCCCAATACGGCGGCCTCGACGGCATCCAGTTCAAGCACCAGGGTTACAACCCTTCCGGCTCGTTCAAAGACAACGGCATGACCGCCGGCGTCGCACAGGCGCGGCGGCTCGGCAGGGATGTGGTCGCCTGCGTCTCCACCGGCAACACTTCCGCATCCCTGGCCGCTTACGCCGCAGCCGGCGGCCTGAAGGCCGTCATCTTCCTCCCCCACGGCAACATCGCCTACGGCAAGCTGGCGCAGGCGCTCGAATACGGCGCCCTGACCTTTCAGGTGGAGGCCAACTTCGACCAGATCCTGGCGCTAGTTCGCGAGCTGGCCGAACGCGAAGGCATCTACCTGCTCAACTCCGTCAACCCGTTTCGCATCGAGGGTCAGAAGACGATCGTTCTGGAGATGCTGGAGCAGTGCGGCTGGAAAGCCCCCGACTGGATTGTCCTGCCCGGCGGGAACCTGGGCAATACCTCGGCGTTCGGCAAGGCCCTGCGGGAAGCGAAGCAGGTCGGGCTGATCGACCGCCTTCCCCGCCTCGCGGTGATACAGGCGGAGGGCGCCGCCCCGTTCTACAACCTGGTCCAGGGGGAGTCCGCCGGGATTGAGAACATCGGCCACCCGGAGACCCTCGCCACCGCCATCAAGATCGGCGCCCCGGTGTCGTGGCCCAAGGCCCGTCACGAAGTGGAGACCTCGGGCGGCGTGGTGGAGAAGGTCACCGAGCAGGAGATCGCCGACGCCAAGGCCGTCATTGGCCGCGCGGGCATTGGCTGCGAGCCGGCCTCCGCCGCCACCCTGGCCGGTCTCAAGAAGCTGACCGCCCAGGGCACGGTCCGCCACGACCAGGAGGTCGTCGCCGTCCTCACCGGTCACCTGCTCAAGGACCCCGACTACATCTACCGCTACCATACCGGCCAGCTGGACGACCCGCAAGGCCGGCGCCTGGCCTCCAACTTCGGGAACCAGCCGATCGTGGTCCCCAACGATCCCGACCGGATTGTCGAGTTCCTGCGGGAACGATCGGTTTGTCATGGAGCGTAAAGATTGGTTATGATCAGAACGTGCCCGTGTCGAATCGCAAGACCAAGCGCAAGCAGAGAACAGAGCCTGTCCGCCGAGCCCGCTCACCGCTGACAGAAGAGGATCTTGATGCCCTGGCCAGTGCGGAGATCGATCGCCGCCTTCGCACCGAAAGTCCGGTTCCTCTCGTGAGGCAACATGGGCGGCGCGGAATTCTGGGACGTTGACATTCTGCCGAGTGCGGAAAAAGAGCGCCGGAGTCTGCCCGCACCGGAGCGAGAGGAAGTCCGGCAGATCACTCGCGAGCTACTGGCCGAGGATCCGCTCAGCGCCGGCAAGCCGCTCCGAAACTACAACCGCCGCTTCAAGATCCGTTTCGGTCGCGGTGAGCGCTATCGCCCGTTCTATGAGGTGTATCCGTCAACCCGCAGAGTGATTGTGACCAAAATCGAGCAGCGAGGCCCCGGGACTTACCGCGGCATGGACAAGTGGTGATGCACTACCACTACGCCGTCGACTTTACCATCGCCTGCTACATCGTCCGGGACGACCGCGTCCTCATGATCCACCACCGCGCCCTCGACAAGTGGCTTCCTATCGGCGGCCACATCGACCCCGGCGAAGATCCCGACCAGGCGCTGCGGCGCGAGATCCAGGAAGAATCGGGCCTGGAGGTCGAGATCGTCGCCGACCGCGCCCCCCTCGAGGACCCCACGGTCCGCTGCCTCTATACGCCGGCACACGTCAACATCCACAAGATCACCGCTACCCACAGCCACGTGGTGAACATCTACTATGCCCGGTGGGTAGCGGGTGAGCCGGTGCTGGCCGCTGGCGAGCATCACCAGATCCGCTGGTTTAGCAGAGCGGAGCTGCGCGATCCCCGGTACGCCGTCAAGCCGGACGTGCTGTGGTACGCCGAGGATGCCCTGGACCGCCTGCGGTCCTGAGGATCTTTGGTATCCTTACCGCCGGAGGCGGATATGCAAATCTGGATGAGCCTGCTGTTGCTGGCGGCCGGGGCGGCCGAGAGCGCCGAGCTGCGGGATGTGATGAAGAGCGCCGAGCTCGATGCCCTGCTCGGCGGGACGAGCCGGGAGCAGGTGGTGTTTAAGCGGCCCAACTACGCCATTTTGCTGCAGGTGCAAGAGGGTAAGGCGGGGCCCCGCGAAACCCACGCGGACGCCGACGACATCCTGCATATTCGTAAGGGGCAGGCGACGATCAGTATCGGGGAACATCGTCACCAAGTGGGGGCGGGCGACGTGGTGCACATCCCTCGGAACACGCCTCACCAGATCGATCCCGGACACGGGCGCCTGGAATACGTGGCGGTCCGGATCTTCCCCACCGGCGACAACCTGCCGGCGCGCCAGGGGTTGCTGGCCGCGCGCCGGATGCCCGACGTCCTGAAGAAGTCCGAGATCGACGCCACGATTGAGAAGAACACCAGCAACCAGCCGATCCATTCCGGCAAGGCCTACACCATGAACTACGTGATCTACGCCGGCCATGAGGGTCCCTGGGAGGCTCATCGCGGCTGCGTGGACATCTACTTCATCCAGCGCGGGACGGCGCAGGCGCAGGTCGGCGGCGAGATCACCAATCCTAAGGAGGAGTCGCCCGGGGAGATCCGGGGCGACGGGGTGAAGGGAGCGCACAGCTACGAAATCGGCCCGGGGGACCTGGTGCACATCCCCCGCATGGGGACGCACCACATGATTCCCAAGGCGCCCAAGCTGTCGTACGTGCTGCTGAAGATCTGGGCGGACTGAGTCAGGGGAGGCGGTGAATCCCGGGCATTTGGGAGAAGTGGCGGTCGAACGCGAACACTGCGGAGATCCCCAGCCGGCGCATCACCGCGTAGCTGGCGCAGTCGGTGAAGCTCCAGTCTTTGTCGGCATACCGCTGAAAGATGCGCCACGCCTCGGCGATGTCTGCCGCCTCCAGGTAGACCAGGGTCGACATCGTTTCGGACCACATCGCCTCACCAGCCTGGATGGCCGCCTGGGCGCCGTGCCTGCTCTTCAGCAGGGTCAACAATTCGTCTACAACGTAATCACTGGTGACCAACATGTCCTGGTTACTCTCCAGCCAATCGGCGGCTGCGGCGTGATCCCGGTCGCCCGGCAGGAAAAAAGCCGCCCAGGCTCCCGTATCGACAAGAATCATAGAACCTTATCACCACCGTAGAGAACCTGGTCGTGAAGCCGATTGTCGACCCACGTCTTACCCTTCTCAGGCTTGAGCTTCCAGATGCGGGCGGCGACGCGGAACATCCTCTTCTTATCTTCCGGCGTCAGTGTGCGGCGTCCGTGCTTGAGGATCAGGTCATTGTCGCTCATGCCCACCAAACGAGCCACCGGACGACCGCGCGAGGTAATGACGACGTCTTCCACGGCGGCGTGGCGCAAGAGAGCCGACGTTTGATTCTTGAGTTCCCGAACACTGGCGGTTTTCATGTAGCCACCTTCATGGCTACATGATACCACGCGCCGTCAGACTTCCACGGCTTCTGGGGCTGCTACTGGGACCACTTCCTTGGCCACCGGCTTGCGCGGCGCCGCTTGGCGCTTGCCCTTCTTGTTCTTGCCCTTGAGCAGCTTGTCGATGCGGCTTTTCAGGTCGGCGAAGATCTTCTCCGGCGGGCGGGAGGCGTCGATAATCTCGAACTCGTAGCGCGGGGCCATGGAGTCGAGCGCGCGCATGACTTTGGCCTGGTAGCGGACGAAGCTTTCGTAGAGGTCCTTGCCCAGGCGGACGTCCATGCCCGATTCCCAGTAGTCGAACCCGCCGCGGGCGTACACCACGCGAGGGAGCAGGTCGGCGACCTCGCAGCGCAGGTAGTAAATGGCGTGGGGCCGGAGGGCGAAGCCGAACAGGGCCCGCGTCCACGCCGGGTCGCTGCCCCGCGCGATGGCGCGGGCGATCGAGGAGTAGATGTAGCGGTCGGTCAGGACCACGAAGCCGGCGCGCAGGGCGGGGATGATTTCGTTCTCCAGGCGATCGGCGATGTCGGTGGCGTAAAACAGGTTCAGGGTCAGAGGACCTAGCGTGTTGCCCAGCTTGGCCTGCTTGATGGTCTTTCCTACCAGCGCCGAGCGGGCCATGCCGGTGTCCATCACGGCGTGCCCCTGGTGCTCGAGCCAGGCGCGCAGCAGGGTGGTCTGGGTCGAGCGGCCCACGCCGTCGGGGCCTTCGACGACGATCAGCTTCCCGCACAGGGCGCTGATGTCCACGCCCGGCAGGCCCTCTTCATAGAAGGTTAAGGGCGATTCCGTTGCCATCGGTGAATCCTCTCCACGGCGACTTGAGCAGGCTGTCGGCGTGGCTCAAGTCCAGCTCTTCTTCGACGATCTTGCGAATCTGGGTCTGCTGCTCCTCGATCGAAAGGGTGGCGTCCACGACCTTGAAGCCGAACTCGTCGATCATGGCTTCGTACTCGTCGATGATGCGCCCCTGGAAGAGGCGGAAGCTCTCCTCGACGTCGCGGGAGAGGTGCAGGTCCATACCAGCTTCGTAATACTTAAGGGCGTCGCGTCCGCCCAGGATGCGCCCCAGGGCGACGTCCAACGAGACCCGGAAGTAGAAGGCGAGGTTGGGCCGTACGGTGAAGTTGTAGAGGTTGCGGACCCAGCGGCGGGGGACGCCGCGGGCCACGTCGCGGGCGAAGGCGGTGAAGGCGTAGCGGTCGGCGCAGACGATCGATCCGGCCCGCAGCGGCGGCAGGATGTAGCGCTCGGTGCGGTCGGCGAAGTCGGTGGCGTGGATCAGGCTGAAGGTGGTCGGGGTGAACATGCTCTTCTTCTTGCCCCGCTTGGTGGTGTTGCGCACCAGCGGCGAGGAGTTCCACTCGCTGAACACTACCCCGAAGCCCCGCGACCGCAGCCACTGGCTCAGCAGCGACAACTGCGTGGACTTTCCCGATCCATCGATGCCTTCCACAATGATGAGTTTTCCGGGGAACTTCCGGTTGGAAAACACGCGCATAGAGGCTGTACCGACTGCCATAATAGCAGGAAGCGTCCACCTTCCTCTCCCATGAGCATCTATGCCGCCATTGACATCGGGTCGAATTCGGTGCGCCTGGCGGTGGCCGACATCGCGTTGCGCCGCTCCTACCGGCTGGTGGCAGCCGACCGCGAGGTGACCCGCATCGGCGAGAGTGTGTTCTCCACGGGCCGGGTGAGCGCCAAGACCATCGATCACACCTGCGAGGTGCTGGCGCGGTTCGCCCGCGTCTACCGGGAATGGCAGCCGGCCGCGGTGCGGGCCGTGGCCACCAGCGCTCTGCGCGATGCCCGCAACCAGCGGGAGTTCCTGACCCGGGCGGCCGAGGCCAGCGGCGCGCCGGTGGAGATCATCTCCGGCACCGAGGAAGCCCGGCTGATCCACCTGGGGGTGACCACCCGCCGGCCGCGAGGCGAGCCCAACCTCCTGCTGCTCGACATTGGCGGCGGCAGCGCCGAGGTGATCTGGAGCCAGGAAGGGACCATTCGCTACGCCACCTCGATGCCGCTGGGAGCGGTGCGGCTCACCGGGAGTTTCCTGCACCACGATCCGCCCGAGCCCGAGGAAGTGGCGGCCCTGGAAGAGTACATCGAGCAGCAGTTTGCCGCCAGCCTGCGGCGCCTGGGGCCGCGACGGCCGGCCCGGGCGATCGGCACTTCCGCCACGGCGGCGGCGGTAGTCTGCGCGGTGAACCGCATCAAGAGCTCCGACCGCGAGGAGGCCGACGGCCGCCGGGCCCGGCTGGCCGAGATCCGCCGGCTGTACCGCCACCTCATCACCCTGGATGGCGAGGGCCGGCGACGCGTGCCCGGCATCGGACCCCGCCGCGCCGAGATCATCCTCGCCGGCACCGCCGTCCTGCGCTACTTCGTCGAGCACTTCACCACCGGGTCCCTCTACTATTCGACCGCCGGGCTGCGCGACGGGATCATCGCCGACCTGGCCGCGCGCGGCGTTACCCATCAGGATGTGGCGCTGGACGCCCAGCAACGGCAGGTAGTCAGCCAGATGGCCCACCGGTACGGGGTGTCGCTTCCCCATGCCCGCCAGGTGGCCACCCTGGGGCGGGCGTTGTTCGTGGGCTTGGCCTCGCTGCACCGGCTGCCGCTGGAGTGCGGGAGGTGGCTCGAAGCTGCCGCCTATCTGCATGATATCGGGCACTTTGTCAGTTCCACCCGCCACCACCGCCACTCCTACTATCTGGTGTCCAACTCGGACCTCCCGGGCTTCACCGATCACGAAAGGCTCCTGGTGGCCAACCTCTGCCGCTACCACCGCAAGAACCTGCCCGACCCCGACCACGACAGCTACCGGCAACTGGACACGGGTGACCGCCAGGCCGTCCGGCGGTTGATCCCGCTGCTGCGCATCGCCGACGGACTGGACCGCAGCCACCGCCAGTTGGTAACATCGGTAGACTGCCAGGTCGGTGACGGGGAAACGCGGGTGCGGGTCGACGGGAAGCCCGGTTTGGAGCTGGATTTGTGGGCCGCCCGCCAGAGCGCGCCGGCGTTTCAGGAGGTGTACCAATCCCGGTTGCTGGTGACACCCGGCCGGTAAACAGTCATGTATGAACAGGTCAATCCGAAGCTCGATCTGCTGACCTATCGCGCCGGCATCGTGGAGACGCTGTTGCGGGACATGGCGTTTTCCATCAGCCAGACCCTGGAGAGGCCCGACGAGGCCAGTGTGCACGACCTGCGGCGGCTGTGCCTGCGGCTGCGGCACGCCGTGCGCGTGTTCGGTCCGCTGCTGCCGACGCGGCAAGTTCGCAAGCTGCAGGGACGCCTCCAGGTGTTGCAAGACCTGCTGGGAGAGGTACGGGCCTGCGACGTGGCGCTGGCCACTATCCAGCAGGCGGAGATCGCCTCCGCCAGCAGCAAGCTGGAGACCAAGAAAGCGGCGGCGACGCTGGCTGCGGAGCGCCGGCGCAGGATGCGGCCCCTGCGGGCGCGGTTGCGGAAGCTCCAGCATTCCGTCGCCATCGGACGCTGGCGCGTCCGGCTGCTCCCCGCCTGAGAGGAACCTGATGAGATTCCGTCCCAAGAGGCCGGCCCGCGAAAACGCCGCGCGCCTGCTCCCCCGCCTGGCCGAGAAGTTCTTCCGCGCCGGCGATGCCTCCGTCGAGGACGACCTGCACAGCGAAGAGGTTCACGCCTTCCGTATCCGGGCCAAGCGATTCCGGTACGTGCTGGAGTACTTCCGGCCCTGCTACGGCAAGGCTCTGGACGCCTACCTGGCGGCCGTCCGGGGATTGCAGGCCGCCTTGGGAGATTTGAACGACTGCCATTCTACCGGGGTCCTCGTGCAGGAGCTGCTGGAGACCGGGGACCCGCCCACCCGCCACAAGAAACTCCTCGCCGCCCTCGACCGCCGGGAGAGCGACCTGCTCGAAAAGTACCAAGCGTACTGGCACGAGACCCTGGAAAGCCCGGAGTACCGCGAAAGGTTTGTGCGCTATTTGACCCACCCTCCCCGGCGTCCGGCCAACAAGCCGGTCCACGCCGCCAAATCTCAGGCGGCCGTATAGCACTCCTTGTCGGTGGTGCCATTTGCCGCGAATTCTTTCACGCCGTATTGCTACCCCAGCGGACTTGTTACATAATGGTTACACCAAATGAAAATCCTGGGCAGCCTGAGGAGTCGCCTGTGCCACTCGCCGGTGAAAGAGTATCTCTGGTAAGGGCCATATCCACGGTAGCGTTGACCGAGCGCCGCCGCCCGGCGCGCCGTTTCCTGCAGGGTTTGTCCACCGATGAGTTGCGATACATAGCCTCCTATTTGGGGGCGTGCCTGCTGGAGTCGGAGCTGCACTCGGGCGCCACGTCGCGGCACCAGATCGCCTGGGACATCCTGCAATACGAGTGCTGCCGGCGGGGATTCCCCGTGGCGCTCGCGGGCGACGAAGACGCGGAGCACAAGATGATCCTGCTGTTGGAATACCTGAGCTGCAGCCGGTGCGCCGCGGCGGTAAAGGTGGCGGCCGGTTCCGCGTGAGTCCAAGCCCGCCCTCCACGGGATGTCGAAAGCTCCAGACTTGAAAAAACAGCGAGAGCAAGAACAGCACCTGCGTCATCTGCTGCAAGGGCAGGAGAGCAAACGGGGCTTCCTGATCGCCTTCGAGGGCGCCGACGGCTCGGGCAAGACCACCCAGCGGCGCCTGTTCAAGAAGTGGCTGGAGACCGACGGGCACGAAGTGATTAGCGTGAAGTGGGCCGACTCGCCGCTGGTCAAGCCCCTCATCCGGGCGCGCAAGGGCGCGCGGGCGCTCAGCCCCCAAGAACACACCCTGCTCTACGCCTCCGACTTCCGCCACCAGCTCGAGTGCATCATCCTGCCGGCCTTGTGGGCGGGGAAGATGGTGATTGCCGACGGCTACCTGTTCACCGGCTTGGCCCGCGCCGGCGCCCGAGACCTGCGCCTCAACTGGATCCTGAACTGCTACGAGCCCCTGTTCTGGCCCGACGTAGCCTTCTACTTCGATGTCTCGCCCGAAACCTCCGGCAAGCGCAAGGCCTCCACCCTGGCCCCCCAGTTCTACGACGCCGGCCAGGACGTGACCAACATCGAGGATCCCTATGAGAGCTACAACCACTTCCTGGCCCGCATGCGTCAGGAATACCGGGCCCTGGCTTCCATCTTTCAGATGATTACAGTGGACGCCGAGCAGTCCATTTACGAGCAGCACCGCTCCATCCGGCAGATGTTCCGCGAGGCCACCAAGCGGGAATGGGCCGAGTGGAACATGGAAGCCATGCTCGAATGGCTGGATCGGCAGGAGCGCAGCACCGAGGTACAAAGTGCCTTCTGATTCTCCTAAGGGCCGCCTCATCGCGCTGGAGGGAGCCGGCGGACCGGCCCTGCCCGACGCCGGCAACAGGCTGGTGCGATCCCTGCTCAAGCCCCGGCAGGAAGGAGGCGTAAGCCAGTTCGACGCCTCCGGCATCTTTTTCGAGCTGCGCAAAGGCGAGAAGAACATCCCGCAGCCTTCGCCCCGCACGCTGCTGCTGCTCTACGCCGCCGACCTGGTGTTCCGCCTGCGCTGGGAGATCAAGCCGGCGCTGGAGGAAGGCTACCTGGTGGTGGCGGCGCCCTACGTGGATTCGGCCATCGCGTTCGGCAAAGCGGCCGGCCTCTCGCGCCGGTGGCTGGCGGACCTGTTCGACTTCGCCCCCAAGCCCCATGCCTGTTACCGCCTCAAGGAAAAACGGGACATCGGCATCTGGAAGTTCAAGCGCTCGGAAGGCTACCTGGAGTTCTGCTGCAAGACCTTGCTCAAGAGCTCCCCTATCTGGCAGCCGGTGGAACTGCGGGAGAAGTACCTCGCCTACCTGGAGGCGCTGGAGAAGCGCGGCGGGTGCGAGACCGTCAGCGACAGGGTCCTCAGCCGGTAGGCCCGATCCGCTGCGCCCACAGCAAGAGAGTTCCACATGGCCCTGGCAGGGCCAGTCGTCCGTTACGCCCCAAGTGAGCAGGTTCTTTTGCGCCGAAAGGCTATGGTAACTCTCCGGACTTGCGTCCAAAATTGAGACAACCGGTGAAAACTCAAGACGCCGCGAACGGGAGAATGGAGTCAGGGGATTGTCTCGACGGAATTTCACCCGGGAGTTCAAGCTGGCGGCGATGGAGCGGCGGGAGCAGGGGGCTGCGGGAACGGAGGCGGCCCGGGCGTTCGAAGTGAACCCGAATGTGCCGCGGCGCCGGCGGCGGGGTTGGAGCGCCAGATCGGCCAGCAGGCCTGGGAGATCGATTTTCCAAAAAAGTGCCTGGAATGCACCAAGGAGCAGCGGTTGTTGCCGGCCTGGACTGCAAGCGACGGCAGCGGAAAGCAAGGAAATATTGCGGCTAATTCCCGTTTGCGCCGTCTTATTGTTCCGGTTATACTAGCGTGTTGGTTGGAGGCTGGCTTGAACTTTGATGTGAATGGGCGATTTGTAGTGGTCCCGAACGAGCAGATCACGGTGGTGGTGTCCAAGGCGAAAGACCTTTATCTGGCCCAGATCGATCCGGTGATGGGCGGCCCGTCTTGGCAATCCCAGATGATGACGGGACCACTTGTTGAGATGCGGGTGGTGGCGGCTCCCAGCGCCAGCGGCGCGCTGTTCACGTTCGATATCCGATTCGACTTCAGGCCGGACGGTTCGGGAGCCCATGACTTGACCGATTTCTACACGGTCCAGATCAGCGGGAACGCCTCCGGCAGCGCCGCTCCCGATACGATCACGCCGCCGCCGATCAAGATCCAGGGATACGCGTTCGTTACCTCTTAAGAGAGCGAGAAAATGAAGAGTCTGGCGCTGGCGGTCCTGGTTGGATTGGCAGTATCTATAGCCCGCGCCCAGGAGGCGGCGCCCGCGCGCGCTCCGGACACGCAGAAGAAGCTGGACCAGCTCGCGAAGCGCATTCAGGACCGCAAGTCGGAACTCGACAGGAAAATACTCGAGCGGAAGCTGGCGCAGGGCGAAACCGCCATCCGGGCCGCGGAAGCGGAAGTCACGAAAGCCAAAGGGGCGTTGGCGAACACGATCTCCAGTCCCGTGGACCTGATTCTGGAGTGGCTCTATACGCCGATCGCCCTGGCCAACGCGCCGGCTCCTCCCCGCTCTCTGGTTGCCCGCGGGCTCCTTTCGGCGATTGAGCAGAAGCAGGTCAACAAGCAGGTGGAGGCGCCGGGAGGAACCCCCGGCTCCACCAGCATCGCCAGCAAGGGTCCGGCGCCGGGGTTGATCGGGCTGGCCGTCGAAAACGGCGCTCTGCAGCAGACCGTGAGCGGCACCGTGATCACGATTCGCGGCAATCCGGCCGGCCTCCTGACCGCTTTAGCGAAAAAGGACCTGGTCAAGACGGCCGATGCGTTTGCGAGCGATCCCGGACTGCGGTTCGTCAAGCGCTTTTCGTTCTCCGGCACCTTCGATATCAGCCACGGCGCGCAGAAAAACGTGTTCACCGCGAGACAGGATCAGTTGGCAGGCTACTCGGCCCGTTTCGACGTGTACAACGGCCGCGACCCCCGCGATCCGAAATACGACCAGGAGTGGCGTTCCCTCCTGGAGGGGTCACAACCATTGGGCCTGGCAACGGGGGAGCTGACCTTTACGCTTCGTAGTAATACCCAAGTCCTGGCGTGGCAGCAGGCGGCCGTGGCGGACCTGGAGGCATCCTCGGCGGCCGACGTTCCCGAGAAATTGATCCATCAACTGGATCTGCTGAAGAGCGTTCTGGACCATATCCCCGAAGTGAAAGCCCGGGTCCAAACGGCCGGAGCTCTGTTGGAATCCTACGCCGCTGCCCGAAGCCAATTGATTGACCGTATCGCCCGCTCCGCCGTGCTGACGCTGGAATACAACAATATTCGGCAGTTCGCTGGGGCCGACCAAACCGGGCCCAAGCCGCCGGACCTGAGCAGTCTGAAGCTGGTATACACCCGGCGCTTCGTGGGCGATTCCGAGTTTACGGGGAACGTTTCCTCCACCCTGTTCAACTCCCGGCCGGTGGTCAACGGAAGCCGGGTGGGCCGCCTTCGGGACGTACAGGGCGTCATGCAGTTTGATATCCCTTTGCCTGAAATCCAGAACCTCGGCAAGGGCGTGCTCACCTTCGCGGGCCTGGTCCTGCGGCTCCAGGAAGAGCCGCTCGGCCAAAAGGTGCAGGTGAACGGAAAGGATGTCAGCGCCAAGGGCACCATCGGCGTCGCGCAGGTCAAGGTGGCGTTCCCCGTCACCGAGGGATTGAAAATCCCGATCGCCATCAGTTATGCTTCGAGGACGGAGTTGCTGCCCGACAAAAGCGAGGTGCGGGGCAACATCGGGCTGACCTTCGACCTCGACAAGTTGTTCGCGCGAAAGTAGGCGATATGCTGGAAGTCGATCTGCCGTATCTCAGTCTGCAAGAGACGCCACAAGGGGCAGTTCGCGCCATGCGGGCTCGGGGCCGCTCCGCGTTGGTGACGGGCGGCCCGAATGACTTCCGCGTGATAGCGGCGGCCGATGTTTTTCGCGCGGCCTACGAGAGCCGCCCCACGCTTGGCAACCTGCCTTACCATCCCGTCGAGAGTCCGGCCCATACGTTCGCTCCCGGTCCCCGGCCCCGCGGCGCGGGCGACTTCAAGTTGATTGTGGTATTGGGCGACGTGGCCCGGATCCTCACGCGCAGCGAGCTCATCGGGTGGCCCCTGATGGCCGGCCCGGTCGACTGCTACTGTACCGGCTGCGGCGAGCCGGCGCCAATGACAACGATCCCTGTCCGAAATGCGGGCGGCCCATTGCCTGCCAGCGGTACTGAGTGATGCGGCTGCGGGAGAAGATCGGGGTGCTGGAGGTCGAACCTGGGGAGCCCCTCACGTTCCAGGTCACCCGCGCCAAGGGCCCGTTTCTGGCCGCGATCTCGGACCTTTCGGGGGCGGCCTGGACGGCGCTCGAGCGCACGGCCACGGGCGAGAGTCGCCGCTTCCAGGCCCCCGCCGAGCGCGGCTCGATGATGGAATGCTCGGTGTGGTTTGGTTTCCTGGGGTCGCCCGAGCCGTATACGGTGAAGTGCACCGGGGCCGGCAGCACCTGCTGGTCGGAAACCGCCGGGCCGCCGGATCATGCGCGCACCTACTCCCTGGCCGTGGGACCGAACGATTGCTACTGCCCGAAATGTAAGGCCGCGGCGCCGGACGCCGGCCCGGGCGAGCCCTGCCGCCGGTGCCAGTCGCCGGTCGAGTGCCAGCGGTATTGAACCATGCTCAACGCGCTGCTGACGACCATTCAAAGCACCTTCGCACTTTCCAAGTCGTTCCTGTTAGGCGCCTTGCTCCCCGTGGTTTTGTTTGCGCTGGCCAGCGGCGCCGTTTTGCGCGGCGAACAGGCGGCGTTCGCCGCCTGGACGGGACAACTGGTGGGCGGGAGCGCCACCCTGCAGGGCGTCGTGGCGGTGGCCGTTCTGCTCGCCGCCGGATACGTGCTGTCGAGCGTGGCGCCGTTCCTGACGGAGCTGCTGGAAGGCAAGCATGTGCCCTGGATTGCCTACCTGCTGCCGCGTACGCCCTGGGAAAATCTGAAACGGATCGAGGAGAAGCTGAACGACTGCCAGGAAGTCCTCCGGACCCTGGAGAGACGCCCGCGGCCGGGCGCGAAGCCGGTCTATCTGATTTGGGAGGAACACCTGCGCGTTTCCCGAGGCTTCGGCAACCGCGCCGGGGCGTCGGCGTACGCGGCCGGTTCACCGGCGGCGCGAGAGATCGCCGCCCTCCGCGGTCTCATGGCTGCTTCGCGCACCCTTCCCTTGGCGCGCTTGCAGCGTGCCGTCGTGTCGCTCGGGCGCGAGCTGGCGACCGGCAACGCGAATCTTGCCGCGGAGCAGTCCCGGCTTCTCAACCGCGATCACGGGCTCCTGCTGGAAGCCATCACCTACGTCCGGGAGCGGCAGCGCAGCGACCAAATGGCCCTTTACAACCTTCGCCAGTTCAGCTTTCCTTACGTGAAACGAAAGTACGGCGCCGCTTCGCCGGTCAACGTGATCGCGCCTACCGCGCTCGGCAACATCACCCGCACCGCCCGGTCCTATACGCTGGCCCGCTATGGAATGGATCTCGATATCTTCTGGACCCGCTTGCAGCGCGCTGTTCAAAAAGACGAAAAGTTCTACTCCGGGCTCCAGGATTCCAAAACCCAAGTTGACTTCCTGGTGGCGCTTTGCTGGCTGTCCGGCCTGTTCAGCATCGTCTGGGGAGTTTGGCTCGCCCTGACCTCCACCAGCCTGACAAAATTCCTCCTCGTCGGGATAGCGGGCCCGGCCTTGGCGCGCATCTTCTATCTGCTGGCCTGCTACGCGCAACGGGTATTCTCCGATTTGCTGCGCAGCACGGTGGACCTGTTCCGATTCGACCTGCTGACCATGTTGCACTTGCCGCTGCCGCCCGGCAGCTCCGAGGAGGTGGCGGTCTGGACCGACCTCCGGGACCGGATGGGTCTGGACATTGACACGGGTATTACCTACAAGCACCCGCCATGAGACGCCGCGCAGCCCTCTGGTACACCGTTCTTTTTCTGGTCTGGGCTGCTCTGCTGGCGATAGGGGGCGGCCTGATCGTCCGGCGCGCCTCCAGGAAAGCGGGCGACCGAAAATCAAGAGAGGAAAAGAAGTGACTGATCCCAATTGGCAGCCCTTACAAACTATGGAGGTCAAGGCCAACCCGGTTGGTCTGTGGACCAGGGTGGTGGACTTCCTGGCCGGACCGCGCAAACTGCGTTTCAAGGCCACGGGGTCCTGGGAAATAGCGCCGGGGAGGAGTTGCGGCCCGGATGGTTTGCGCAGCGCCGGATCCCCGGCGTCGGCCTTTCTACCGTCCGCGCCGTTGGGAGCGCTGATCGCAAAAATCGGGGGCAGCTCGGCCGACGCTCCGCCGCCGCCGGGCGTGGTGGGCGCGGCGGCGGTTTCCTCCCCCGGCGGTCCCTTCTTCTTCGCGGTGGGCAGCTTCTGCACGGTCGAGATCCAGGCAACCACGAAGGGGCCTCTGTTCGTGACCATGAACGACCAGCTCGCCGGTTTCGATCTGCACAACGGAACCATCGCGCTGGTCGTCGAGGAGGCGCTGTAACCCGTCCTCACCGGCGGCGGAAGCCGGGACCAGGACCGGGGCCGCCGGCGCGGTTCCCCCTCTCGTCGTATTTCGTCTTTTGATCGGGGGTCAGCAACCCGTAGAACTTCGCGACCGCTTTGGCGTCAATGCCCGCCAATTGGCCCTCGATCGCGCCGGCCGCCGCGGCCAAACGATCCAGGTCCGCCTCGCTTTGGTTTGCCTTGGCCGCCGCGCGCAAGGCCTCCCGAGCGCTGGTGAGCTGGCCGCGCGCCACGGTGGCAGCCTGGCCGGCCGCATCGAAGATGGCTTGCGCTTGTTGCTTCTGCGTGTCCGAGAGTCCGAGGTAGCCGGCCAGGAAATCCAGCCTCCGGGGTCCGTCGCCGGAAGCCCTCCCGCGCTGCGCCAGCGCCGGGAGAGCCGGAAGGATCGCCAGGGCGGCTAGTAGGATTAGTTTTGTCATCGAATTGTACAACCTCCTCAGGGATAAACGCGCCGGGGCGAGCCAAGTTGCGGCGACACAGCGCCCCGCTAGTATCTTCCAGTACAGAATCCTTTTAATGCCTGAAAACCGCCACGGTGGCTGCATTCGGCCACCCCCGGCGTGGGGCGGCCGCCGTATTTTCAAGCGCTTGGATTTGGCAGCCGGGTTGCAATCACTCTGGCGAGGAGGAACTTTCCATGGCACGCACTCTCTACCGGGCTCTGCTCTGGACGACTTGGGCCCTGGCCGCCGGCCAGGCGCAGGAGTCCTCGAGCGGGTGGCGGAAGCTTGGCGAGCCGGTCCCGTCGGCGCCCCCCCCGGCGCAGCTTACCCTGCCCGCCGGCGCCTGGATCGCCGTGCGGGTGAACGAGCCGCTTTCGAGCAGCCAGAATCGGCCGGGCGATACCTTCACGGCCACCTTGACGCGGCCGCTGGTGGTGCAGGGAGTCGTAGTGGCGCGCCGCGGTCAAACCATCGGAGGCCGGGTGGCTGAAGCGGAGAAGGCCGGACGGGTCAAAGGAACCTCGCGCCTGGGCCTGGAGCTCACCGAGATCAGCCTAACCGACGGGCAACAGCTCCCCGTAAGAACGGAGCTGGTCCAGTACTCCGGCGGCACTTCCAAAGGCCGCGACGCCACTACGGTCGCCTCCGCGACCGGTATCGGCGCGGCCGTTGGCGCCGCCGCCGATGGAGGGTTCGGCGCCGGCATGGGGGCGCTGGCGGGCGCGGCCGCTTCGGCGGTCGGGGTTCTGGTCACGCGCGGGAGGCAGACGCTGGTTCTGCCGGAAGATGCTTTGACCTTCCGCACCACGGCCCCGGTGGCCATTTCGACGGAGGGCGCGCCGCGGGCCTTTCCCACGGTTACGCAGGAAGACTACGAGCCCAGGCAATTGCAGCGGCGGGCCGTTTCGCCGCCCACTTTGTATCCGCCGCCGTTTTATTACTCGAGTTTCTACTGGCCCTACTCGCCGTACTTTTACGGACCGGGCTTCTTCTATTCGCGTCCGCTCGTTTTCCGGGGTCGCGGGTTTCATCGGCGGTAGCCTTCGCCACGAACGGTAACTTCGTCGAAAGGCGCCAGGCGGCGGTGGAACGCGTTTGAATTCCAGGCCTCCCAGTTGTGCTACGATAGCCATTCCTGAAAACCGTTTACCTTTCGCTCGGATCGAATATGGGGGATCGCGCCGGGAACCTGGAGCAAGCCATCGGGGAGATGCGCGCCGCCGGAGTGGAGGTAAAGCGGGTTTCCTCGGTCTACGACACCGAGCCGGTGGGAGTGCGGAACCAGCCCTGGTTCCTGAACGTGGTGGTGGAGGCGGAAACGGAGTTGTTTCCGGTGCAGTTGCTGCGGCGCTTGCAGGAGATCGAAATCCGGCTGGGACGGAGGCGGGGGGGCGGGCCCGAGCCCCGCACCATCGACATTGACGTTCTGCTCTACGGAGACTTCCGCATCGACCGGCAGGACCTCACCGTGCCGCACCCGCGCCTGGCGGAGCGCCGTTTTGTGCTCGAGCCTCTCCACGAGCTGGTCCCCGGTCTCCGCCATCCGGTCAGCCGCCTCACCGTCCGGGAGCTGCTCGCGGACACCCCGGACCGCAGCACGGTACGACGGTTACTCCGATGAAACCGCCCCATTACATCGTCATCGAAGGACCGGTGCGGGTGGGCAAGTCGAGCCTGACCCGGCTGGTGTCGGAGCGGCTCCACGCCCGCGCCTTGCACGACTCCGAGGAAAACCCCTTTCTCAAGGACTTCTACGCCGGCAAGCCGGGCGCCGGATTCCGCACCCAGATGTACTTCCTCATTCACCGCTACCGCCAGCTCAAGAACGCGGCCATCTCGACTTCGCGCCTGCCCGTGGTGGCCGACTACCTGTTCGAGAAGGACAAGCTGTTCGCCTGCATCAACCTGAACGACGAGGAGCTGGCGGTCTACGAAAGCTTCTACGAGCTGCTGAAGGAGCAGCTCCCCGCCCCCGACCTGGTCATTTATCTCCAGGCCACGCCGGAGGTCCTGCGCCGGCGCATCGCCCGCAAGGACATCCAGTCCGAGGCCCATATGTCGGATGAATATCTGCGCGAAGTGGTCCGGGCCTACGAGCACTTCTTCGCCCACTACAAGTCCTCCGACCTGCTGGTGGTCAACACCACCGAGCTGGACTTCGTCGAGCGCAGCCGTGACCTGGAGGAGCTCCTGCGCGGCCTCATTCAGCCGGTGAAAGGCACACAATATTTCTTGCCACTAGGCTCTCCGGACGGGGATTGAGCGCCGGAGTGTGCTACCCTGAAGGCGACTGGAAAGGCAGGTTCCCATGACGGGTACCATTAAGAAAATGGTTCCGGAGCGGCGGTTCGGCTTCATCCGGGCCGGTAACGGGCAGGAGGTCTTCTTTCATGCCACCGCGGTGAAGGACACGGATTTCGCGTCCTTGACCGTCGGATCCGAAGTAACCTTCGATCTCGAAACCGGCGATAAAGGACCCAAGGCCGTGAATGTCCGCGAATCGCGCGAGCAGGCGCTCTCCTGAGCGCAGGAAAGGCCGGACCCACCGTGCAACTTCAATATGTCGGGTTTCATCACGTACAGAACGTCCGCGAATACACGTTTCATGCCGTGGCTCACGGAGCAGAGACCCAGATATTCGTGATCAGCATGGAGCTGTCGCAGTTTCGGGGCAACCACGTGGGCATGCAGGACGGCCCGGCCCTGTGCTCGGGCATCCTGGAGGCGGCTCTGACGTCGCCCCAGGGGCAGGCGCCCGCGCGATACACCGTCACCGACGGCGACATCCTCGCCTACGTCACCGCCCACGCGGGCCCCTCGTCCAAGAATAAGAAGCGCCCGCCGCTGCGAACTCCCCTTCCGACCGCGGTGTAGGCCTCCCGCCGGGCCGCGGAGCCGCCCTAAACCCAGCGATTACTGCTCATCAGCGGGCTGCGCGCGGATACAAACACGATGTCGAGCTGGCCCAGGTCGTCTTCATAAGGGCGCCGCAGCGTGCCCGCCAGATCGAACATATAGAACTGCTGCTCGGCCAGAAAGCGGATGACCTCATGGACGCGCGCGTATCCTCCCGCGAATTCATAGAGGTTCACCTCGACGATCAGCACTTCCGCGTGTTGGAGCATCTGTAGCGCTCCCTGGAGAACGCGCAACTCGTAACCCTGGACGTCGATCTTCACCAGGTCGGGGGGCTCGATCCGGCCGGCCGACAATAGCTGGTCGACCGTCGTCACCGGAACCCGCCGCTGTTGAGAGGGATCGACTCCCTGCCAGTCGCACAGCGAGCTGCCATCACAGTCCGCCGCGATGTTCATCGCGGCTTGGCCGGGCTCGCTGCCCACGGCCGTGAGCAGGTAGTGAAAGCGCGGATCGGCGTCGCATACCTGGCGCAGGAACGGCTCGCTCTCGGTCAGGGGATCGATCAGGGAGAACCGAGCCTGCGTGAAAAACGACCCGCATACCAGGCTCCAGTAGCCTTTCGCCGCCCCAATGTCCAGCACCACTTGCGGCCGGAATCCCCGGCTCAGCAGGTGGCTGATGGCTCTCTTCATTTCTTCATTCATAGGCGGTAAGACTAGAGCGAACCTCCCGCCGTCTACGGGAGACCGTCACTCCTTCGCTCGATCCGGTCAGGGATTGGTAGCCTTGACGCTTCTCCACCGGTCGTAGCATTTCTTATTGCGCCCGCGGCCGAACTCGACATATCTGGCATTGACGTTGCTCACGTCGGCCCCGCCTGAAAGCGAATAGTTTGTGGCCACGAACCAGAGATCACACGGCTCGTGATTCCGGACGGACATATAGTCCCCGTAACGGTCATCCGGCCTGTTGTGGGTACCGGAAGCGGTCAGGAAGACAGCGCCAAAATATCCGATCCCGGTCGTGTACTCGTCGTCGAGCGCCACGTAGCCTTGAGCGGCCGTGCCCCCGCCACCGTTCCTGCCTCCGGAAGCGATCGATAATCCCAGGTCACCCTGTTCGTTGGCGCTAACCGCAGGGTAGCCGAAGCACTTTTGTTGACTGAAGATGTGCGGTTGCGCCAGAAGAGTGAACGTGGATTCCTGGAAGACGGCTGCGTGGACATGTCCCTGCACGTGCGAACCGTCGGGTCCGACATTCCAGTAGAAGGCGATCCTGCCGTTGCCGGATGAGCCCAGGCCCACCGCCCCCCGCATGCGGAAACCGGTAATGCTCCATGCCGTGCTTCTTTCGATGAAATCGAAGTTGTCAACCCCTCCCCGGCAGTCCGGGTTGGTGTGGGTGGAAGTGGCAATCGAGCGAAGAACGCTGGTGGGGGCGGCGGAGCTCTCCAGCCACCGGAACAGGCGGAAGGTGGTGGCGTTCTCCAGCATGCCCCAGTACATCGCATCGCGAGCGCCTTCCACCGGAACGAAAACCCTTTGCCCGGTGGCGACTGCCGGACCGTAGGTAAAAGTCGTGGAACTGGCGGTGAGGCACTGCGCCATCTGGTCGATGTCGAATCTCCGAACCTGGGCTCCCGCCCAACCGCCGGTGCTGCTGATGTTGTTCGTGGTCAGGTACAGATACTTGTTGCTGATTCCGAGGTGCGGGTAATCGGGAAGGATGTTGTTCGCGGTTCCTCCGGGATCTACGTTGTAGCTGCAGCTATCTGCACTGGACAGCCCATTCCTGCGAACCGTAATCTTGACCACCCCATTGGTTAGCAGGTCGTTGACGTAGAGGACGTGCCAGAATGCGACACCCCGCGCCTGGTCATAGATCACGTCCATGTCGCAGCATGCTATAGGTGCATCGGCGGGACCGGAATGGAGCGGGGCGTTTGTCCAAGTGGCGCCGCCATCGACCGAATATTCGGCGTGCGTGTTACCGGTGTAAAAGACCCGGGAGCCTTCGTTGACCGCGGATGGCTCCGCTAGGGTGCTGCCGAACCCCGCCGTCCTGGCGCTCGTGTTGAGGTTATTTCTCCCGACGACTAAGTCGCTGAGGGAGAACTCTAACTCCGCGCCTGCGAGGTCCGAACTCCAAGAGTCCACAGCCTCGGTGGGACGGCCCGGAGGCAACTCCAGACCCGGCGGACTCGGAGGGTTGTTGTCGACCAAGGCCGCTACCCGCTCGCGGCGCTCCAGAATCCCCCTGTGGAGGGCCGCGAGGGTTGCCGGCGGCAACTGCACTGCGGTACCCCCTACCGGAGCCGGGCTGATGGCGCCGGTAACGATTGATCCTGGCGTACTTTGGGCCTGTGACTCCGATGGATAGACCGCAACGGTTACCAGCATAGCGATAAAGAGCGCGAATCGGATGAAGCAGTACTCTCGAAGCAAGAACCCCTCCTCTGTGTTCATTGTGGTCAACCGCGGTAGACAGAACCAACCCGTTTTGCACACCCAGCGACCCCACGGAGGATAACTGGAATCATCTACAGAGTCAAGCGGAAGCGGAAGCGGTTGTCAAACCTCGATAGAAATGTCCCCTGTTTCGCCTCAGTAGAAATGTCCCCTTTTT
>JBGOUV010000049.1:0-24562 GCA_041477815.1 Terriglobia bacterium | reverse complement strand
GGCATCATCTACGGGGCGCTGGTCTCGCTGATGCAGAAGGACTGGAAGAAGCTGGTGGCGTATTCCTCGGTGAGCCACCTGGGCTTCTGCACCTTGGGAATCATCGCGCTGAATCCCAACGGCCTCACCGGGTCCATTCTCCAGCAGGTCAACCATGGGATCTCGACCGGCATGCTCTTCTTGATTGTGGGCATTGTCTACGAGCGGCGGCACACGCGCGAGATCTCCGAATACGGGGGCCTGTCCAACGTCATGCCCCGTTACGCGATCATCTTCTGCATCGCCATGCTCAGCTCGGCCGGGTTGCCGCTGCTCAACGGGTTCATTGGCGAGTTCACCATCCTGCAGGGGGTCTACGAGGTGTCGAAGCTGTGGGCGGCGGTGACGGTGAGCGGAATCGTGCTGGGGGCGGCGTACCTCTTGTGGCTTTACCAGCGGACCATGTTCGGGCCTATCACCAATCCCAAGAACGAAAAGCTGCACGACCTGAACCTCCGCGAGTACGCCTACCTGCTGCCCCTGGTGGCCTGGGCCTTCTGGATCGGCGTCTACCCCAAGCCGTACTTTGAGATCCTGGAGAAGCCCGTGGCCAAGATCGTCAAGCGCATCCAGCCGGATTACTACCGGGTACGGAATCTGCCGGATCCGCTGCCCGAGCCGCGGCCGGTGGCGCAAGTGGTCCCGACGCCATGAACATCCAGTTCACCGCCACCGACTTCTTCGTGCTCAAGCCGGCGATTCTGCTGTGCCTGTTCGGGTGCGGCATCCTGATCACGGACTTCTTCATCGAGGCGCGGCAGAAGTACCTGAACGCCCTGACCGCCCTGATCGGCCTGGCCTTTACGGGCTACGCCCTGTGGCAGCAGCAGACCTACCTGCGCTCGAACGGGCTCCCCGAGCTGGCGGGACTCTCGGGCGCCGTGACTGTCGACGGCTTCGGGATCTTCTTCAACTGGATCTTCCTGATCGCCACCGCGCTGGCCATCCTCATCTCCACGCGGTACCTGGAGATCGAGCACGAGCACCACGGCGAATATTATGCTCTGCTGCTATTCGCCCAGACCGGCATGGTGTTCCTGGCCACGGGATCGGAGCTGGTGACGCTGTTCATCGGCCTGGAGCTGATGGCCCTGAGCTTCTACGTGATGGTCGGGTTCCTGCGCGGCGACCGGCGGTCGAATGAAGCGGCCATGAAGTACCTGCTGCTGGGAGCATTTTCGAGCGGCATGCTGGCCTACGGCTTCTCGCTGTTCTACGGCATCGCCAACTCCACCAAGCTGGCCGACATCGCCGCCGCGGTGGCGTCGCGCGATCAGAAAGACCCGCTGGTGTTCCTGGCCCTGGCCACCACTTCGGTGGGCCTGTTCTTCAAGATAGCGGCGGCGCCGTTCCACATGTGGGCCCCGGACGCCTACGAAGGGGCCCCCACCACGATCACCGCGTATTTGTCGGTAGCCTCCAAGGCGGCCTCTTTCGCCTTCCTGCTGCGGGTTTTCCAGGTGCCCCTGGAATCGGTGCGGCCGCTGTGGGAGCCGCTGCTGGGCGGGGTCGCCCTGCTGACCATGACCATCGGCAACCTGGCCGCCCTCAGCCAAACCAACATCAAGCGGCTGCTCGCCTACAGCTCCATCTCCCACGCCGGCTATATCCTGCTGGGACTGGTGAGCGGCAATCAGAACGGCATGAAGGGTATCGCCGTCTACATCCTGGTGTATACCTTCATGAACTTCGGCGCCTTCACCCTGGTGGTGGCGATGCGCAACAAGGACCTCGTGGGCGACGAGATCGACGATCTCTCGGGCCTGATGTCCCGCCGCCCCACCTACGCGATCCTGATGCTGGTGTTCCTCCTGTCGCTCGCCGGCATTCCGCCCACGGCCGGGTTCCTCGGCAAGTACTACATCTTCCTCTCCCTGATCGAGACGGGCCACTACTACCTGGCGGTGGCGGCGGTGCTGTACGTGGCGGTGGCAGCCTATTACTACTTCCGCATCGTCAAGGTAATGTTCGTGAGCGACCTGCCGGCGGAGGGCGAGATCTCGGACAGCCCCGGCGTCAAGCTGGCCTTGGCCGTGTCGGCCGTGGCCACGCTGCTCATCGGACTCTATCCGGAGCCCTTCCTGCAGATCGCCCAGCGGTCGCTGTTCGCGGCGCTGCGGTAACATGGAACCGATGTCCAATAAGGTCAGCGTTGTGATCGAGAAGGACGCGCACGGCTACTACGCGTACTGCCCGGAACTGGAAGGCTGCCAGTCTCAAGGCAACTCTCTGGAGGAAGCGATGGATGGTATCCGGGAGGCCGTCGAGTTGTATCTCGAGACCCTGACCGAAGAGGAAAAGCAAGCCATGCTTAGCAAGGAGATACTCACCACCTCGGTTGAGGTCCGAGTTGCCTAGGCGGCCCCGGCTGACAGCACAAGAGGCGGAAGAAGACCTGCTCTTGCAGGCCGGCTATTTGAGTTGATTCGAACCAGAGGAAGCCATCGGATTTATCTCCGCCAGGCGCGCCGCGTGGTAGTACCGTTTCATGGCCACAGAGTCCTGCATCCGAAGGTGGTGACCCAAGTTGTGGCGGCCATCGAAGCGATCCGGCCGACCTGATAGCGATCGCGCAAATGCCCCCGGGCAAGAAGAATCCGTGGACGATGGTGGGCGAGTACACCACACTGGCGGTCAGCTTGCCGGCGTCGGTGGTGGTGGGGTACTTTATCGGTCACCTGCTGGACCGCTGGCTGGGGACCCACTTCCTGTACATTGTCTTCCTTTTGCTGGGGATCGCGGCCGGGTTTGTGCAGTTGATCCGCCAGGTGCAGAAGAGCTCTAGAGACTAGTCCGGCGCCGAACCGGATCCCCGATTCTGCCGGATCCTCCAGCAGTTTCTATACTCTGGGTGATACGTCGTGGCTCCTGGCCAGTGCTCGCCACACTCGTTGCCCGGCGTCCGGTACGAGACTCCAGATCCACTCGTCAGGCCAAGCCGCAAGCTATTGAGCGGGCCCGGTCCTGGAGAGTTCGGTGCCAATAGCTTGCAGCAGCGCGCCTTGGGCGGGGTCGTGTCTGGGGGGACCGACCGAGCAGCCGGGCTCGAGTTCTACCAGCAGGCGGAAGAATTCAGACAACATCTTGCATTGGAACATGCCGCCGATGGTGGCTATGTAGACGGGGGTTCCTTTCGGGAAAAGTTGGGAGCGGACGCTGGCGGCCAGCGTGGAGAGTTGCTGGGCGGCCTGTTGGAGGAGGTTGCGGGCGATGGGGTCGCCCTCGAGGGCGGCTTGCTCCACCAGGGGAGCGAGGGTGGCGACTCGGTCGCGAGGCCAGTCACGGGTGTAGAACAGGTGCAGGACGTCGTTGGCGGAGGCGGCGCCGGTGGCCTTCTGGAGGCGCGTGGCCAGGGAAGTGGCGGGACCCCAGCCTTCTTCGTGGCGGAGAGAGGCGCGGAGAGCCTGACGGACCAGGTCGAAGCCGGAGCCTTCATCGCCGAAGATGTACCCCCAGCCGCCGGCGCGGGCGGTCTGGCCTCCGGCGTTGCGCCCCAGGGCAATGGAGCCGGTGCCGGAAATGACCACGATGCCCGCGCCGCCCGCGGTGGCGCCGAGCAAAGCGATGCTGGCGTCGTCGGTGACCTCCAGACGGCGGGTGCGGACCAGGGAGGCGATGACCTCCCTCTTATCGCCGGGGCCGCCGCTCATCCCGAATACGGCAGCGTCAAACTCGACGTCGGGGGCCAGGCCGGCGGCGGCGGCAGCCTGAGAGACTGCGGCAGTGATGGCGGCGACCAGGCGCTCCCGGCCCTGGTCGGAGGCGACATGATTGCAGGGACCGGCTTCGCCCCGCCCCAAGAGACGGCCGGTTTCGTCTCCGATGACCGCCGTGGTGGAGGATTGACCGCCGTCAACGCCAAGAAAGAGCATAGCCGCTATTCTAGCCTGCGGCGAGTGGGATATACTGCGATTTCTCCGGTTTTCCTATGCGGTGGGCGGTCCTATTCGGCTTGGCGGTGCTCGGCGGATGTCAGGGCGATGTGGCGGTGTCGCCACCCCAGGAGCAGAGGACCCCGCTGGAGGCCTCGGCCCTGGGACCGTTCGTCCGGATGAACCAGATCAACGCGGAGCGCCACTTTGTGTCGGGGGTGTATCAGCTCGAAGACAATGCGTGGCGGTGGTGCGGGGGTAAAGCGGCGTTGCGGGTGCGGTTGGGGACGGTGGACAACCTGAAATTCGTACTGCGGCACGCGGTGCCGGTACAGGTAATCGGGCGGGCTAAGACGGTGCGGATGCGGATCCTCATCAACGGGAAGCCGTGGGAGGAGATGGTTTATGAAAAGGACGGGATCTACGAGATCGAGAAGCCGGCGCCGGTGAAGCTGCTGCGGCCTAACGCGGAGAATATCATCGCCATAGAGGTGGATAAGCCCCTGCCGGCGCAGGGGGATAGGCCGGAAATGGGTTTTATCCTGGTGCACGTGGGGTTCCAGCCGGGATGAAGCCACCCTCTATTTGTCAGATTCCAAAAGCCTTACACCCAGCGGGAAATTTTGACAACTTCATAACCATTTTGGCCCCCCTGAGCGTCTATACTTCAGGTCTGTCGCGATGACCACCTTACAGGCTACAACTCCGAGAATCGTCCCGCCCAGCCCGCCCGCCATCCAGGTGGATCCCCCGCCCCCCCAGCGTCGCGGGCGCAATTTTTGGGCCCTGGGGGTCCTTCTACTGGTACTGGGGCTGTCGGCGGGTTACTTGGCATATGAAAAAACAAAGCCAAGTTCCCGGGCCCTCTCGGAGGTCCGGACCGCTCGCATTGTTCGCGGGGAACTCCAACATACCGTTCGAGTTAGCGGTATGGTCGGGGCTAAATCCTTCGCCCCCATTGTGGCCCCTCGCATGATGGGACGCGGGGGCGAAGGCGGCCAGATGATCCTGCTCAAGCTGGCTCCGGCCGGCTCCCGAGTCAAGAAGGGCGAAGTCATCGCGGAGTTTGATCGCCAATTTCAACTGACCCACGTCGACGACCACGAGGCCCAGGTGGTCCAGGCGGAAGCGGATATCTCCAAGCGTAAAGCGGAGTTGGCCATCCTGCGCCAAGCCTCCGTGCAGGCCCTCCGCGTGTCCAAGGCCGAAATGGAAAAGGCCCAACTCGACCTCAAGACCGCCGAGGTCCGCTCCGCCATTGACGCGGAAAAACTCAAGCTGGCGGTGGAGGAAACCACCGCCCGCTACCAACAGCAGGCGGCCGAAGCCCCCCTGATGGAGCAGTCCCACGCCGCCGAAATCCGGTCCCTGGAATACAAGCGGGACGAGCAGAAGATCGGCCTGCGGCGATCCGAGCGCAACGCCGAGCGCCTGCTGGTGCGGGCCCCCATGGACGGCGTGGCCGTGATGCAGACCACCTTTCGCGGCAATCAGCCCGGTACCGTCCAGGAAGGCGACCAGGTGTTTCCCGGGTCGTTCTTCATGCAGGTCATCGACCCGTCGGCGATGATTCTCAACGCCGCCGTGAATCAGACCCAGAGTCAGGAACTCCGGCTCGGGCAGCGCGCCGAAATCCGTCTCGATGCCTTTGCCGACCAAGCCTGGCCGGGCCGGCTGATCTCGCTGGGAGCTATGGCCGGCGGCTCCTCTTACGGCGGCGGGCGCGGCGGCTCCCGCGCCCTGTTCGTAAAACAAATCCCGGTCCGGTTCAGCATTGAAGGCCGCGATACGCGTATAATACCGGACTTATCCGGTAGTGCGACCGTCCTGGTCTCTTCCGAGAAAGACGCCTTGATCGCCCCCCGCGAGGCGCTGGAGGAGCAGAACGGCAAGACCTATGTTCGCGTGCGGCGCCCGCAGGGCGGCTGGGAGCGCCGGACAGTGGAGCTGGGGCTGGCCAACGCTACGCACGTGGTGGTCCGGTCCGGTTTACAGGCAGGAGACGAAGTGGCGCTGGAAGCGCCCTCGCCAGGCAACCATGGCTAAGACGCAAAACAAAGGAAGATCCGCGCAAAAGGGCAGCCGGGTTTTCGGTTGGGTGGCGGTCGTGGTCGTGGGCGGCGGAGCCGTGTTCGCCGCTTTCCGCCTGGGCACGCCCCCCCCGGTGGAGGTGCCCACGGCGCGCGCGCAGCGCGGCGAGTTCGTCATCAGCGTCAAGGGACGCGGCGAGATCAAGAGCGCGCGCTCGGTGATCGTGACCGCTCCGCAGACCCCGGAGTCGCGCATTGTCACCTTGGCCCAGCCCGGCAGGCCGATCAAGAAGGGTGAAGTGGTGGTGGAGTTCGATCCGGTCACCCAGGAGCAGAATTATCTCGACCGCAACAGCGAGGTTCGCCGGGTGGATAGCGAGATTGTGCAGGCTCAGGCCCAGCACAAGATCATCAATGAACAGGACGGCATGGTCGTGATGCAGACCCAGTACAACCTGGAGCGGGCCAAGCTGGAGGCTTCCAAACAGGAGATTCTTTCGGAAATCCAGGGCGCCAAGAATCGCCTCGATGTGGGCGTGGCCGAGGGCGAAGTGACCAAAGCCTCGGCTTCGGTCGGCGCCCACAAACAGGCCCAGGAGGCCGACCTCTCGCGCCTGGGCGAGCGCAAGGACAAGACCGTCCGCGATATGGCCCGCGCCAAGAAATATCTGGAGAGCATGATTTTGCGCGCTCCGATCGACGGCATCGTCATCATCATGCCCAATTTCCGGTCCGGCGGCCAGTTCGGATCGAGCCCGCCGCCGTTCAAGGAAGGCGACCGCGCCTGGACCGGGGCGCCTATCGCCGAAATCCCCGACATGAGCGAGCTGCAGGTCGAGTTCCGCATCGAGGAAGTCGATCGCGGACTGCTGAAGGAGAACCAGCCGGTCAAGATCCGGATCGACGCGGTCCCCGATCTGGAGATGGACGCCACCCTAAGCTGGATCAGCCCCATCGCCGCCCTGGTGTTCCGCAGCTTCCCTCCCGAGAAGAACTTCCCGGCCAAGGCCAAGCTCTACAAGGTGGACCCCCGCCTGCGGCCGGGGATGAGCGCCACCGTGGAGGTCATCATCGAACAGCAGGCTAACGCCCTGACCATTCCCATCAAGGCCAGTTTCGAGCTGAACGGTAAGCCTGCCGTGTTTCTCCAGAAGGGGAATCGATACCAGCGGCAGCAGATCAAGGCGGGCAAACGCAACGCCACCGATCTGGTGGTGCTGGCCGGCCTGACCGAGGGGCAAGTGGTAGCCTTGGATAACCCCGAGGAGGCGGCCAGGAAGAAGATGGCGAAATAGCCGCCCGGAAATCCCATGCGAAGCACACTGGTTCGACTGATCATCCTGCTGACCGTGGCCGCCGTGGCCGGAATGGGCTACTACCTGGTCAAGCGGATCCCCGAGAAAAAGCTGGAAGTCCCGATGATTCTGGTAAAGCGCGGGGACCTGATCGTGCGCAGCTACGTGCGGGGCGAGCTGCGGGCCGTGCGGTCCACTTCCATCACCTGTCCGAACCTGGGCGCCACCACGCAAGTCACCCGCCTGGCTCCGGCCGGCGCCTTGGCCCAGGGCAAGGACCTCATCGTGGAGTTTGACGATTCCGAGCTCCTGGCCAGCCTGGAAGACGCCGAATTGGAAGTCGCCCAGGTGGGCGAGAACATCAAGAAGGCCGAGGCCGACCAGGCCATCCGCCGCAACCAGGACCAGGTCGACCTGCTCCGCGCCAAGTACGCCGTTCGCCGCGGCGAGCTGGAAGTCAAGCGCAACGAGCTGATCTCTAAAATCGACGCCCGCAAGAACGAGCTGACCCTGGAAGAAGCCAAGCGCGCCCTGACCAAGCTCGAGGAAGACGTCAAGAGCCGGCTGCAGCAGGGCGAGGCCGAGCTGGCTGTGTTTCGGGAGCAGCGCCGCAAAGCTCAGCTCGAGGTGAACCGCGTCAAGACCCGCATCGCCCAGACCAAGATGCTCTCTCCTATCACGGGCCTGGTGGCCATCAAGGAGAACCGGTCCGGCGGCTTCAATTTCGGCCAGCAGTCGCCCGACATCCGCGAGGGCGACCAGCTTTCGCCCGGCACCCCGGTGGCCGAAATCCTCGATTTGTCGGAGCTCGAAGTATCGGCCCGCGTCAATGAACTGGAGCGGGCCAGCCTCCGCGAGGGCCAGGAGGTGCTGGTGCGGCTGGACGCGCTGCCGGGCCGGGTGGTGCATGGGAAGATCAACAGCCTGAGCGGTACGGCCTCCTCCAACCTGTTTTCCAGCGATCCGACCAAGAAGTTCGATTGCGTGTTCTCCATCAACATGCGCGAGATGCTGGCCCATGTAGGGGCCACGCAGCAGCAGGTCGACAAGATCATGGCCACCGCCGCGGAGAACGCCAAGAACTTCACCGCCGCGACGGGCACTTCGGCGGCTGCGCCCATGATGATGGCCCTGCGCCCGGGCGGAGCGCCCGGTGGTCCCGGTGGCGGACCACCCGCGGCGGCTCCTGGCGGACCGGCCGGCGGACCACCCGCGGGCGCCAGCGACGCCGACCGCCAAAAAATGCGGGAGGCCATGCAAAAAGCCCTCGGCGGACGCGACCTCCAGTCCCTGAGCGCTGAAGACCGTCAAAAACTCTTTGCCGATCTGCGCGAGAAGATGGGGACCGGCGGCCCGCGAGGCGGGGGCGAGGCGACCCCCGGGGCGGGTGGAGGACGCGGCGGACCGGGTGGCGGCGGACGCGGCGGCGGGGGCGAGGCGACTCTCGGGGCGGGTGGCGGACGTGGCGGGCCGGGTGGCGGCGGTCGCCGCGGCGGCCGCGGGGAAGGGCCTGGTGATGCGGGTGGTGGTGGATTCTCCGGTGGTGGCGCCCCGGCCGGGGGTCCCGGCGGTCCAGGCATGATGGTGATGCAGGGCCCCGGTGGCGGCGGGCCGCCGGATCTCACGCAGCTCTCCTTCCGGCAGGGCGCCGGCCAGCAGTTCTCCGCCGCCGACCGTGAAAAGGCCCAGCTTCCGGCGCCGCCCGAAGAGGGCTCGGTCATGGACGTCCTGCTCCGGCCCGGCCTGCTGGTGGAGGCCGAGATCATCGTCGAGAAGATCCCCAATACCCTCTACGTTCCGTTGCAGGCAGTCTATGAAAAGGGCGGCCGGAACGTGATTTATATCCGCGCGGGCAACCGCTTTGACGCTCGTCCGGTCAAGCTTGGCCAGCGCACCGAATCCCAGGTGGCGGTGGTGGAAGGCGTGCGCGAGGGGGAAGCGGTGGCCCTGCAGGACATGGAAACCGGCCCTCAAAAGGCGCCCAAGAAGGGCAGCAAGGACAAGGATAAGGGCAAGTCGGGCGGCGGGCAGCCGGCCATGCCTGGCGCAGGCGGTCCCAAAGCAAATCTCTACCTTCCGGAAGGACAGGTGCGGGCGGCATGAAGAACCTTATCTCCCGCTACCTTCCGGAGCTGTGGATGGGCCTCAGCAGCCTGATGGTCCACAAACTGCGCTCCCTGCTGACCATGCTGGGTATGATCTTCGGCGTGGGCGCGGTGGTGGCGATGCTCTCGATCACCGCCGGCGCCCAGCAGCAGATGCTCAGTTTCATCGAGTTGCTGGGGGTCAACAACATTATTGTCGAGGCCCGGGAAGCCGTGGACCGCGACGAGTTGCAGGCCACCCGCCAGGTTTCCCCCGGCCTCTCTTTCCGCGACTATCGGGCCATCTCGGAAAACGTCCAAGGGGTGGTGGCTATGTCGCCGCGCAAGCGCTTCAAGCCCATGAAGGTCTTCCCCAAGACCACCCAGGAGTTCCCCAGCTTGATCGGAGTGCTTCCCAACTATCCGCAAATCAACAGCGTCAAGCTGGTCGCCGGCCGCTTCTTCACCGAACCAGAGAACCTGGCCTCGGCGCCGGTCTGCGTGCTGGGCGAGAAGGCCAAAGTGAATCTGCTCGGCTACGGCGACGTGGTAGGCGACCACATCAAGATCAACGACACCTGGCTGGAGATCATCGGCGTGATGGCCCCGCAGGCGACCGCCGATTCCGACGTGGAGGGCGTGCAGTCGACCGACCGCAACAACCAGGTGATCGCGCCGCTCAATACCGTCATGCGGCGGTTCGACGACAACAACAGCTATCTGAAGGACGAGATCGACGGCATCTTCCTGCGGGTGGCGACGAACGTGAACTCCATCGAGACCGCCGAGGTGGTGCGGACCATCCTGACCGCCACGCACAAAGACGCCGGCGACTTCGTGGTGGTGGTGCCGGCCGGGTTGCTCGAAGAGCGCCGCCGCACCCAGTTCATTTTCGAGGTGGTGATGATCTGCATCGCCGGCATTTCGCTGCTGGTGGGCGGCATCGGGATCATGAACATCATGCTGGCCACGGTGCTGGAGCGGACCCGCGAGATCGGCATCCGGCGAGCCATCGGCGCCCGCCAGGCCGATATCATCCGGCAGTTCCTCATCGAGGCCGTGCTGATTTCCATCGTCGGCGGCCTGATCGGCATCGCCGCCGGCTTCTCGGGCTCCCGCATCATCGCCCTGATCGCCGGCTGGTCCACGGTGGTCACCGCCGTCTCGATTTTTGTGGCGTTCGGAGTTTCGGTTTTTATCGGCCTGCTGTTCGGCATTTATCCGGCCGTGCAGGCCGCCAAGCTGGATCCCATCGAGGCGATCCGGTACGAATAAATACTTCTTATGGCCTATCGGTTGTTGGTTCTGGCTATTGTTGTGGAATTGAGTCTGCCGGCGCAGGTGGTTTCGAGCCTGACGCCGTACTCTCCGTCGTTTCCCAGCTCGCAGTTTTTCAAGCAGCAGTGGAGGCGCCCGCCGCTGGAAGTGGAGCTGAACCCGCCGCTGCGCCTGGAGGACTACGTGGCCAGCGGCAAGCTGGAGCTCTCTCTGCGCTCCTACATCGAGCTGGTGATGGCCAACAATACCGACGTCGCCCTCCAGAAGCTCACCGTCTACACGGCTAAAAACGCCATCGAGCGCGCCTTCGCCCCGTTTGATCCGGCCTTCGTCGGTAGTTTTAACTCCAACCGCTCCAACACCCCCTCCAACGACCTGCTGGCCGGCGCCACCGTGGTCAGCAACCTCAGCCAGCGCGCCAACTTCAACTACACCCAGACCATGGAGACCGGCACCCAGTACCAGGTCGGTTTTCTGGGCAGCAAGACCGCCAACAACAGCGCCTTCACCAACTTCAACCCCAGCATCCAGAGCAACCTCCAGGTTCAGATCACCCAGCCGCTGCTGCGCAATCGCGGCTCCTATGTCAACCGCATTCCCATCCTGGTGGCGCGCTCGCGTCTGCGGGCCAGCGAGGCCGACGTGCGCGACCGCATCACCCAGTTGCTCTCCCAGGCCGAGAACGCCTACTGGGACGTTATAGACGCCCGGGAGGCCCTGGGGGTCCGGCAGAAGTCGCTGGAACTGGCCGATACGTTCCTCAAGCGCTCCCGGCGCGAGCTGGAACTGGGCGCCATCTCGCCGCTCGAGATCTTCCAACCCGAGCAGCAGTTCGCCACCGCCCAGGTGGGCGTCACGCTGGCCGAATACCGGCTCAAGCAGCGCGAAGACGCCCTGCGCAAGTGGATCGGCGCCGACCTGCATCCGGCCATCCGCCAGCTCCCCATCGTGCTCACCGAAACCGTCCTGGCCGCCACCGACTCGGTCCTCATCGACACCGACGAGGCCATAGAAAAGGCGTTGCGGCTGCGCCCCGAGATCGAGTCGTCGCGCTTCAACACCGACGTCGCCGACCTGCAGATCCAGTCGGCCACCAACCGCCTGCGTCCGGACCTTACCCTGAGCGGCAACTACACCTCCCAGGGGCGGGGCGGCAATTTCTTCCAACGGACCTTCGCCGGCGCCGCTGGGGTGGGCAGCACCGCGACCAGTATTACCGTCATCCCCGGCGGACTCACCGATGCGCTGAACCAGTTGTTCTACTTCAACTTTCCGGTCTACGGCTTCAGCCTGAACCTGCGGCTGCCGTTACGCGACCGCCAGGCTTCGGCCGATCTGGCCGACGCCGCCCTGGCCAAGAAACGCGAGATGCTATCGCTGCGGAACCTGGAGCAGCGCATTCGCCTGGAAGTCCTCAACGCCCTGAGCGGCGTCGAGCAGAGCCGGGCCGGCATCCGGCAGGCCGCCGTCGCCCGCGACTTCGCCCAGAAACGCCTCGATGCCGAGCAGAAGCGCTACGAGCTGGGTGTCAGCCAGATCTTCCTGGTCCTGCAGGCTCAAACCGACCTCACCACCGCCGAGAGCGAGCTATTGACCCAGTCGATCGCCTACCGGCGGAACCTCATTTCGCTGCTGCAGGTCACCGGTGAGCTGCTCAACGAGCGCAGCGTGGTGATCCAATAGTTAACAGCAGTTACTTTTTCCTTGCGTTTCAACCCGGCGGTATTGTATAGTACTTCCTCCGCGTCCCTGGGCCGGTTTCCGGCCAGATCTTGTGGTGTGTCATCCACTTGGGAGGTTCCCCCTATGAAGCGGTATCGGCTTTGGCTGTGTGTCAGCCTACTTGCTCTTGCAGTCCCGGCAGCGGCGGCGGTGTCGGCCCAAATAACCTACATTACGAATCCTGAAGTGCCCGTTCCGGACCTGACGACCTCCTGTTCAGCGATGGTGGTGCCGGACTCGATCGTCATCTCGGATCTGAATGTGTTGTTGCGGGCTTCCCACACGTTTGTCAGCGACGTAGCCATATCGATCAAGTCGCCGGCCGGGACCAGCGTTACTTTGTTCAACCACAACGACGGTAGCGGAGACAACTTCGGCGGGGGGGTGGGGTCTTACACGGTGTTTGATGACCAGGCAGTCACAGCCATCTCGGCAGGCGCGCCGCCGTACATCGGATCCTTCAAGCCGGCATCCCTCCTATCCGCTTTCAACGGTCAGAACGTGTCCGGGCGGTGGGAGCTGACGTGGGATGACACGGTCGGCGGCGACAGTGGAACCTTGCACACTTGGGGGTTGCAGGTGAACTCCGGGGATAGTCTTACTACGCTGCCGGCGTTGCCGTGCCTCAGCGGCTCACACCATGTTCAGCACACCACGCACGGGCACCGCTCCGTGCTACACCACGGCGTGCACGGGCACACCGTGGGACCTCAGGATCCACCGCACGCCTTTGGTCACAAGCCGGGGCTAACCGCCGACGACAGCGGCGGTGTGGACGTTCCGCCGGTCATGCTGGCCGCCCGCAACGAGGATGGGAGCCTGAACGCGAACTCCCGGATCCCCGCCTTGGCCGAGACGCTGAGCCGGGCGGCCCCTCGCGGCACGGTGGTGCAGTTGTTCGGTCCGGCCGCTGGGATCACCCTGGAGGATCCGGTCGTGGGTGAAGCGGACCTGATTACGGCCCCAGCCGAAGGCGGCAGGCTGTATCGAACCCGGAGCCTGCCACTGGTACTGATCGGCGGGATTCAAGCCGAGGTGCTCTACAGCGGCTTGGCGCCGGGACTGACAGGCGTCTGGCAGATCAACGTCCGGATTCCCGGTGAAGCTCCTGCCGGCCGGGCAGTGCCTGCGGCGATTACCTACGAGGATCGCCCTCTGGCGAGGAAGGTTGCCATCGCGATCGAGTAAGGGTTAGTAGCGCCCGCCCCACGGATTCCCCGTGCCCTCGCGGAGCTTGACGAGGGTACTAGGCTTGATTCCCGTCCAAAGCTCGGCCTTGCCGGTAGGCCAGAGGACGATTACACCGTCGATAGCGGCGGCGGCGCCAAGGCCGAAGTGGACCCGCGGATCGCTCGCCGACAGGTAGCTCCCGTCGGTCCGGGCCCTCCGCCAACGGGGTTTCTGGCCGGCTAACAACACACCCACCCGCGCTCCCAGTCCCTGCCGGTTGCTACGGACCCCTTCGAGCGCCACCTGGAGCCAGTTCCCCTTGGCCGGGACTTCGTTCAGCAGCAGGCGCACGGGACCGTTGTTGTTGGTGACCAGGATGTCGAGGTCGCCATCGTTGTCGAGGTCGCCGAAGGCCGCCCCGCGACTGACCTCCGAGAGGACCAGAGCGGGGCCGGCTTCGGCGCTGGTCTCGCGGTAGCGGGTCGCTTCGTGGTGGAACAACTGGTTCCTCTCGTGAAAGGGGTAGGCGGTACCCCGCAACGATTCCAGGGTCTTGACGGCGCCGTTGGCGACGAACAGGTCGAGTCGCCCGTCGTGATCGTAATCGAACCAGCCGCCTCCGAAGCCGGTGTGCGGCAGGCCCGGCTGGCCCAGGCCGAACCGCATGATCTCGTCCTGGAACGAACCGGCGCCGTCGTTTACGAACAGGTTGTTGGTTTCTCCGATGAGGTTGGTGACAAAGATGTCGTCGTCGCCGTCGTTGTCAAAGTCGGCGGCGTCGACGCCCATGCCGGCCTGAGCCTTGCCGTCGGCGCTGTAAGCGACCCCGGCGGTGACGGCCGCCTCCCGGAAAGTTCCGTCGCCTTGGTTGAGCCAGAGGTGATTAGCGGCGCCGTCGTTGGCCACGTAGATATCAATGTGGCCGTCGCGGTTGAAGTCGGCCGCAACCACTCCAAGGCCCGGCCCAGGGCGCGAACCGATGTTCGAGGAGGCGGTCACGTCGGTGAACCGTCCGTTGCCTTCATTGCGATAAAGCCGGGCGGGGAGACCGCGATAGGCGGCCGGGCTGCAGTAGTCGAGCTCGCCGCTGCTCCCGGGGCACCGCTGGTTACCCTTCACCGTGAAGTCGACATAGCGGGTGACAAAGAGGTCGAGATCGCCGTCGTGGTCGTAGTCGACGAAGGCGGCGCTCGACGACCAACCGTCGCCGGCAACGCCGGCCTGGCGGGTAACGTCGCGAAACGTCCCGTCGCCGTTGTTGTGATACAGGACGTTGGGGCCGAAGTTGGTGACGAACAGGTCGGGGCGACCGTCGTTGTCATAGTCGCCGACCGCGACTCCCATGCCATAACCGACGTGTCCCACGCCAGCCCGATCGGTGACGTCGGTGAAGCGCAGGCGTCCCTCCGGCACCAGCTCGTTGCGGAACAGGCGGTTGCCGGGCCAGTGGGTGGCGGGCGGAGGGAACAGGGGCCGGCCGGAATCGAGCAGCGTAGCCTGGACCAGGTAGACATCGAGGTCGCCATCGCCGTCGTAGTCAAGCAGGGCGACGCCGGAGCCCACGATCTCAGGCAAGTACAAGCGCCCGGTGGCTCCGGTGAAGTGCCGGAAGTCGAGGCCGGTTTCGGCGGCCACCTCACGGAACCAGGGCGCGGAAGGCGGAGGGGTGTGCTGACCGGGCCGGCAGACCCAGCTCGACACACACGCTGCCACGATGACCAGGTAGCCTTTCAAGGACGCTCCAACGCGCGCAGATCGTTCTGGAGCAGCCGGGACAAGTCCTGGAGCCCCCGGGCGGCGGCGCGGCGCTGGGCTTCGCGCGCGTAGTGGCGGGCCAGTTCGCGGTCGCCGCCCTGGGCGTAGGCCCCGGAGAGGGCGCGCAGGAACCACGGGGTTCTCTCGTCCTCTGGGGTGAGGGTCTGGCGCAAATGCTCGATCGCCGCAGTGGTTTGGCCCCTGTTTAGCAGACAACGGCCGAGCAGGAAATGGGCTTGGCGGTGGTTGGGTGCGCTTTCCAGGGCTTGGCGGTAGTGCCGCTCGGCCTCCTTCAGGCGGGCCTGCTTCTCGAGCAGGAACCCGTACTGGGTGTGGGCCTCGGCATGGGTGGGGTTGATGTCGAGGCATTTTTGGAAGGCCTTGGCGGCTTCCTGCGGCCGGTTCTGCTGGGCGAGCAGAAGGGCGTAGTTCAGGTGAGGCTCGGGGCTGCCGGGGCTTAGTTCTACGGCTCGGCGGTAATGCTGCTCCGCTTGGGGAAAGTCTCCGAGCTTCCAGTACAAGGCGATGAGGCTGGCATGGGCGGAGGCGTACTGGGGGTCCAGTTCGAGCGCGCGCTCGAATTCCTGGACGGCCTCTTGGAGGCGGCCAGCGGCCGCCAGCGCCATGGCCCGGCGCGCGGGCAGGGTAGGCCCCCGGTCGAGATCGGCGATTTCCTGCAGGAGGGGATCATCCATGGGGGGGCGGGTCTGGCGGTGAAGCTGGTGCAGAGCAAAATGGCGGTCAGCGGCGTCCTTCTCGCCCAGGGTGCGCAAGGCGAGGGCCAAGGCGTAATGGGCGGCGCCGTAGTCCGGGGCCAGCGCGACGGCTTGCCGCAGGTGCTCGACGGCGGCTCCGGGGTCGTTGCGGGCGGCGAGCACGCGGCCGAGCCCCAGGTGCGCTTCGGCGGAACGCGGATCCTGGCGGACCAACTCCCCGAAGATCCGTCCGCTCTGGTCGAGGTCGCCGGAGTCGAACAAGAGGCCGGCCAGGCGCAAGCGGGCGGGGGGAGACGTGGCCTCCAGCCGCAGGGCTTCCCGAAGGGTGGAGAGAGCTTCGGTGCGATGGCCGACTTCGGCCTCCGCCACTGCTTGGTAGTATAGCCAGCGGAACGTCCGGGGCTCCAATAACCGAGCCCGTTGGTAACACACCAGCGCCTGCTCATACTTCTGATAGGCGTGGAGCACCATACCGAAGCGCCCGTTGGCGTCCGGATCCTGGGGGCTGGCCCGCGCCTCCCGGTTGGCGCTTTCGATCTGCTCGGCGATGGACGGCAGCAGTCCCTGGGTGACCGGCTGGGGAAGCTCGGGCAGGGGTTGGCGCGCACAGCCCGCCAACCAGAGCAGACTTAGAGGCCACCAGCCGCGCGACATCGCCACTCTGCTGATGCTAATCTGGGCCCGCAGAGGAAGTCAAACCGCAGTAACCTATACTCGATGACCCGGCGAGAGCTCCTTTCCATTCCCTTGGCGTGCGCGGCAACCCGCGCGCAAACCCGTTACCCCGGCGCGGCCTACCGCGACTACTCGCGCTGCCTGCCCGATTATCTGCGGGGCTTGGTGGGTCCCGCCTACCAGCGCCGCAGCGCCGCGTTGTCCCGCCTGACCACGCCCGAAGCGATCCGGGAGCGGCAGCGTTGGGCGCGCGAAACCTTCTGGAAGCTGGTGGGGCCCCTGCCCGAGCGGACCCCGCTGAAGGCTCGCACCGTGGGCTCGTTCGAGCGGGCCGGTTACCGGGTCGAGAAGGTCGTCTACGAGAGCGTGCCGGAGCTTCACGTTCCGGCCAACCTGTACGTGCCCACCGGGGTCCAGCCGCCGTTTCCCGGGGTGCTGTTCCAGATGGGGCACACCACGAACGGGAAGGCCGGCGACTCCTACCAGCGGTGCTGTCAGGGTTTGGCGAAGCTGGGGTACCTGGTGCTGGCCTTCGACCCGATGGGCCAAGGCGAGCGCATCTATTATCCGGACTCGAGCGGGACCCGGACGCGCCTGCGCTCGGCCGACGACGAGCACACCACGCCGGGCAAACAGTTGCTCCTGCTGGGCGACACCTCCTCGCGCGTGCAGGTGTGGGACGCGATGCGCGGCCTGGATTATCTGGCCGCGCATCCGCTGGTGGATCCGAAGCGCCTGGCCTCGACCGGACAGTCGGGGGGCGGGACCCTCACCATGCTGCTGGCGGCAGCGGACGACCGGCTGGCGGCGGTGGTGGTGTGCGCGGGCAACACCGAGAATTTCGTCTGCGCCAACTTCAATCCACCGGGCTCGACCGACGACGCGGAGCAGGATTTGGTGGGGTCCGCGCCGCTGGGGTTCGACCGCTGGGACCTGCTGTATCCGCTCGCGCCCAAGCCGCTCCTGACGGTGGTAAGCGACAAGGATTTCTTCGGCACCTATTCGCCGCAGTATATCGCCAGCGGGTGGGAGGAGTTTGTCAAGCTGAAGAAGGTCTACGAGACGCTGGGACGCCCGGACCAATTGGCCTGGATCGGCACCCCGCTGCCTCACGGGCTGTCCTACGACAGCCGGCTACATGTGTACAACTGGTTTGGGCGGTGGCTCAAGGGCGAGACGACCCGGATCACCGAGGAGCCCCCGACCCAGCCCGAGCCCGACGCGACCTTGTGGGTGGCGGAGAGCGGTAGCGTGGTGCGGTCGTTCGGGAGCCAGACGCCCTTCACTCTGAACCGGTCGCGGCGGGTGAGCCGCGCGAAAGACTCTTGGCAACAGTTACTAGCGGTGGAGCGGACCACGCTCAACGCGACGACGCTGGGACGGGTCCCCTCGGCCCGCGGGGTGGAGGTGGAGGCCCTGGACATTCCGGTGGCCACGCGGGTCTGGCTGCCGGCGTGGGTGTTCCGGCCCCGGAAGGCGGACCCGTCCCGGCCGGTGCTGGTGGCGATCGAGCCGGCGGGGCGCAACCTGCGCTGGCGGGAAGGGCAACTGTATCAGGAGCTGGCGGCGGAAGGGTACGTGGTGTGCGTACCCGACCTGCGCGGGGTCGGGGATCTGACGCCGGAGTACGGCCGGGGGGCGGCGAACTACGGGCGGTCCCACAACGTAGAGGAGGGCTACGCCTGGGCGTCGCTGATCCTGGGGCGGCCGCTGGTAGGGCAGCGGGTCAGCGACATTCTGGCGGTGGTGCGGGCCCTTGGAGGCCGGGCGGTGGTGGCGGCGCTGGGGAAGATGACGGTCCCGGCGCTGTTCGCGGCGGCGCTGGAGCCGGGCATTAGCGCGCTCTATCTCGCCGGCGGGCTGGTGTCGTTCCGCAGCGTGGTGGAGACCGAGGACTACGCCCATCCTTTCGCCAATTTCGTGCCGCGCCTGCTGGAGTATACCGATTTGCCGGAGATAGTGGCGTCGCTGGCCCCGCGGCGGGTAACCCTGGCTGGGCCGGTGGACGGGGCGGGCCAGGCGGCCAAGGTGATTCCGGGAGGCCACCTGGAGGTGCTGCCGGAGTCGCGGTGGGATCTGGAAACTCTTCGCAGGGTGGTGTCATAATGCCATGGTCGTGTGTGTCATAATGACAAGTTGGATGGTGAATCATGACATACCGCCTTCGGGAGCTGAGCGTCCGTCTGGCCGAAGCGCTGCGGAAAATGCCCGTCGTGGTGCTTTCCGGCCTGCGGCAAAGCGGGAAATCGACTCTCTTAACCAGGGACGCCTCCCTGCGCAGCCGCGCCTACCATACCCTGGACGACTTCGCCATTCTGGCCGCCGCCCGTAACAACCCGGAGACTTTTCTAGAGACCGCCGGGCCGGTCACCCTGGACGAGGCGCAGCGTGCTCCGGAGTTGTTGCCGGCCTTGAAGCGGGAGGTGGACCGCCGGCGCCGGGCGGGACGCTTTCTGCTGTCCGGCTCGGCCAACCTGGCCTTGCTGGCGGGCGTGTCGGAGACCCTCGCCGGCCGGGCCGTCTATTTGACCCTACATCCGATGAGCCGCCGGGAGATCCGCCGCCAGACCCGCCGGCCGCCGGTGCTGCTGCAATTCCTCAAGGATCGCCACCTGCCGGGCGATTCGGCCGATCCGGTGGAGGCCGGGGAGATCCTGTCGGGAGGGCTGCCGCCGGTCTGTTGCGAGAATCCGCGCGGCGCCGAGCTGTGGTTTCGCGGTTACGCCCAGACCTACGTGGAGCGGGATGTCCGGCAGTTGTCCCAGATCGCCGATCTGGTGTCGTTCCGGACACTGGTGAGTCTGGCCGCCCTGCGGACGGCACAGGTGCTGAACATCAGCATGCTGGGCCGGGATGCCAGACTGACCAGCGCCACCACCGCCCGATACCTGCATCTGCTGGAGACCTCCTTTCTCGTCCGGAGCCTGCCGCCGTTCCTGAAGAACCGCTCCTCGCGGCTCCTCAAGGCGCCGAAACTGTACTTCACCGACAGCGGCGTAGCGGCGCACCTGGCGCAGTTTCGAGGCTCGGACAGGGCCGCCGGGGGCGATCCCCTATACGGCGCTCTGCTGGAGACCTGGGTGCTGCAGAATATCTCGGCCCTCTGCGAGGCCCACCTGCCGGAGGCGCAGTTATCCTACTGGCACGAGCAGGGGAGGCACGAGGTCGACCTGGTGATCGAGCACCAGCGCAAGGTATACGCGATTGAGATCAAGGCGGCCAGCCGCTGGTCCGAGGGAGATCTGTCGGGCCTGAGAGCGTTTCTGGATCGCACGCCGCAGTGCGAGGCGGCGATTCTGGCCTACAACGGCAGGTCGGCCGTACCGCTCGGCCGGAAGCTGTGGGCCATCCCGCTCGGCCACTTGGTGGCGTAGCTATGGTGGCGTAGCTATGGTTGACTCGGCAGGGCGGCAAACGGTATCCTCCAAGGGCTGGAACCGCACTGCTGGGGGGTCCTGTATGTCGAGGGGCGCGCTGGGTCTGGTCGCCCTGTTGCTGGGCATGGCGGGGGCGACCGCCCAAACCACGTCCACCGAGGTTCTGGGGACGGTCGGCGACGCTTTTGGAGGGGCGGTCCCCGGGGCCAAGGTTACCTTGCTGCGGGTGGCTACCGAGGAGAAGCGGACCACGGCAACCGATGATGCCGGCAACTACTCCTTTGCTTTGATCGAGACCGGCGAGTACACCGTTACCGCCGAGAAGAACGGGTTCAAGACCCAGACCCAGACCGGCGTCCTGGCGGCGCTGCAGCAGAAGGCGCGGGTCAACTTCGTCCTCGAGGCGGGGGCCGCGACCGAGACGGTGGAAGTGGCGGCCAGCGGCGTCGAGTTGAAGACCGATGACGCCGCCGTGGGGCAGACCATCGATCAGAAGAATGTCCAGGAGTTGCCGCTGAACGGGCGGAACTTCGCCGGACTGGCGGTGCTGACGGCGGGGGTGCAGTACGGCACGCGCATGGGGCTTACCGGGCAGGCGGCGGGGGCGTTTCCGTTTCCCGGCGCCGCCACCACGCTCAGCGCCAACGGGCAGCGGGACGCCAACCAGCACGTCACCATGGACGGCGTAGTCGCGACCGAGCCGTTGTTGAACCAGGTGATGTTCGCGCCGTCAATCGACGCTATCGAGGAATTGAAGATCCAGACCGGCTCCTACTCGGCCGAGTACGGGCAGAACAACGGGGCCATCGTGCAGATCGCGCTGCGCTCCGGATCGAACCAGTTTCATGGGACGTTTTATGAGTTCCTGCGCAACAATGCGGCGGACGCCCGGGACTACTTCCTGAACTTCCAGTTGCCGGCGGGGACGCCGCCGCAGTCGAAGAACCGGTTGCGGCGGAACCAGTTCGGGGCGTGGCTGGCCGGTCCGGTGCTGCACGACCGCACGTTCTGGAGCTTCAACTACGAAGGGACGCGGGAGACGCAGGAGAGCGTACAGGAGGCCTTCTGGTTTCCCGAGGCGTTTCGCAACGGGGATTTCTCGGCGTTGCTGCGTCCGCGACTGCGGGACGGCCAGCCGGTGCGGCCCCCGATCATCATCTACGACCCGGGGTCGGGGCTTCCGTTTCGAGATGACACCGGCCGGATCAGCAACATCATCCCGCCCAGCCAGATCGACAAGAACGCGCAGAACTTCGTCAACCGCTTCCTGCCGCGGCCCGACTTCACGGCGGAGGACCCGCTGGATATCAACGTGAGGCGGCTGGTGCCGGCGGTGCTCGATCAGAACCAGTACTTCGCGCGGCTGGACCACATCTTCAACAGCCAGGACCGCATCTTCGTGCGCTATGCGCGGCAGCGAACCCGCTACGAGGCGGGCAGCCTCAACCCCAACTTTCCGACCGTCTACTCGGTCGACGCTCACAACGCGGGCTTCCAGCATCTGCACGCCTTCACCCCGCAGGTGCTGAGCGAGTTTCGCGTGGGGTTCAACAAGGCGAATCACGACCAGGTGAACCCGCGAACCTATACGGACTTCGACGTGGACTCGCTGGGGATCGGCCAGTTCCGCGTGGCCGTGGACGGCAACCGCAAGTTCAACCGGCTGGAGACCGGGATTCCTCCCACCGGCGTGGTGGAGGGCGACTCCGGGGCGCGGGTGGACCTCAACGGCGTCTACCAGTTCTCCGAAAACCTCTCGGTGAATCGCGGGGCGCACCAGTACAAGGCGGGTCTCGAATACCGGCGGGTGGGCCTGGACCGGGCGGCGGCCAACGTGCCGCTGGGCAGCATCGGATGCTGCGAGGGCGGCTATCCGCTGGCCGGCTGGCTGCTGGGCTATCCCTCGACTACCACCACGGCGGAGGGCCTGCTCTACACCGCCCCGCGGCAGAACCGGTGGGGCGCGTACGTCCAGGACGACTGGAAGCTGACGCGCAAGCTCACCGCGAACCTGGGCCTGCGGTGGGACTTCTTCCAGGTGGCTCACGACGCCAACCGCACCTGGCGGTCGCTGCGCCTGGACGTTTTGAGCACCGCTTCCGACGGCCGAAAGCTGCCCACCATGGTCGCCGCGCCCGGCCAGGATTTCACCCTCTACAATACCGATAATCGGTACTTCATGCCGCGGCTGGGGCTGGCCTACCGGGCCACGGATCTATGGGTGATCCGGGGCGGGTTCGGGTGGTTCGCCAACGCGCAGCATTTGAGCAATTTCACCATTCTGAACCTGCAGCCGCCGAAGTCGGGGACCCTCGGATTCAACCAGGTGACCGACGTGGCGCAGGTATTGGCCTATGAGTACGCGGGCCAGACCTATGGCATCCAGACGCGGCGGTTCCGACCGGGTTTCCCGGTCCTGACCCTGGACAACGCCTTCCCCGGACAGGCGACGGCGGCGCCGCGCACCAATGTGCTGCTGTTCCCGCCGGACAACAAGGCGAGCAGCGTGGTGCAGTGGAGCCTGGACGTGCAGCGGGCCCTGCCGGGCAGGGCTTTCCTGACCGTGGCCTACGTGGGAAGCAAGACCAGCCACCTGGACAACAATATTCCGAACTTCAACGCGCCGGACCCCTCGCCCGATACCGACCTCAACCGGCGGCGTCCGTGGCCGGCGTACGTGAGCCAGGGAGAGGGCGATCAGCCGCGCCCGCTGGGGAACATCCGGTATTTGGACAGCTACGCCAACGGCAGCTACCACGGGTTGCAGGTGACCTTGGACAAGCGCTACGGCCGCGGGCTGACGGCGGGTCTGGCCTACGTCTACAGCAAGGCGCTGGGGGAGGGCTACGGACGCAACGACCCGGCGGGCGACGTCAACGCCACCTATCAGAACCCTCGCGACCGGCGGGCCGACCGCACCCGCTACGGCTTCGATGTGACGCACAGCGCCGCGCTCCACTATGTCTATGGATTACCCTGGTTCCGATACAGTAAAGGACTGGTCCGGGGGGTGCTGGGGGGCTGGCAGACCACCGGGGTGGTGACGCTGCGGACGGGATTTCCCTTCAGCGTCAGCGGGGGCAACCTGAACACCGGTTTCGCAAGCTACCCGGACCGCGTGGCCGACGGACGCCTGTTCGGCGAAGCGACCCGGCAGAAGTGGTTCGACCCTGCCGCGTTCCGGCGGACCGACTGCAATATCCCCAACCACCCGGAACTGTGCCATTACGGCAACGCCGGCAACGGGATCCTGGTGTCGCCGGCGGGCCAGGTGCTCGATCTGTCGCTGGGTAAGAATTGGGCGCTCCGGCGCCTGGGAGACCAGGGACGGCTGCAGTTTCGGGCGGAGGCGTTCAACGCGCTCAACTCGCCGCAATTCGGGCGTCCCAACGGTGTCGGCTGGGTGGGACTCGACGCGGTGGCGCCGGATGCGCCGCGCGTCGGCGAAGTCCGGAACCTGCGCCAGCCCATGCGGACCTTCCAGTTCGGGGTGAAGCTATACTTCTGACATGGCGATCACACGGAGGAGTTTCCTGGCGGGAGCGGCGATGGCGGCTGGGGAGACGCGGCCGAACCTCCTCTTTTGTCTTGCTGATGACTGGGCCTTCGGGCACGCGGGCGTCTATGGGGACCAGGCGGTTTCGACCCCGGTGTTCGACCGGGTGGCCAAGCAGGGCGTGCTGTTCACCCATGCCTTCAGTTGCGCGCCGTCGTGCACCCCGTCGCGGGCCGGGATCCTGACCGGGCAGGCGCCGCATCGGCTGGAAGAGGGTGGCAATCTCCACGGATTCCTGCCGCAGAAATTTCCCGTGTATCCGGACTTGCTGGAGGCGGCGGGGTATCGGGTGGGATTCACGCGGAAGGGTTGGGGACCGGGGAAATTTGAGGCCGGCGGCAGAAAGCGTAATCCGGCGGGGGATACCTTCGATACCTTCGAGCAGTTTCTAAAGGGTACGCCGGACGGGAAGCCGTTCTGCTTCTGGTTCGGGAGCAACGATCCGCATCGGCCGTATGATTTGGGGGCGGGAGCGACGGCGGGATTGAATCCGGCGCTGGCAAGAGTACCTGCCTATTGGCCTGATACGCCGGAGGTGCGGAGCGATATCCTCGACTACTACTTCGAGGTACAGCGGTTCGATCGCGAGGTGGGGGGACTGCTCGACCTGCTGGAGAAGACGGGGAGAGCGGAGAACACGCTGGTGGTGATCAGCGGGGACAACGGGTGGCCGTTCCCGCGCTGCAAGGCGAACCTCTACGACGGCGGAACGCGGCAGCCGCTGGCGGCGCGCTGGCCGGCGCGTTTCGGGGGCGGGCGGGTAGTCGACGGTTTTGTGACGCTGGCGGACCTGGCGCCCACTTTCCTGGAGGCGGCTGGGTTGAAGCCGAAGCCGGAAATGACCGGACGAAGCCTCCTGGGATTGCTGACCGGGAAGGAGAAACCCGGGCGTCGCGAGATGGTGTTCGTCGAACGGGAGCGGCACGCCAATGTACGGCGGGGCGACTTGGGTTATCCGGCGCGGGCAGTGCGGAACCGGGAGTTCCTGTATAT
>JBGOUV010000578.1:0-2981 GCA_041477815.1 Terriglobia bacterium | reverse complement strand
CGAACGCGGCGGCGACTTCGCGGCCTCCAGCATCAAGCCTCGCGATCCTGCTACCAACGCCGTGTTCCCCGGCAACCGCGTCCCCTCGACTCGTTTCGATCCGGCGGCGGTGAGCTTCCTGCGGCTGATGGAGGTGCCGCTACCCAATTCCGCCGGCGGACGCCATATCTACAACAGTCCCCAGAACCAGGACACCGGCCAATACCTGGGTCGCGGCGACTACAGCATCACCCAGAGCCAGCGCCTCACCGCGCGGTACTTCCGGACCAACTCCAGCGAGTTTCTCACCGCCGGCCTGCCGTCGCTGCACTCCGAAGTGCAGTTCGACACCTGGAACCTCACCGGCCAGCACACCTGGACCATTACGCCGGCGCTGCTCGCCGTCGGGCAGTACACCTTCAACCGGTCCCAAATCGATCGCGGCCCGCTGCCGGTGGGCCAGGGCGACGGCGTCTCCTACCAGAGCATGGGCGTCAAAGCCGAGCGCGGTGGGCGCGATGCCCTAGGCAAGACGCTCGTTCCCCAGTATCGCGGCGGCATCAGCGGCTACTGGGACATGATCCAGGACAACCTCGTCCTCATCGATCGCCGCATCCAGCAAGCCGCCTACGCCGTCACCTATACCCGCGGCGCGCACCTGGTGAAGTTCGGCGGTGAGTATCGCTGGAGCAAGAGCGACCGCGTCACCGCCAACGGCGTCGACCCGCAGTTCAACTTCAACGGGCAGTTCAGCGGCAACGCCTTCGCCGACTTCCTGCTGGGTCTTCCGCAGCGGTTCACGCAGGGCTCGGTGCGGATCAACCAAATCCGCAACCAGAGCTACTCCGTTTTCGCGCAGGACGACTGGAAAGTCCATCCGCACCTGATGCTTTCGTTCGGTCTGCGCTGGGAGCCGTTCTTTCCGTTCTACTCCGCCGCCGACGAGTTGACCGTCTTCCGGCCGGGCCAGCAGTCCGGCCTGTTCCCCAGCGCCCCCGCCGGCCTGGTGTACGCCAACGACGCCGGCATCTCCCGCAGCGGCGCCTCCAACGACTGGAATAACCTGGCCCCCCGAGTCAGCGTTGCCTGGAGCCCCTTCGGCAACAAGAAGACCAGCCTCCGCGGCGCCTACGGCATCTTCTACGACACGCCGCGCTTCCACGAGGTGAGCCACTTCGTCAATTCGCCGCCCTACTCCCTGCAGATCACGGTGAACGGGCCGCGCAGCTTCAGCGACCCCTACGCCGGCCGCGTCAACCCCTTCCCCTACGCTCCGCCCGCCACCGCCCAGGAGCGGGCTGCCTACCGGTTCCTGCTGCCGGTCACGGTCGGGCTCTCGGTCGATCCGGGTATCGTCGCCCCTTACAACCAGCAGTGGAATCTCAACCTCCAGCGCGAGCTGGCGCCCAGTTACCTCTTCACCGCTGCCTATGTCGGGACCAAAGGAACCCGGCTGCCCATCCGCCGGGAGCTGAACCCCGCCCCCTTCGGCCCCGGAGCCACCCTCGCCAACATCGACAACCGCCGCCTCTACGCCCCCAACTACGCCAGCATCATCAGCTACGAGAACGTCATCAACTCGACCTACCACGCCCTGCAGTTCTCGCTGCAAAAGCGGCTGACCCAAGGCTTTACCTTGCTGGCCAGCTACACGTTCAGCAAGGCCATCGACGGCATCTCCCTCGAGGCGGACAACTTCAACGGCCAGAACCCGCTCGACCTCCGCGCCGACAAAGGCCTCGCCGACTTCGACATCCGCCACCGCTGGGTGGCGTCGTTCCTTTGGGAAGTTCCGGGACCCAAGTCAGGCCCGGCCAAGTGGGTACTAGGCGGATGGCAAGCCAACGGGATACTCATCTCGCAGGCCGGCAGCCCCTTCACCGTAGTCAGCGGCCAGGACCGCGCCCTTTCCGGCACGGGCACTCAGCGCCCCAACCTGGCCGGCAACCCCTTCCTCGATACCGGCCGCTCGCGCGACGACCTGCTCGCCAAATACTTCGAGGCCTCCGCCTTCGTCCTGCCGGCCCTGGGCAGTTACGGCAACGCCGGCCGCAACATCCTCACCGGACCCGGCCGCTGGAATTTGGATTTCGCGCTGTTCAAGAGGTTCCGAGTGCGCGAGCGGTGGGGCGTGCAGTACCGGTGGGAGATGTTCAACGCCGTGAATCACGCGAACCTCTCCAACCCGCGCAACAACATCGGCGCCGCCAATCCCGGTCAGATCAACGGAACCAGCGAGCCGCGCATCATGCAGATGGGGCTGCGGTTGACGTTCTAAGAACCCTCAGGCGTATAGGAGCCGGCCACGAGGTTCCGGGATAGGCCGGCCCAACCCCTTAGCCGTTTCGATCCATTCATGGATAATCAACTCGGCGTTTTCCAGAGCTTCTCTGTACGTCGCACCATCTGCCATACAACCGGGCAATTCTGGCACCTCGGCAATATAGGCGTCATCTTCCTCGCTCCAGTACAGGATCACCTCGTACTTGCTCACATCACCGCCTCCTGCAGAATCGCCCGCAACCGCCACCCCACGATGCGCTCTTCGCCTGGGAACAGGTTGTAAGAGGCCAGCGACAGCTCGTCCCGGGCCACGTTCACTTCAATACGCGGCTCACCCTCGCGCAGCTTGCGGCCGCATTCATCTCGGTATTTCCGTTGGCCAAACTTGTACCGAACGTAGTTCACCAGCCGGCCCAAGATCTCGTTGAAATCCGGTTGCTGGCGAGGTCCGAATCCACGAGCGAATTTGTCAAGGCTCAGCAGACCCCGAAAGTGCTCTTCCAGATTCCAATGCGGATGCAGCAGGTCTTGGGGTTGTATCTTCCTATCGGACGCGAGAGAGTAGATGTGGGGGGTTTGCCGCAACTGCTCGATTTCCAGCTTGAGCTTCCTCGCGCGGTTCAAGACTTTCCTAAACGTCGTCGCCTTTAGGGGCTGCGGCCATGAATCTAGCGTCCTGCACGAGGGGTCAACAAGTTGGACCAACTGCCAGTTGAGTG
>JBGOUV010000221.1:0-11622 GCA_041477815.1 Terriglobia bacterium | reverse complement strand
TGCGTTGACGTAGGGAGGTCATCGGTAAGCTCCTTTTGTGAAACAGAATGGGGCTGCTCGGCAGCCCCTCCTATGGTTCCGCAATCGGAGCCCCTGGGAGAACCAGAGCTACGAACCTATGTCTTGATGTCTATTGTGCCCTGCTAGGACCTGGACGCCTGTAGACCGGTTACCGCGATAGCGGTTTAGTCCAACTCCTAATTGACCCGTCTGCATAAAACTGGCCCGGTCGGCCTAAACCGAAACCGCTCCATCCGATCCCGGCTGATAAGTGCTTGCACTCCAACGACTTCATGGACATTTCTCAATCTGCCGCTGTCGTGTTAGGCCGACCGGCCGGTCGGCCTAAATCCTCCGATTCTCAGCCGGCACACACTTCCGGCGCCCGAGCCCAGCGCGCCCGCATTCACCCCTATTAGAATGCCGGTATTTCTCATTGTCAACCAATTTGTCAGGCACCCGTGGCATCTCCGTCCAGCGGGTAGGGGTCTTCGCTGGCTTGCGCGCGGGAAGCGAGACCGGCCCGATGTAAAGCTGGCAGAAGCCTATGATTAGTAGTAGGGCGGAAAGGCCGAGGAGCCAGGGGCCGAGGGAAGTGAGCCAGACGGCTGCGCCGGCTAGCCCAACTGATCCCGGACCACGTCTCCCTGGCCCCCGGCCGCTGGCCCCCGGCCCCCATCTTATTACCAGCCCATGCGGCCGCGCAGGCTGGTGACGTGGGCCACATGATGCCGCCCGTGCCAGGCGTACAGGCCGGCGGTCGCGCGCAGCGTCCGCTCCCCCAGCTCCGGATGGAGAAACCGGCGGTCCCACTCGGCCCCGGTCAGCGATTCGAGCAGCACCACCCAGCGCCGGTGGAGCGATTCCAGCAGGGCCAGGGACAGCTCCACCGGAGCCGTGCTGGCGTCGGGCAGCCCGGCCCAGCGTCCCTCGTCGTAGGGCTTGATGATGGGCGCCTCTTCGGTGAGGGCCAGGCGGAAGCGGCAGTAGCTGTTGATGTGGCTGTCGGGCACGTGGTGGACCACCTGGCGCACCGTCCACCCGCCGGGACGGTAGGGCGTATCGAGCTGGGCCTCGGTGAGTCCGGCCACGGCGGCGCGCAACTGGCCGGGCGCGGCCGCAATCTCGCCGATCCACTGCCGCAGGCGCTCGGGGGTAATGGGACCTTCGATGTCAAACTTGCCGATGGGGTACCGCAGGTCGTCACTCATGAGGGAGGTCTCCGCAGGGCCGCTTGAAATCCGGCGGCGTCCTGGGTATTCAGAATATCAGAAGGGCCGAGCCACCCGCGCCGGGCCATCCACACCCCGTACTTCATGTTGTCCAGTTGCCGGACGTGGTGGGCGTCGGTCGAAAGGACGAACTTCGCTCCCTTGGCTCGGGCGGCGCGCACCAGGTTCGCGCCCAAGTCCAGGCGCTCGGGGCTGGCGTTGATCTCGAAATGAATCCCGCGCCTGACGGCCTCCGTCACGACCCGCTCAAAGTCGTAGGGATATCCCTCCCGCCGCAGCAGAATCCGGCCGGTGGGGTGGCCGAGCACGTTCAGGTAGGGATTCTCTATGGCGCGCAGCAGGCGGTCGGTCATCTGGGTAGTATCCTGATTCATGTAGCTGTGGACGCTGCCGATGACGATGTCGAGCTGGGCGAGGGCGTCGTCGTCCAGGTCCATGGCGCCGTCCTGCCGGATGTCCACCTCGCACCCGGCCAGAATGGTGAGTCCCGGAAAATCCCGGTTGATGCGGCGGATCTCGGCGATCTGCTCGACGATGCGGCGCTCGTCCAGGCCGTTGGCCATGGCTAGGGCCTGGGAGTGGTCGGTGATAGCCAGGTACTCGTATCCGGCGGCCTGGGCGGCGGCGGCCATTTCGGCGATGGAGTTGCGGCCGTCGGTGGCGGTGGTGTGCATGTGGACGTCGCCCCGCATGTGTCTCAGCTCAACTAACTCGGGCAGCGACCCAGCGGCGGCGGCCTCGATCTCCCCGGTGTTCTCGCGCAGCTCGGGCGGGATCCAGGCGAGACCCAGCGCGGCGTAGACCTCCTCCTCGGTGGCGCCCGCTACCCGCGACTCGTCGGCGGCGCGAAACAGGCCGTACTCGCTCAGTTTGAAACCCATGCGGATGGCCCGCTGGCGCAGGCTGACGTTGTGGTCCTTGCTGCCGGTGAAGTACTGCAGGGCGCTGCCGTAGCTCGAGCGGTCCAGCACCCGCACGTCTACCTGGAGGCCCTCGTGGCCGATCTTGGCGCTGTACTTGTTCTCCCCCGTGGCCAGGACTTCGCGGATGCGGGGATACCGGGAGAAGTGTTCCAGGGCCGGCCCCGGCTGGGGTCCGGTCACCAGCATGTCCAGGTCACCGACCGTCTCGCGCCCGCGCCGCAGGCTCCCCGCCGGCGTCACCCGGTCCACTCCCGGTGTATCCGATAAATAGGCTACCAGCTCGCGCGCCGTACGGTCGGCGAAGTCGAGCAGGTATCGCGATCCGCTGCGCCGGTAGCTCTCGATCGAACGCAGGACCTTCTGCTCCAGCTTCTCGCCCATCCGCGGCAGCAGGCGCAGCTTCCCGTCGCGACAGAGACGCTCCAGGTCGTCGATCGTCGAACACCGGTAGTGCTGGTAGATGAGGGCAATACTCTTGGGACCGAGTCCTTGGATCTTGAGCAGCTCCAGCGCCGTGGGAGGGTATTTTTCGAGGAGCTGATCGCGGCGGTCGAAGCTGCCGCGCTGCACGATATCACGAAGGACCGCGGCCAGGCCCTTGCCGATGCCTCGGATGGCGGTGACGTCGCGGTTGGGATCGGCGACGATGTCGGCGACGCGGTCGGGATGCGACTCGAGGGCGGCGGCGCCGTTGCGGTAGCTGCGGATGCGGAAGGGGTCCTCCGCCGCGATCTCCATCAGGTCGGCGGTTTCGTAGAGCAGGGCGGCAATCTCGGCGTTTTCCATCCCGCGCATTTCATGGTACCACCCAGGCCGCGACGGGGAGGGAGCGGAGGGTTCAGCCGGGCGCGCGGATCCGCCTCCTTACGGCGGCGGTGCGGTGAGGTCCACCCGATAAATGACCGCCGTGGCGTTGCGGAACATTTCTTGGAGCGGACCCGCCGGCGGCGCGTGGTCGGCCCGCAACAGCACGTAGCGAAAGCGGTGATGCACCAGAAAGTTGCGCCGCCACTCCGCCGTCGTGCTGGGGTCGAAGAACTTCTGCAGCAGTCCTTTCTTGTCGGTGTAATTCACCGTGGTGAAGTAGCCCCAAAACACGGTGACCGGGGCGTAGCGGGGCAGACGGTTGGAGTCCTGCTCGCCGGCCAGGACCAGCTCCCGCGGCCGGCTGTGGCGGGCCAGCCAGTCGTAGGCGGCCAGCAGGTCGTGAGGCGTCCGATGATTCCCCTGCTCCAGGTCGTAGATCGACGCCCGCCATAGCACCGCCGAGGTCAGGGAGTTGAGCACCAGCAGGACCAGCCACCCCCGATGCGGCTGCAGCCGCGTGACGCCGATCAGCACCACCGGGATAGCCAGGGTAGTGATGATCTGCAGACTGAAGCTGAGGAGCGGAAAACTGTAGAACAGCGCCAGGCTGCACAGGGCGCAGCACGCCAGCAGGACCCGGGGGGCCGGCTGGCTGTCCGGATGTCGCAGGTCGGGCAGTCCGAAGCGGGCCCAGAGGAACAGCAGACCGCCCAGACCGAGGCTCACGGCCAGCATAGCCGGCGGCCGGGGAGGAAAGACGTTCTGGATGCTCCACCATTGGAAGATGGGATGGAACTTGAAGATCCACACATAGTGGAGCCACAGCGGCAGAGTCGCCGCCACCACCGCCAGCGCCGGAAGCGACCGTCGCAGCAAGCCAAACAGACCGATGGCGGCCGAAAGCTGCAGCATGTCAAAGGGGCGCATAGCCCCGGTTGCCAGCAGCAGCGCGGCCGCCGCCACGTAGCGATGGGTAAGCACCATGACGAGGGTCCACACCGCCAGCGCCTGGGGCAGCAGGAAATGGGGCGCTATCAGCATCCAAAAGAAGGGATGCACTCCCGCATACATGTCGGGACTCGCAAACTGGGGAAACCGCTTGCCCATCACCGGTACATGGGGTATCCAGCCGAATCCGCCGCCCAGCAAAACCAGGGCGAAGGCAAAGCGGCGCCTCCCTTCTCCCGCCAGCAACAGGGAACAAAGGCGGTACAGACCGAACGCGAGCAGAAAGATGCCGGCCACGCGCTCCAGGTGCATCGCCGCCTCCAGCGACCCGCCCAGCAGCCGCGCCAGCTTGCCGAACACCAGCCACTCCAGGTTGAACAGGGCAGGCGCGTGGGGCTCCGAAGTGTAGGGGCTGTGGAACAGCCACTGCCCGTCGCGCGCCTGCCGCATGAAAGCGAAATAGGAGTGGAAGTCGGCGTCGAAGCTCAGGACCTGGTCGAACCGCGAGTCGGGGAAGGGAAGCTGTATCCCTGCTATGTACGGGAGGCTGGTGAAGATGACCAGCACCGCCGCGAAGACGGCCACAAAACGTGATTCTGTGGTCTGCAAACGTTCATAATAGTATGGATGGTGGCAGAGTTAGGGATAGCGGTGGCGGCCGCCGGGGCGGCAGTGGCGGGCTACGGCGCCCGCGGGCGTTCGGCGACCCTGTTCGGACCCAGCATCTGGCGCGGACCGCGGAACCAGAAGCTCCTCGCCCTTACCTTCGACGACGGTCCCAGCCCGGCTACCCTGGAGGTGCTCGAGATCCTTGACGTCCACGCCATCCGAGCGACGTTTTTCCAGTGCGGAGCCAATATCGAACGCCTGCCGCACCTCTCCCGTCAGGTGGCCGCGGCCGGACACGAGATCGGCAACCATACCTATGATCATCCCCGTCTGCTCGGCTGCGGCCCGGCCCGCCTCCGGCGGGAGATTGGCGACACCCAGAAGGCGATTCTCCAGGCCACCGGCGCGTGCGCCCGGCTGTTTCGGGCCCCCTACGGACTACGCTGGTTCGGCCTGCGGTCCGTTCTGGCCGAGTTCGGCCTCACCGGCGTGATGTGGACGGTGATCGGCTACGACTGGGAGTGGGAAGCCGAGGAGATCGCCCGTCACGTGGAGACGCAGGCCTCCCCCGGGGGGATCATCTGCCTCCACGACGGGGACCGCACTTCCTCGCAGGTGGACCGCCGCCCCACCATTCGCGCTCTGCGCCTGCTGATCCCGCGCCTCTACGACCACGGCTACGGGTTTGTTACGGCGGGACAGATGGCTGGGTCCACGGCCATATCCGGTTGACGTTCTTGTCTGGTGTCGCCCCAGCTCCACGCCGGCCGGGACCGGAGTGCCACGACTACCAGGACCGCCAAACTCCTTCGCAGGAGAGTCTCCTGCCCACGTAATGAGCGCCGCCGCTGGGTTTGTTTCACCGGGTAGGCTAAACTAACCTGCATGGCCATCCTGAAACCAGGCGCCGCCGCGCCCGCATTCACCCTGCCCGACCTCCGGGGCGCTCCCCAGTCCCTGCAAGCCCTGCTCGCCCAGGGACCCGTGCTGCTGGCATTCTTCAAGGTTTCCTGCCCCACCTGCCAGTACACGTTTCCTTTCCTGGAGCGTTTCCGGAACAGTCCGGCGAGGATCTTCGGCATCTCGCAGGACAACCAGCGCAGCACGGAGCAGTTCAACCGCCAATTTGGAGTGACCTTCCCGGTGCTGCTGGATGCGGCGTCCGAGGACTACCCGGTGTCGAACGCCTACGGCCTGACGCACGTCCCGTCGCTGGTCTGGGTCGAGCCCGACGGCAAAATCTCGCTCGCCTCCGTGGGTTTCGTAAAGGCCGACCTGGAGGCGATCGCCCGCCGGGCCGGGGCGGTGGAGTTGTTCCACAAGGACGAACGGGTGGAAGCCTTCCGCGCGGGCTGAGGGTCCAAGAACTAGTCGCTCCGGTCGGGAGCGCGGAACCGGCAGGGCGGGCCTTGCGACCCGCCCCGGACAGGCCCGGAGGCCCTGTCCTACTGCAGCAACCCGCCGTGACCGAGACCGGCCACCTCGGGTCCGCTAACCCGATAGCGGGCGAGTAAGGGTGGGAGCAGAAGGTCTACTACGTTGAGTTTGGGTGACCTGAAACATCCTGGGGCAGATACTACGGGGACGTCACCCGCGTAAGCAAGCAGCAGCAGATTGCCGGGTTCGACGGGAGCGAGGAACCGCTCCAGTTGACAGCCCGTGCGCCCCATGGCGCAGCCCACCGTGTCGGCGGGCCCCGCGGGGGCGGTAGTAGAAGCGATTAACACTACGGTGGGACGGGAGCGCAGCAGGTGCTCCAGGGACCGGGCGACCGCCGCCTCGTCCTCGAGCGAGCACAGGACAAAACTCGCCGCCGTGCCCAGCCGCTGTAGTCTGGTCCGCATAATCCCTTCAAACAGCGTTTTGGCCCGATCCCCCTGGTGCGGATCCGTATAAAGAACCGCCACCACCGGCGTCCGGATGGGACGCCCCTGCAGAATCGGTCCCCGCTCCCGCAGCAGCGTGCGGGTGCTTTCCATGTGGTGTTGCAACACTGCGAAGGGCATGGTTTTCACCGTAGCCACCCGCTGGCCCGCCGGCGCGTACGAGAAGTTGGAGCTCGTCGCCACCGCCACACACCCCTCCTGGTTGATGTCGCGCAACAGCACGTCATCCACCAGCATGCAACAGCTTTCTGTGGTCATCAAATTGGCACGCCCGCCGGCCACCATTCGGATTTCCAGGCTTCCGCAGCCCACGTCCGAAGCGATGACACTGGCGGCGTAGTCTTCGCCGACTTCGCCCTGTTCCAGCTCGGCCACCCACACGCGATCGAGACCCTCCGCGTTAAGCAAACGGAGGTCCTCTTCGCTTAGCAGATGCCCTTTGGCCATCAGCTTCTTTCCGGTCGCCCGGAAAATGGGATGGAACAGGAGGCGGCCGAGAGAATCCTTCACCTCCACGGCCTGCATTTTCATCGATGCGCCTCCCTATACCTTGGATCATTCTTAAATTACCACTCGCATTATACAGAGATATAGTGCTAAAAGAATGGCTTTAATCTCATAATCTTTTTGTGTAGTTTTCAGCGGCGGACGGTGGTCCCCACCGCCCGGCCCCGGAGCAGTTCCTCCAGGACTCCGGCGCGAGCCCCCGGGCCGATTTGAACTTCGCCCACTCCCTGCCCCACCGCCGCCACGCAGGCTCGCAGCTTGGCCTCCATCCCGCCCTGGGCCACGTCGCGCTCGATGAGCTCCAAGGCTGCGGCCGCGGTCAGCTCCGGGAGGAGCCGCTGGTCCCCGTCCAGGACCCCTTCCACGTCGGTCAGAAAGATGAGCCGGTCGGCCTGAAAAGCCACCGCGCAGGCTACCGCCATCTGGTCGGCATTGACATTGTATAGCTCCCCCTGAGCCCCCCCTGCCAGGCAGGCCACCACCGGCAAGTACCCGTGTCCGGTGAGCAGCTCCAGCAGCTCCGCCCGAGCCCGCTCGACTTTCCCCACCGCCCCCAATTCGGGCGCCATACGGACCGCCCGAACCAGCCCGTCATCGGCCCCGGTCAAGCCCACCGCGCGCGCCCCCGCCCGGACTAGTACGGCTACGAGTTCGGTATTCACCTGCCCCGCAAGAATCTTCACAACCGCTTCCAGGGTCTCCGGCGTGGTCACCCGCAATCCCCCCACAAACCGGCTCTCCACGCCCCGCTGAGTCAGGTAGCGAGTCAGTTGCTTGCCGCCTCCATGGACCACTACCACCTGGTGGGCCTGCCCCACCAACGCGGCAATCTCGGGGGCCAGCCGCCCGCGGCTGCCGGCGGAATCGAGCAGCGTGCCGCCCAGCTTGACCAGCAGCTTCACAGCAAGGCCTCGGTCTCCGCCCATCCCAGAAGCAGGTTCATGTTCTGAATCGCCTGTCCGGCCGCGCCTTTGACCAGGTTGTCGATCGCCGCCACCACCACCACGCGCCGGCTGGCGGGATCGGCCTTCACGCCAATGTCGCAGAAGTTGGTATGGGCCACGGCGTGCAGGTCCGGCAGCTTCCCGTCCGTATAGAGGCGCAGGAACGGCTCCGTGGCGTAGCGCTGCCGGTAGATCCCGACTACCTCGCCCGCCTCCAACGCCCGGTTCGCCCGGAAGTAGATGGTCTCCAGGATGCCCCGGTGCACCGGCAGGAGCTGGGCTGTGAAGCTCAGTTCCGACTCTTTGATACCTGTATTCAGCAATACCTCAGGGACGTGCCGGTGCTCCAGCACCGCATAGGCCGAAAGATTCTCCGCCACCTCGCCGAAATGCGTCTTCGCAGTGGGCCTCTTGCCCGCCCCACTGACCCCGCTTTTGGCGTCGCAGACCACGCCGGCCGCGCGCTCGATCACCCCGGCCTTCACCAGCGGCTCGAGCGCCAGGCTGGCCGCTGTCGGATAACAGCCGGGGTTCGCCACCAGGCGCGCCCCCCGGATCCGCTCCCGCCAGAACTCCGGCAAACCGTAAGCGGCCTCGGCCAGCAGATCCGGGCGCGCATGCTCGGCCCCGTACCAGCGCTGGTAATTTTCCGCCGTCCGCAGCCGGAACGCGCCGCTCAGGTCGACGACCTTAACACCCTGGTCCAGAGCCACCGGCGCCAACTCGATCGACACTTCCGCCGACGTGGCCAGAAACAGGAGAACGATTTTGTGCTCCCGCAGGGCCTCCGGGGACCAGGCCGCGTCGCCTCCGCCGTCGGCGCGATGGTCGAACAAGACCGGTTCCGCGTGAGGATGCCTCCGCAGAATCTTCACCAGTTCGGCCCCGCTATAGCCGCTGTGGCCGACAATCCCGATCCGTGCCCTGGGCATAAACCTTCATTGTAGACCGCTTGCCGCAGCCAAGTGAACACTCACGAAGCCAAGAACGAATCTGTCCCGGCTCACCGAACGGGCCTGGTGATGGGTGAGAGCATCATCATGGCGCACCCCGGCACCCTTGTCGTAGAGCTGGGAGAAGCGCCGCCAACGGGTCTTCGGGAGCGCGAAAGGGAAGATCGCCCTGCGGGAAGGCTGGGACTCGCCCTTGACCGCCTCTGAACCGCAGGAGTTCCTGGAGCGGTGAGGGTCGTCCTCGACACCAAAATCCTGCGGTGGTGTCTTCCCCTCTAGTCCCGTATGACCGAGGGGAGGACAGCAGGGGTGTCTGGAAGGTCTGCGGGGGTGTTCAGGTTGGCGAAGAGACTATGGTCGGCGATGGGGAGCAGGAGAACGCGCAGGCGGGTGAAGGCTGCGGTCATCTTGTGGATACCTTGGGCCAGGGCGGACTGAATCTCCTCCCGGCAGCGTTGGTGGTAAACGGCGCACAAGGGTTCGGGGCGGTCTTGGAGACCTTGGGGAAGAAGGATGTCGGGATTGCTGGCCTGGGCGGTCTCGAGCAGGTAGGTCAGGAAGGCAGTTGTCAGGTTAGGCATGTCGCAGGCTACTACTAGATTCCATGCCGAGGTGGTGTGGGCCAGGGCGGCTTGGAGCCCGGCCAGGGGGCCGTGGTGGAGGAGGGGGTCGGCAAGGAGGCGGAGGCCCAGGTGCTGGTAACGGTCGGGATTGCCTACCAGGGTTATGGAGCCGGCGGCTTGGCGCACCTTTTCCGCTACATGGAGGGCCAAAGGCTGGCCGTGCCAGTCGAGGAGAGCCTTGTCGGAGCCGAAGCGGCTGGAGCGGCCGCCGACCAGGACGTAGCCGGCGGTGGCAGGAGGCATGAAGCGATTGTAGCAGGCGCGAGGGATCCCGTTCCCGGCGGTGGTTTATAATGTCGCTTGCATCCAGAAAGGACTGATCACCGGCATGCTGCGTGAGGCCGGTTATTACGCGCGCATGGGGCTGGGGGTGTACCGGTTTTTGCGGTCGCCCCGGTTGGCGGATCCGGAGCTTCTGCTGCGCGAGCAGATGGCCCAGCGGGAGTCGCGGTGGCTCGACACCCTGCGGCGGGCGGTCTTCGCCAACGAACAACATCCCTACGGCCGGATGTTTCGGCTGGCCGGGTGTGGGTATGAGGACCTCCAGGAGGCCGTCCGGCGCGACGGGTTGGAAGGCGCGCTGGCGCAGTTGCATCGGGCCGGGGTATACCTGACCCACGATGAATTCAAGGGGAAGACGCCGATCGTGCGGGCCGGGCGGGAGATTGCTTCCGATGAGCGGTCTTTCTTGAATCCGCTGGTAAAGGGACTGCTGGAGGGTCGTTCGAGCGGGAGCCGGAGCCGGCGGACGCGGTCGCGTCCGAGCGCGGAGTTCTTGCGCTATCGGGAGGCGTACTGGAAGTTGCTGGCTCGGGAGCATGGATGGGAGCACGCCGCGCGGGCGGTGACGATGTCCATCCTTCCGGATGCGGCGGCGTTCACGAATTCCCTGGTGCTCGCGCACCTGGGCGAGCCCATGCAGCGGTGGTTCACGGTCAGCGGCGGGTGGAGAGATTCCGGACATTATCGGGTGGTCACCCGGGTACTGGTAGCGTGGGCGAGGCTGCTGGGGGCGCGGATGCCGTATCCAACCGACTTGCCGCCGAACGACTTCACGCCGGTGGCGCGGTGGGTGGCCGAACAACGAGCCCGGAGCAGCGAGTGCATGGTGTACGTGCTGGCCAGTCCGGGGGCGCGGATCGCCGCGGCGGCGCAGGATCAGGGGCTGGATATCCGCGGGGCGCACTTCGTGGTCACCGGCGAAGCCATAACCGAGGCCAAGCGGGCGGTGATGGAGGCGGCGGGGGTGCGGGTGTGCCCGGTCTACTGGATCTATGAAGTGGGGCCGGTGGGATTCGCCTGCCGGCAAATGCGCACGGGGAACTCGGTCCACCTGTTTCGGGACGCGGTGGCGGTGACGCCGTACCGGCGGGTGGCGCCGCTGTCCGAGGTGGAAGTGGACTCCCTGCTGTTCACCACCCTGCTGCCGATGGCCCCCATTCTGCTCATCAATACCGAGATGGACGACGCGGGGGTGGTGGAGAAGGCGGAGTGCCGGTGCCGGTTCCAGGCCGCGGGCATGACCGAGCGGGTGCGGGACATCTTCAGTTTCGGCAAGCTGACGGGGCAGGGGATGACGCTGGTGGGAGGCAACATCGTACGGATTCTGGAGGAGGCGCTGCCGCGGCGCCTGGGGGGCCGGCTGGGGGATTATCAGTTAGTGGAGCGGGAAGGGAAGAACCAGACGCAGTTGACGCTGCGGGTGAGCCCGCGGGTGGGGCGTCTGGCGGCGGAAGCGGCGCGGGCTTGTTTTCTGCAGGAAATCCGGCAGTACCGGGGAGGAGCGGTGGCCGCCCGGATCTGGCGGCACGCGGAGGCGGTGGAGGTGGAGCTGGCCGAGCCCTACACGACTACCACCGGCAAGGTAATGCCGCTGCATCTGCTGGGTCCGGGCGGGGGCCAGGGCTGATGCCGGCCGTGCGCGACGCCGCAGCCTGGATCTGGGTAGTGGTGGTGGTGGCGGCTTCCGCCGTAGCGTTCCGGAACAATCTCGAAGAGGTCCGGAAGGGGACGCCGCATTTCGCCTGGTACGTGGCGGCGCTGGCGGTGGTGGTGGCCGGCGTGGCGGCGTATCTGTTGCTGCGGGAGCGGGTGCGGCGGTGGGAGTGGGCGGCCTGCGGCGCGGTGGTGGGGCTGCTCTACCTGGTACGGGAGCCCCTGGCGACTCTGCTCGCGGTGTGGGTGGCGGTG